>CAYNCS010000006.1:0-43002 GCA_964395875.1 uncultured Caulobacteraceae bacterium | reverse complement strand
CGCCTGGACCATCCATCGCGGCGACACCGCGCCGAAGGCGGCGGGCGTGATCCACACGGATTTCGAGAAGGGCTTCATCCGCGCCGAAACGATCGCGTTCGCCGATTATGTCGCGAACAACGGCGAAACAGGCGCACGGGACGCGGGCAAGATGCGCCTGGAAGGCAAGGAGTACATCGTCAAGGACGGCGATGTGATGCACTTCCGCTTCAACGCCTGACGCTTCAACGCCTCAAATCTATTCGAACCGGACCTGAAGTTCCTTGCGGCCATAATCGATGGCGAAGGCGCGCGGCGATTTCAGCGCATCCATGCCGATCAGCATGGCGGGCTTGTTCTCGAGTCCCCAGACCTTGAATATGTGATAATCGCCGACATAGACGTCGGCTTTCGCCAATCCGACGCCGCCGCCCAATTGCACGCCGGATAGGCTCAGCACGCCGCCGGCGCTGACGGCCTTGCCGGCGCTTACGATACGGGTTCCCGAGACGGCGCGAGCCGTTTTGCGCGCGACGGCCCGGGCGAGGGCTTCGTTTACGATGGTGCGTTCGGCGCCCGTGTCGATCACGATGGTGATGGGGACGCCTTCGGCCTGACCGCTGACGAAGGCCAGATTGCCGAATTCCAGTTTCACCGGAATCCGTTTCCACTGATCGGCGATTAATGAGCTGTCGGATTCCTGCACCGTCAAAGTGCTTGCGCGCGTATCGAACTCCAGGCGTTTGCCCACCATCGCTTCCATTCCCAGCATGCCGTCAGCGCCGCCGAGAACATCATCTTCCAGAATGGGCAAGGCGGCGCCTTCGATTTGCATGGCGCCAGCCTTCAGGACGTCCACGCGCGTCAGCGTGGTGGTGCGCGCGCCGGTCACGCCATGCACCTCGCTTTCGCCCAGAGACGGCAGGCCGAGCAGATAGGCGAGCCGCCATGAAACAGCCGACCGGTTCGCGCCGGTGTCGACGATGAAGTGGAAGGGGCCGCGGCCATTGATGAAGGTCTCGACCGTCAGCAGGCCCTGCTGGTCCGCCTGCAACGTCGTGCTGTTGGAGGAACCGTCGTCGAACGGCGTCACGATGGTGAGGGGCTGTGCGAACGCGGGCGCGGCCGCCAGCCCGATTGCGGCGGCAAGACATGTGAGAGTCTGCCGGAACATCGCCATAGCGGGATCATGAATGATTGTGGCCCCGTGCGCCACGCCAAATCGAGCGGTCCCGTTATGGGTAAAGTTTCGTTAAGGGAACCATCCGAGATTGCGCCCTAGACTCAGAAGGCGGGCGATCTTCCATGACGGTCAAAACCATGCGCGTCACGCTGACCGATGCGGACATGCGGATGCTGGCGCGCGGCGGAAACGACGACGACAGGGCCTTGGCGGTCCACAAGGTCTGCCGCAAGATCGATGCGGCGGAGCTCACCGACGGCGAGCGTCAACACGCTGAAGCTATTCTGAATATTCTCGCCAAGGACGCCGCCGAACTGGTGCGCCGCTCTTTGGCCGTCACGTTGCGAAACTCTCCAAAATTGCCGCGAGAGGCGGCCCTGGCCTTGGCCAACGACGTTGAGGCTGTGGCGCTGCACGTTCTGTCGCATTCCCCGGTTCTGTCCGATTCGGATCTGATCCAGCTGGTGCGCAAGGGCTCCCCGGCGAAACAGACCGCCATCGCCAAGCGGCCGATCGTGTCCCGGGCTGTGTCGATGGTGATTTCAAACGAAGGCGTGGTCGAGGCGACGCGCGCTCTGGCGGGCAATCACGGAGCCGAAATGTCCGAGGCGGACATGGAGACCGTGCTCGTCCGCTTCCCAAGCGATTCGGCGACGGCGGAAAATCTGGCCCTGCGACCGGCCTTGCCGCTGAACATCGCCGAGAAGCTGGTCAACGCCGTGTCCGGCAAGGCGTTCGACTATCTGGTCAACCACCACGCGCTGCCCCCCAGGATCGCGATTGAACTCGCGAACAATGCGCGCGAACGCGCCAGCATCGATCTGATCGCGCAAGCCGGCCGTGCGCCGAACCTCGCTGCGTTCGCCCACCATCTCAATCTTGGCGGCCGGCTGACGCCGTCCTTCATCCTGCGGGCGGCGTGCCTGGGCTATATCGGGTTCGTGGAGCATGCGCTGGCGGAGCTGTCCGGAGTCCCGCACCGCAAAGCCTGGCTGTTACTGCACGATGCAGGGCCTCTGGGGCTGCGGGCGCTCTATGAGCGCACCAATATGCCCCCGCGTTTCATGCCGATCGTACGACTGGCGGTCGACCTTTATCATGAGATGGAAGATCAGACCGGAATCCTCGACAAGGATACCTTTTCCAAGACCATGCTGGAGCGCATGCTGACCCAGGTGCAGGGGCTGCCGCGCGAGGATATGGATTATCTCTTGGAGAAGCTCGATGCGCTCAACGGCGCCGAGATCGCGCCTGCGGCGGTAGAGCAGCGGGCGATCGCTTAAGCGGCTTCCGTGTAGTTCACGCCAGTGAAGCCCAGGCGGCGCAATTCTTCGTTCTGGCTCTCTTTGGCGTTGTGAGCGATCAGCTCCATGCCCGCGGCTTTCGACGACACGATGCGGCGCGCCATCGGCTGGGCCCACACATTGGTTTCTTCCGTCATCGCGGCGATGGCTTCGGCCGCCGGGGCTAGGGCGCTGGAGAAGAGAGCGCGCGCGCGTTGATCCAGGCCCAGGGGCGCGTCCGGCGCGCAATTGAGCTGCAAGTGAAAGCCGCGCGCCTTTAACCCTTCGGCAAGACTCAAGCCTGCGGGCCCCGCATCCGCCAACGCCATTTCGTCCAGCTCGATCGTCAGCCTAGACGGTTGCAAATCCGCTGCTTTGGCGGCGGCGGTGATGGCGCGCGCGCCAAGGGCCTGAAGCGTTTCAACGGGCAAAGCCAATGCGCCGCGCGCATGCGGCAGCAGCGCCAGAAGGTCGGCCATATTGGCGAAAGCGGCTGCGGCGACCAGGGGCGGCTCGAATTCCAGACCATGCGGGGCTTCGACCCGCACGGCCATGGACCCTCCATCCGCCAGCCGGCGGATCAGGCTGGATTCGAGCGCCGCGGCTGCGGCCCGGAGCTCCGGCGCGAGGTCGAGAAAGTCCTTCATGGGACGGACGATACCCCCACGCCTCTAAAGATCGCGGCCAACACAAAGTTGGAATTCGAATGGTCCGTTTACGGATTGTGAACCATATCCGGGCCGCGGGTGCTTATATGCCAGCGCGTTTCAGTAACGCGTCGAAAGCCGCGAGCGCCTGACCGCGATAGAGGTCGCGCTCCTGCAGGAGCTCATGTTTGGCGCCCGTAATCGTCTTGTGGACGGCGTCCGGCAGACGCTTGACCACCGCCTCATGCGAGGCGTTGCGCACAAAAGTATCTTCAGTGGCGCTCAGAACCGTTATCGGAAAGCGCAGGCGCTTGGTGCGCTGAGTCGAGCGGAACCAGTCCGTGACGTCGCAGGCGGCGGCGAACCATGCGAATGTCGGACCCGCGATGCGGATGCCGGGGCAGGCGCGCCAGACGTCCCAATTCCGGTTGAAGCGCGCTTCGTCTGAGGTGACGTTGTTTTCGGCGAAATTTTCCTCGCGCGGGTCCTTACGCACGATGCTGACGGGCAGGCGCCCCAGGCCGATGAAGCGCATGAAGCGCGCGGCGAAGCGGTTCATCCGCGTGCCCGCGACAAGGCCCCACATGGGCGTAGAGAAAAACGCCGCTTCGGGACGGACGCCTTCGAGCAGCAGAGCCCGCAAGGCAATCGCGCCGCCCATGGAATGCGCAAAGGTCACCCAGGGACGCGGCAGGCGGTCCTTGAACTTTTCCAGCGCGATGAGCAGGTCGCGGACGGGTTCATCGAAATTCTGGAAATAATAGACGTAGGGATTTTTGAGTTTGCGAAACGACAGGCCCTGGCCGCGCCAGTCCATGATGAAGGTGGTGAAGCCGCGCGCTTGCAGGTCGTGCATGGTCTCGAAATATTTTTCGAGAAACTCTGTATACCCCGGGAAAAGAATGACCGTGCCGCGTGGCGAGCCCGTCGCGGGGACCAGACAGACGCGCAGCCGCACATTCTTGAAGCCCTTGACCTCGTGAATCTCCGCGCCGGGCGGCGCCGGATTGTTCGGCGTTTCGATCAGCTTCATCGGTTTTTCTGCAGCAGCGTTCCAAGTTGCATGGCGAGGGCCGCATCCCCGTCGATCTCAATTTTCTTCTGCAGCATGGCGACGGCGGGATTGAGCTTTCCCTTGGCCAATAGGAGAAAATCCTCGAGCGTTATCTTGACCGTGCAATCGGCGGGGCCGTCGTCATTGCTGACGCGATTGGGCGCGCTTGCGCCGTCGATGAATATCGTGCCGTCGCCGCCGAAATCGACCTTGAGCGTTTTACCCAGCCCTGAGTCCTCGCCGAGCGCATCCGCGAGACGGCGGGTGATTTCCTCCAGCATGCGGCCCCCATCGCCCGCGCCGGATTGGCGCAGGTCTGCATGCATAAACCGCCAACGCGCGCGGCGGCAACCGGTGCGCGTTATCGTTTGACGGGATTGGAAAAGCCGATCCGGGCAGCCAAGGGCGCGGTCTGGAATTCGATGCGTTCCGCCTGGGCTATGGCCGGATCGCCGGGCGCCACCATGATGCGGCCGTCGCGAACCGGCAGCGGCTCGCGCCGCCCATCGCCGAAGACGGCGAAGGCTTCGCCCGGACCGCCAACGCCCGGCAGGCCCATGTCCCCAAGCGCCGCATCGGGATCGCCGAATTCGAAATGTACCGAGTCCAGATGCGGCGCGGCCCAGGCCAAGGGCCCCGCCGCGCGGCGCGCCGCTTCATCGGCCTGCGTGATCGCTGCGCGCAGATCGGCCATCGCCATCACGCGATCCAGCGGCGCGGAGGGCTCTAGCGCCACGATGATCTTGAATTCGCCGTCATTGGCGTTTGCGACTGCGGCGGGATTTGCGCGCAGATCGGCGAGTTCAGGCAAAGCCGCGAAGCAGCCGCTCTCGTCTGTCGCCAGCGTCACGTCGCGCCCGTCGACCGCATAGCGCACGGCCAGCGGTTCCCTGGCGAGCGTCTTGGCGCAATAGCGCACCCGGAACAGCGTCCGCCGTTCAGCGGGCTGCTGCAGATAGCGGTCGAGCACTGGAAACATCTGGGACAAGGGCTTGGAGGCTGCGCCCGCGGCACGCGCCGCCGGCGCAGCGGCGCCCAGACTCACGCCGGCCGCCAATATGCAAACCGCGCCTTTGAACAAGCGAAAGCCACGCATGTTCATGTTCCTGCGTCTCTGTCCCACCGACGCGGTCTAGTTGGATGGCGATTCCGCCGGCATTGTGGCGCCTGGGTCCATCGGCTTGCGGAACTTCAGCGTCATGCGGTCGCTTTCGCCGATCTGGATGTAGGGCGTGTGGTCGAAGGAGGGATCGTCCGGCTGGCCGTTCGGCGCGGATCGCAGGACCGGCGGCAAGGTCCAGACGCCGAAGGGGTGATCGCCCTTGTCCTTGGGGTTGGCGTTGATCTCGGACGCTTCCACGAACTCGAAGCCGGCTTCCTGCGCCAGGCGCTTCACATAGTCCTCGGCGACGTACCCCGTGCGGGCCAGCGGGTCTTGTTCCTTGCCCTCGGGCAAACGGTGCTCTTCGATGCCCAGAACGCCGCCCGGCTTCAGCACGGCGTAGAAATCGCGGAACGCTTTCTCAGCGTAACCGCCCGCCATGAAATTATGGACGTTCCGGAACGTCAGCACGAAGTCGGCGGAGTTTTCCGGCCCCAAGGGCTGTGAGGTCTTGGAAAAGGGGACCATGTCGATCTTGCCGAAGATTTCCTCGTGCTCGATGAAACGCTTCCTGAAATCGTCCAGCGCAGCCTTTTGAGGCGCGTTGGCGGTGACGGGATCGAACGTGGCGACGATGAAATGGCCGCCGCCTTCCTTCTCGAAAGGCGCAAGAATCGAGGTGTACCAGCCCGCGCCCGGATAGATTTCGATGATCGTGGCGTCGTTTCGTACGCCGAAGAACGACAGGGTCTGAAGCGGGTGCCGGTATTTGTCGCGTTCGGGTTGGATCCGCCACGGTGTGGAGACGGCCCAGTTCAGCGTGCCGATCGCCGCGCCGGCCGGCGAGGGCGGCGGGGCGCTCGCCTGCTGGGCGCTGTCGTCGCAGGCGGCCAGGAGGCTTAAGGCGGCAAGCGCCGCGCCGATGGCGAACCGGAAAATCAAGCGAAACTGGGCGGCCAAATGCGACTCCGTCTCAGAAACAATCGAGGTGCTCAACGGCGTTAAAAGCCAATTCGTCGCTGCAGAAAAGCCTTGAACCGGCGCCTCCGGCTCCCATGTACATCCCGCACGGCGCCGAAATTCGGGCAGTGCCGCGGACGCGCCATGGTGGGCGTCCGAAGTGTGACCCGCTTCAGTTTGAGGCGCGGCATGTCGCTTAAGAGAAGGACATGACATGGCGAACGTTGATTTGAACCCTCTTTACCGCACGCTCGTCGGCTTCGACCGTTTGGCCGGCATGATCGATCAAGCCGCCCGTCTGGACGGCGTGCAGGCCTACCCTCCCTATAACCTTGAAAAGACTGGTGATAACACCTTCCGCATCGAAGTCGCGGTGGCCGGCTTCAGCCAGGCCGATCTCGCGATCGAGTTGAAGGAAGGGACCCTACACGTCGCTGGCCGCAAGCCGGAGCCCACGGGCGACCGCAATTACCTTCACCGCGGCATCGCTGAGCGCGCTTTCGAGCGTCGCTTCCAATTGGCCGACCACGTAAAGGTGAAAGGCGCTTCGCTCGAAAACGGCCTTCTGGTGATCGATCTTGAGCGTGAACTTCCTGAATCGATGAAACCCCGCAAGGTGGAGATCAAGGTTTCGGGCAAGCAACCCGCCGTGATCGACGCTCCGCAAGCGGCCTAAACCATAAGCCTGTTCCCTTCAGGCTTTGACCCAATCGAAACCGGCGCAGCTCCCCTCTGCGCCGGTTTTGTTTGTCTTCTGAGTTGTGGGAAAAGTTTGATGATATCGCGGCTTGGCCGCGTTGCGCTGCAGCGGCGCGGCGTCTAGAGACTGTCCCCGGATCGGTGCTCTGCGCGCCGCCGCGGAGGAGTCGTCCTGTGTCCAATATGCCCAAGCCCGTCCCGAGCGTCTTGCCCAACACCGCTGAGTTCGAGGGGCTTCCGCTGGTCAAGCCGACGGGCTTCCGGGAATATGACGCCCGCTGGTGGTTTGGCATTCATTCGGACCCGAAGCCCCCGGAACTGAACCTGCTGGGCGTGCAGGCCTTGGGCCTGGGGTTGGGCACGCTGCTGCACGAATACGGCGCCCCGCGCGTGGTCACCGGCCATGATTTCCGCTTCTATTCCCTGTCGATCAAGCAGGCATTGATGCTTGGCCTGATGCAGGCGGGCGTAGAAGTCGTCGATATCGGCCTGTGCCTGACGCCGGTGGCGTATTTCGCGCAATTCGCGCTCGACGTGCCGGCTGTGGCGATGGTGACGGCCTCGCACAACGACAATGGCTGGACTGGCGTGAAGATGGGCTGCCAGAAGCCGCTGACCTTCGGCCCCGATGAAATGGGCCGCCTGAAGGACATCGTTCTGAACGGCGAGTTCAAGGAACGTCCGGGCGGCAAGCTGACCCTCGTCGAGGGCATGCGCGAAAAATATATCGCGGACGTCGCCAGCCGCGTGAAGCTGTCCCGTCCGATTCGCGTCGCCGCCGTTTGCGGCAATGGCGCGGCTGGAATCTTCGCGCCGGAAGCGCTGCGCCGCATGGGCGCCGAAGTGGTCGAGGTCGACACCCATCTGGACTGGACCTTCCCGCGCTACAATCCGAACCCGGAAGATCATGAAATGCTGCACGCCATGGCCGACGCCGTGAAACAGCATGGCTGCGAAGTTGCGCTCGGTTTTGACGGCGACGGCGACCGTTGCGGCGTGGTCGACGATTCCGGCGAGGAGATTTTCGCCGACAAGATCGGCGTGTTGCTGGCGCGCGATCTTTCTTCCCGCTTCGACAACGCGCAATTCGTCGTCGATGTGAAATCCACGGGGATCTACGCCATCGATCCCGTGCTGAAGGCGAACGGCGCCAAGACCGATTATTTCAAGACCGGCCACTCCTACATCAAACGCCGCACCACCGAGCTGAACGCGCTCGCGGGCTTTGAGAAATCCGGCCACTTCTTCTTCCGCGAACCGCTGGGCCGCGGTTATGACGACGGCCTGGTGGCCGCGGCGGCAGTGCTGGAAATGCTCGACCGCGCCGGCGGCAAGAAACTGTCGCAGCTGAAGAAGGAACTGCCGGTCACCTTTACGTCGCTCACCATGTCGCCGCATTGCGACGACGAGAAGAAGTACAAGATCGTCGACGAGGTCGTGGCGGAATATCAAAAGCTCGCCGCGGACGGCGGCTCGATCCTGGGCCGCAAGATCCGCGACGTGAATACCGTCAACGGCGCACGCGTGACGCTGGAGGACGGCTCTTGGGTGCTTGTCCGCGCGTCGTCGAACAAGCCGGAAATGGTGGTCGTGGTCGAGAGCGTGACGTCGGAGGACGACATGCGCGATCTGTTCCGTAAGGAAGTGAAGCCGCGTCTGGCCAAGCGCCCGGAAGTCGGCGCGTACAATCAGGAAATCTGACGAAACTTAGCGCCCGGTTTCTTGTTTCGGGCGTTCACTGGAAGGAGCAACGCGCATGCGCGTCGCAATGATCGGTTCTGGTTATGTCGGGCTGGTGTCCGGCGCGTGTTTCGCCGATTTCGGCCATGTCGTGACGTGCATCGACAAGGACGAAAAGAAAATCGGCAAACTGAAGAAAGGGCAGATCCCGATCTTCGAACCGGGCCTTGAGGCGCTGGTGGAAAAGAACGTTCGCGAAGGGCGGCTGTTCTTCGAA
The DNA here is from genome assembly GCA_964395875.1 of uncultured Caulobacteraceae bacterium. Classification (GTDB taxonomy): domain Bacteria; phylum Pseudomonadota; class Alphaproteobacteria; order Caulobacterales; family Aquidulcibacteraceae; genus JBEVJO01. The sequence continues at coordinate 34,138 of CAYNCS010000006.1, read as the reverse complement.
GTCGACGGCGCCCAGGCCATTCGCGAAGCGGACGCCGTTTTCATCGCCGTGGGCACGCCGTCGCGCCGCGGCGACGGCTTCGCCGATCTGTCCTTCGTCTATGCGGCGGCCGAAGAAATCGCCGATCTGATGGACGGCTATACGGTCGTCGTCACAAAATCGACCGTGCCGGTGGGCACGGGCGATGAAGTGGAGCGCATCATTCGCAAGCGCCGTCCAGACGCTGAATTCGCGGTGGTGTCGAACCCGGAATTCCTGCGCGAAGGCGCGGCGATTTCCGACTTTAAGCAACCGGACCGCGTGGTGGTCGGCACCGACAGCGAGCAGGCCCGCTCGGTGATGCGCGAATTGTATCGCCCGCTCTTGCAGGAACAGGCGCCGATCGTCTTCACGGGCCGCCGCACCTCCGAGATCATCAAATACGCCGCGAACGCGTTCCTCGCGATGAAGATCACCTTCATCAACGAACTCGCCGATCTGTGCGAAGCCGTGGGCGGCGACGTTTCGGAAGTGGCGCGCGGCATCGGGCTGGATAACCGGATCGGTCCGAAATTCCTGCAGGCCGGTCCTGGATATGGCGGCTCGTGCTTTCCCAAGGATACGCTGGCGCTGACGCGCACCGCGGCCGAAGCGGGTGCACCCTTGCAGATCGTCGAAACAGTCGTGCGAGTGAACGAAGCGCGCAAGCGCGCCATGGCGCGCAAGGTGATTTCCGCCATGGGCGGCGACGTGCAGAACAAGCAGATCGCGGTGCTGGGTCTGGCGTTCAAGCCGAACACGGACGATATGCGCGATGCGCCGAGCCTGGACATCATTCCGGCGCTGCAGGCGGCCGGCGCCAATATCAAGGCGTTCGACCCCGAGGGTATGGAAGAAGCGAAAAAGATGCTGAACGGCGTCGAGTTCGCGAACAACCCGTACGATTGCGTGCAAGGCGCCGATGCGGTGGTGATGATCACCGAGTGGGATCAGTTCCGCGCATTGGATCTGGATCGCGTGAAGAAGGCGCTGAAAGCGCCGATCATCGTGGATCTTCGCAATATCTACTCGCCGGACGAAGTGCGCGGACGCGGTTTCACTTACGTGTCGATCGGTCGAGCGTAAGGATCAGGCGCGGCCGGCGTTGTGCACGAGCCGCGCTGGATCGACGCCGATGGAGCGCAAGGCGCGCGCCCATTTCGTCTCAAGGTCCAGGTCGAAAATGATGTCGGGATCGGCGTCGGCCACGAGCCAGGCATTCTCCATCAATTCGCCCTCCAGCTGGCCCGGGCCCCAGGCCGCATAGCCCAGCGCCAGCACGGCGCGTTCGGGCGGATGATCTGAGGCGAGGGCGTTCAGCACTTCTTTGGTCGCAGTGAGGCTGACGCCAGGCGAGATCGGAAAAGTGGCGTCCTCCACTTCGTAATCGTTTGTGTGCAGGACGAAGCCGCGGGCCTGATCCACAGGGCCCCCGCGCAAGACCGGATTCTTTGGCGCCAGGATCGAACTCTCGATGCCGATTTGCGACAAGAGATCTGGCAGAACCAGCGCGCCCATGGGCTTGTTGATGACGATGCCCATGCCGTGTTCCTCACTATGGGAACACATATAGACGACGGTCGCCGCAAAGCGCGGATCGCCGATTGTGGGCGAGGCCACCAGCAGCTTGGACGTAAGGGAGTGCCGCATCACGAACCTCCTAACGTTTGTGAGGGACATGGGAACGCCCCCGCACCTGCAATGTTGAGAGCGTCGCGCTCTTGCGCAACCCTTCTTGGCGTCAGGCCGCGAATTTCGGGTGGACTTGCGACAATGTGCGCGGAATAGCATGGACATGCGCGATAAACCGGCGGCCTGCGCCGCACGTGTTTTCAACAGGCCAAAATAAGGGAGCCAGGCTAATGGTCATCAAAGTGGGCGACAAACTGCCGAACGTCACATTCAAAACCATGTCGGCCGAAGGGCCGAAGAATCTCACCACCGATGAGGCGTTTGCGGGCAAGACCGTGGCGCTGTTTGCGGTGCCGGGCGCCTTCACGCCGACTTGCTCGGCGCGCCATTTGCCGAGCTTCAGGGAGAACGCTGACGCCTTCAAGGCGAAGGGCGTGGATGCGATCGCGTGCACCTCGGTGAACGATGCGTTCGTCATGGCCGCCTGGGCCAAGGATCAAGGCGTGCCTGACATGCTGATGCTGGCGGACGGCAATGGCGATTTCGCCAAGGCGGTGGATCTTGTGATGGACGGCTCCGGCTTCGGCATGGGCGTGCGCTCGCAGCGTTATTCCATGCTTGTGAAGGACGGCGTGGTGAAGGAACTCAACATCGAAGCGCCAGGCAAATACGAAGTGTCCAGCGCCGAGCACCTGCTTGGCCAGCTGAAATAGCCGCGCCGCTCTGCAAGAGATGCGCTGAAAATGAAACGCCCGGGCTGATCGCAGCCCGGGCGTTTTGCATTCTAAGCGCTGATGCAAATCAGGCGTTGGCCTTGGCCGCCGTACGTCCGGCAAGACGGCCGAAGAATGTTGCATCGCCGACGGACATGCCGCTGGAATAGCCGACGCAGGTGCGCGGCAGCCCGGCGACCGTGCGTCCCGCTGCGAAGAGGCCGGGGATGGCCTCGCCGTCGGGCGTGAGCACTTCACCGGTGGGGCGCACTTCCAGACCGCCAAGCGTGAAGATGGGCACGCCCTGATCGGTGCCGGCCGGCGCCTTTATGTCCTTGAAGTTATATTTCACCAAAGCGAATGGCGCGTTGACCAGCGGCTTCACCCATTCCTTCGCCTTATGGAAGAAGGGGTCTTCGCCCTTGGCCGCGAATTTGTTGTAGAGTTCGACGGTGGCTTGCAGTGAGCCTTCCGGGAATCCGGCTTCGGCCTCTACTTCCGCAATGGTGTCGCCCGTGCCGACGATCTCGGTGTTCACCAGATAGGCCGAACGTTCGAAGTCCTCATTCTGCGCGAGGAGATAAACTTCGCCGTCATCCTGCTGGAAGCCATAATAGCCCATGCGCGCCAGATAGGAATCTTCGTTCACGAAACGCTGGCCGCGCTTGTTTACGAAAATGCCGCTGGTGAGTTTTGCAGGCGGATAGAACGCGAAGGAGATGAACGCTTCGCCCATATTGATGGCCTGACCGCCGGCCGCGACGCCCATCAGAATGCCGTCGCCTTTGTCCCATGGATTGCCCCAGGGCAGGCCGACCCGGCGGACGTGCGGGATGTGCTTTTGCACCATCTCTTCGTTCATCACGAAACCGCCGCAGGTGAGGATCACGGCGCGCCGCGCTTCGATGAATTTGTCTTTGTTGTCGACGCGGGCGACGACGCCGCGCACGCGGCCTGAATCATCCTGAAGCAGCGTATGGGCGCGCGCATCAACCGTGATCCGCGCACCGAGGTCGCGCACCGCCTGCAGTATTTTGCCCATCATGATGGCGCCGCCGAAATCGCCGTCGCCGGACGGCACGTGGCCGCGCGGGACGACTTTGCAAACCTCATTGTACGGCCAGGCGCGTTCATTGCCGGTGTGCAGCAGCGATTCATCCGACAACGGCACAACGTCGCGCTCGGCGTAGAAGGCGCGCTTGTACGGCACGCCGAGTTTTTCGGCCCAGCGGAAATGTTCCGCGGCGTTTTCGGCGTAGATGCGGATGCGTTCCTTGTCGCCCGCCGCGCCCATGGCCAGTTCGAGATATTTGATCATGTTCTCGGTGGAGTCTTCAAAGCCGCAGGCCTTCTGCAGCTCGGTTCCGCCTGAGCCGCCCAGATACATTTCGCAGCTTGACATCATGGTGGAGCCGCCGCCGTCGCTGGCGCGCTCAAGAATGATGACGTCCGCGCCCAGTTTCCGGGCCTCCCAGGCCGCGCTGGCGCCGGCGCCGCCGAAGCCGCAGATCACGATGTCCGCGGAATCGTCAAAGGACTTGATGTCCTCGTAGCGGCGCACGCGCTTGTTGATCTTAGGTTCGCTGGTCATTCCTTTTCCTCCCGCGCACGCGCCGCTCTGACAGACCTCGCGTCTGCGGCGGGCTTTTAAAAGTGCCTCGGTCCGGAAATTCAGCGATGAAGGGCCCGTGCGTCAAGCGGGCTGAATCGGCGGCTTCGATCGAGGAGCGGCCATTATTACGATCTAACGCCGCCGGAAACTCTCGATGGCGGCGCGGGCCAGGGCGTCGGCGCGTTCGTTGCCCGCGTGCCCGTCATGGCCGCGGACCCATTCCCAGCGCACCTTGTGCGTGTGGGTGGCGGCCTCAAGCCGCACCCAGAGGTCCTGGTTTTTCACCGGCTTGCCGTCCGCGGTCTTCCAACCGCGCGCTTTCCAGCCCTTGATCCATTTGGTCAGGCCATCGAGCACGTATTTGGAGTCCGTGACGATGCGGATCGCGGCAGGGCGCTTCAGCGCTTCGAGCGCGCTGATGGCCGCCATCAATTCCATGCGGTTGTTGGTGGTTTCGGCCTCGCCGCCGGAGAGTTCCCGCTCCTCGCCGTTGAACGTGAGAATAGCGCCCCAGCCGCCGGGGCCGGGGTTTCCGGAACATGCGCCGTCGGTATAAGCAACGACTTCTTTGGGGTCAGCCATGGTCCGCGCCCTTTAGCGTATCGGCGTCAACGCAGCGCGGAATGTTAGCGGATCAGGCGGCGCTGGCCAGCACTTCGCCGCCTTCGGCCTCCAGGTTGTCCAGGGCGTCCGCAAGCGTTTCGGCGTATTCGATCAGGCTTTCCAGTTCGCCCGAGAGTTCATCGCCGACTTCACACATCATATCGAGGAGCGCGACGTCGAACTTGTCGTTGGCCTTCATCTGCGAAATGGCGGCGGCGAAACGAGACAGGATCGGCGCCACGGCGTCGATCTGGGCGCTGAACAATTCGTGCGCTTCGGCGGCTTCCTCTGAAGACTGGCGCATGGAATCGCAGGCGCGGGCCAGCGTTTGCGCGGCAGAGAGAAAATCGTCGATACGGGTCTTCAGCGCCATGTGTGTCTCCTGTGACGCTAAGCTCCGATATCGCGGTTAATGATGCGTAACCTGGGGCGGGAATCTGCAGTTAGAGACGCGGTTCGCTTATGCGCCGTAATCGCCCGGTCCCGCGGCGGCGCGGTGAAACGCCAGTTTTGCAGCGTATTCTCCGGGGTTTTTCGGGCGGACGAGCGCGCCTGCGGGGGTGGAGTCCCAATCTACGAGGCGCGTTAAAAAAAATCGCATGGCCGCGCCGCGGGCGAGAATTGGAAGCGCGGCGCGTTCGTCGGCGTTCAGAGGCCGGCCTGATTCGTAGCCCAGGATCATCGCCTGGCCCTTGGTGAGATTGTATTCGCCGGACGGCTCGAAACACCACGCATTGAGGCTTATCGCCAGATCGTAGGCGAGCGCGTCGGTGCAGGCGAAATAGAAGTCGATGATGCCGCTCAGGCGGTCGCCGAGAAACAGCGCATTGTCCGGGAACAGATCGGCATGGATGACGCCTTCCGGCAGGTTGGACGGCCAATGGGCGGCGAGAAATTGCAGATCCGCGGCGACGCGGTCGCCTTCGCCGTGTTTGAGCGTTTCCGCCGCGGCGTGGCGGCCCTCGAACAGCTTGGCCCAGGAGGTCGCGCCGAGGCTGTTCTGGCGGCGTAACGAAAAATCCGACAGCGCCAGATGCATTTGCGCCATGGCCGCGCCCAGCGCCCGGCACTGGTTTACCGAGGGCTTCTTGGGCGACACGCCGTCGAGAAACGTCACCAGCGCCGCCGGCTTGTTCTTGATGCGGCGCAGCGCCTGCCCGTCTTTGGCCAGCATGGGGCGGGGCGCCGGAATGCCCTTGGCGGCCAGCGCTTCCATGAGCTGCATGAAAAACGGCAGTTCTTCCGGATTCACCCGCTTTTCGTAGATCGTCAGGATGAAGCGGCCGCCTTCGGTCTGAAGCAGGAAATTGGAATTCTCCACGCCCTCGGCGATGCCTTTCAGGGACACGACCGCGCCCAGGTCGAAATCCGCCATAAGGGCTTCCAGGTCCTCGTCGGAAAGATCAGTATAAACGGCCATGCGCCGAGCTTAGAGCAGGGGCCAGCGCCCCGCGCAAGCAGCCGACAGGCTTAGGAAAGCGGCTCAGGCGGGGCCGAAAGGACGCGGAAATGGACCTGGATATCAAAGAGGCGAACGGCGCCTGTCATTGCGGCGCGGTGAAGTTTCACGTGCGGCTATCCAACGGCTTGCGCACCGCCCGGCGCTGCAATTGCTCGTTTTGCCGCATGCGGGGCGCGGTGGCCGTGTCGGCGCCGGCCGACGGGATCGACATCCTTCAGGGCGCCGATGCGTTGAGCCTTTATGAGTTCAACACCCACGCGGCGAAGCATTATTTCTGTTCGAAGTGCGGAATTTACACCCACCATTTGCGGCGCTCGAACGGTAACGAATACGGGGTGAACGTCGCCTGCCTCGAGGGCCTCAGCCCGTTCGATTTCGAAGAACTGAAGGTTCTCGACGGAGTGCATCATCCGTCGGACGCGGGCGGCAAGCTTCGTTTCGCTGGAACGCTGAAATTCATTCCGAATCCGGAATAAGGGCGTGGTTTCTTAGGCGGGCAGGAGCGCGCGGGGCAGGCGGAAGGTCACGTTTTCCCGCGTGGTTTCGACGCTTTCCAGCGTCACCGCGAATTTACGGCGCACCGCATCGATCAGGGTTTCCACCAGATCTTCGGGCGCTGAGGCGCCGGCGCTGACGCCCAGAGTGGAGACGCCTTCGAACCAGGCCCAGTCCACATCCGCCGCGCTTTCCACCAGCTGCGCGTTCTTGGCGCCGTTGCGTTTGGCCACTTCCACCAGCCGCACGGAATTGGAGGAATTCGGCGCGCCCAGAACCAGAACCAGATCGCATTGTGGAGCGATGGCCTTGACGGCGTCCTGCCGGTTGGTGGTCGCGTAGCAGATGTCTTCCTTGTAGGGCGCCGCGATCTGCGGAAACCGCCGCTGCAGCACCGCGATGATCTGGGCCGTGTCGTCCAGCGACAAGGTCGTCTGCGTGCAATAGGCCAGATTGGCGGGGTCCCGCGGCATGTAACGTTCCGCGTCCGCCACGCTTTCGATCAGGGTGATCGCGCCGTCCGGCAGCTGGCCCATCGTGCCCACCACTTCCGGGTGGCCTGCATGGCCGATCAGGATGATCTCCTTGCCCTGCTCGAACTGGCGTTCGGCCTGAACATGCACCTTGGTCACCAATGGGCAGGTGGCGTCGAGGAAGTTCAGGTTGCGCTTCCGGGCTTCGGCCGGGACCGATTTGGGCACGCCATGGGCGGAGAACACCACCGGCCGGTCGTCGGGGCAATCGTCAAGCTCGTCGACGAAAATCGCGCCCATGCTCTCCAGGCGCTCAACGACACGGCGGTTGTGGACGATTTCATGCCGCACATAAACCGGCGCGCCGTATTTTTCTATTGTTTTTTCAACAATTTGGATTGCGCGATCCACTCCGGCGCAAAAGCCGCGCGGGCTGGCGAGCAGTATCTTCAACGTCTTCGGGGCGGGGCTTTCGGCGTTCACGGCGTCTCTATAGCAGGTTCGTTGCGTCAGTGCATTGCGCGGGCGATGCAGCGCCGCTATCAGCCTTTACGCGTCAAATTCCAGCCGCTTGCATCCGCGGCGACCGTCCGGGAGAAACCATGCGCTTCGCTCGTAGCTTAAACCTGCGCCCCGGCGTTCTTTTTGGCGCGCTGGCCGCTACCTTGGCGCTAAGCGCCTGCGCGAACGGCCCGGACAAGGACAAAATCCCCAATGTCGGGCCATGCCCGCCGGCGCACGTTTTGGGCGACGCCGCGCGCCTCGTGCAGTTCAACGGACCGGAAGCCTTCGCCAATGTCGGCTTCACCGGCGAAGTGCGGCAGGTGCGGTCTTCCTGCCGTTATGTCGGCTCCGACCCGATCGAGATGAAGCTCGAGATCGACCTGGCCTTCGGACGCGGGCCGGCGGCGCAGGGCGACACCTTCGTTTACAATTACTGGGTGGCGGTGACGCGCCGCGACATCGCGGTGCTGGCCAAGAAGCCATATTCGGTGAAGGTGACCTTTCCCAAAGGCGCGCAGCGTATGGCGGTGACGGAGACGGTCGAGAAAATCATCATCCCGCGCGCCAACGCCGATACGTCCGGCGCCAATTTCGAGGTTCTCGCAGGGTTCGATCTGACGAAGGAGCAGGTCGAGTTCAATCGCGAGGGCAAGCGGTTCCGCATTCAGGTTCAAGACTAATATCGCTCATGAGCGATCTCGCGTCAGACTTAAGCGCCCTTGCAGGGGCGGCGTTTGAATCCGTCGGGCTTTCCGCGGAATACGGTTTGACGCGCCGGTCCGACCGGCCGGACCTCGCCGAGTTTCAGTGCAACGGCGCGCTCGCCGCCGCCAAGGCCGCCAAGCGGAACCCGAAGGACCTCGCCGAACAGGTGGCCGCCGCGCTACGCACGGATCCGCGCGTGGCCGCAGCCGACGTCGCGGGACCGGGCTTCATCAATATTTCGCTGACCAATTCCGCGCTGGCCGCGCGGGCGCAGGCGATCAGCGACGATCCGCGCAAGGGCGCGAGCGTCGTTGAGTCCGCGCGCAAGGTCGTCGTCGATTATGGCGGGCCGAACGTCGCCAAGGGCATGCATGTCGGCCATTTGCGGGCGTCGATCATCGGCGAAAGCGTGAAGCGCCTGTTCCGCTACCGCGGCGACACCGTGTGGGGCGACGCGCATTTCGGCGATTGGGGCTTCCAAATGGGGCTGCTGATCGTCACGCTGGAAGATGAACTCGGCGGGCTTGATCCCGCGAAGGTTGATGCGCGGCTCGCAACGGTCACGCTGGACTATCTGGAAAGCGTGTATCCGGCCGCCGCTGCAAAAGCGAAGGAAGACGTTTCATTCCGCGATCGAGCGCGCAAGGCGACCGCCGCGCTGCAATCGGGCGCCGAACCGCACCGCACGATCTGGAAGCGCATGCGCGAGGTCTCGATGGCCGCGCAGAAACGCGATTTCGCCAGCCTCGGCGTTGATTTCGATCTGTGGCTGGGCGAGGCGGACGCCGATCCGCTGATCCCGGACATGGTGAAGGACCTCGAGGCCAAAGGCTTGCTGGAGGATGATCAGGGCGCGCGGATCGTGCGCGTGGCGGGGCCTGGTGAGACTAAGAAGAAAAAGCTCGACGACGGCAGCGTGGTCGAGGTTCCCAGCCCCGACCCGCTCCTGGTGATCTCGTCCGAGGGATCGGCCATGTACGGCACGACCGACCTTGCGACCATTGTGCAGCGCGTGCGCGATTTCGCGCCGGACCTGTTTCTGTACGTCGTCGATCAGCGTCAGGCCGATCACTTCGAACAGGTGTTCCGCGCCGCTGCGCGGGCGAATTATGTCTCGCGCGATCGACTGGAACATATCGGCTTCGGCACAATGAACGGCGCCGACGGCAAGCCGTTCAAGACCCGCGCCGGCGGCGTGCTGAAGCTGCATGATCTGATCGGCCAGGCGGAAGAGAAAGCGCGGGCGCGTCTGCGTGAAGCAGAAGTGGGCGGCGATTATCCGGCGGACGAATTCGAGGAAGTGGCGCACAAGGTGGCGATCGCCGCGATCAAGTTCGCCGATCTGCAGAACCAGCGCACAACGAATTACGTGTTTGACCTCGATCGCTTCATGACGTTCGAGGGCAAGACCGGGCCGTATCTTCTCTACGCGGCGGTGCGGATCAAATCGATCCTGCGCAAGTCGGCCGATTCGCAATTGAAGCCGGGCGCCGTGCAGATCGAATTGCCGACCGAGCGCGCTCTTGCGTTGGCGCTGGATGCGTTCGACGGCGCCTTGAAAGCGGCGTACGACAAGCGCGCGCCGCACTTCCTCTGCGATCACGTCTATTCGCTGGCGCAGGCGTTTTCGAGCTTCTACGCCGAAGCGCCCATTATGCAGGAGCCTGATGCGGCGAAGCAGTGCTCGCGGCTTGCGTTGGCGTCAGCGACGCTGGCGCAGATCGAGATTGCGCTGGATTTGCTGGGCATCGCTGCGCCCGAACGCATGTAACGCTTAAGCAGGCGGTTTGCTCTCAGCCGCTTCCGGTTCAACGTGATGGAGCTGGTCCACCTTCGCCAACGTGGGGAACAACCAGCCCCAGCCGAGCCCGACAACGATCGAGCCCACGCCGCCGAATAGCACGGCGCCGATCGGCCCCAGGAAGCGCGCCGCCACGCCGGATTCGAATTCGCCCAGTTCGTTGGACGCCGAGATGAACAACATGTCGACGGCGCTCACGCGGCCGCGCATCGCATCGGTGGTCAGCATTTGCACGAGGGTCTGCCGGACGAACACGCTGATGGCGTCGGCGGCGCCAGTGAGCGCCAGCATAAAGCAAGACAGATACAGAGATTTCGACAAGCCGAACGCCACAGTGCCGATCCCGAACACGACCACGGAGCCGAGCATCCAGGCGCCCATGCGCCGCGCCAGCGGTCGGCGCGCCAGAACGATGCTGCAGGCGAGCGCGCCCGCGGCGGGCGAGGCCCGGAGGAATCCGACCGCGGTGGGGCCGGCGTGCAGAATGTCGCGCGCGAAGGCCGGCAGCAAAGCTGTGGCGCCCGCGAGCAGCACCACGACGAGATCGAGCAGCATCGCGCCCAGAAGCAATGGATTTGATGCGACGAAGCGCAGGCCGTCGATCGCCATCTGCAAGCCCTTGGATTCGGACTGTCGCGGCGGCGTTCCCGCTTCGATGCGCAGCGATGCGATGAGCGCAAATCCATAGGACAGGATCGCGATGGCGTAGACGCTGGCGATGGACCACGCGATCAAAAATCCGACGAGCGCCGGGCCGGCGATCGTACCGATCTGCCAGGCGGAGCTCATGTAGGCGATGCCCTTGGGCAGCTCGGCGCGCGGCAGCGTAGCGGGCAACAGCGCCGAGGAGGCTGCCGGCTGGAACGCACGCACCACGCCGAACAGCGCCGCTACGATGAAGATCGCAACGAGTTCAAGGTGCGTGGGCAGAAAAACCGAGCCCAGCAATGCGAGCCCGATAAAGAGTTCCAGCGCCATGCAGGCCGAGAGGATTTTCTTGCGGTCGTGCCGGTCCACATATTGGCCCGCGGGCAAGGCGAGAAAAAACATGGGACCGAACTGCACGAGGCCGATCATGCCGACCAGAAAGGCGGCGCTTTCGATGCTCATGCTCTGGCGCGCCAGATCGTAAACGCGCCATCCTAGCGCCACCCCGAGCATGCCGGTGGCGAAATTGCCGCCCAGCCGAACGCTAAACAGCCGGGAAAAATCCGGATGGGTGAAGGGAGCGGGGAGTTTGAACATTTCTTCGAATACGGCGCGCGCCGGCGAAATCCGTCGCCGATTCAAGTGATGGAGGGTGTGAAGCGTGTGGGTAACAGATTAAGCCTTCCGGCAGTAGCGATACTTCCCGGGTTTGCGTTAGGCTTGGGTGTTCGGCGCCGATTTTCTCGAATGCGCTGTGGAAAGGACCTTTCCGGGTGACGGAACAACAGACGAAGGCGCCACCCGCGCGCCTCACCTATCCCTTTCCCGAACCGCCGCCATACCAGGGTCGCCTTGAGGTCGCGCCGGGCGTGTTCTGGATCGCCCGTCCGCTCGGCTTCAGTCTGGCGCGCATCAATGTCTGGCTGATCCGCGACGGCGACGGCTGGACGCTTGTCGACACCGGAATGGGCGACAAGCCGACCCTTGATCTCTGGGCCGATTCCGACGCCATTCGCGAAGGATTGCCGATCAAACGCATCATCTGCACGCATATGCATCCCGATCATATCGGGTGCGCGGGGGAATTGAGCCGCCGCTTCGGCGCGCCGCTGCACATGACGGCGCTGGAATACATCACCGCGCGCGTGCTGGTGGCCGATACGGGCCGCGCCGCGCCGGAAGAGGGCGTGCGCTTCTATCGGGGCGCTGGATGGGGTGAAGACGCGCTCGATTCGTACAGGAAGCGTTTCGGCGGTTTTGGCCGCATGGTGACGCCGATGCCGGAATCCTATGTGCGCCTGCGCGAAGGCGATGAAATCGACATCGGCGGGCAGAGCTGGCGCGTGGTGCTGGGCTACGGCCACAGCCCGGAACATGCATGCCTGTGGAACCCGACCGCCAAACTCTGCATTTCGGGCGATCAAATCATCCCGCGCATCTCCTCGAACGTGTCCGTCTATCCGACCGAACCGGACGGCGATCCGCTGGGCGCGTGGCTGCAATCCTGCGCAAAGCTTCTGGACTTGTTGCCGAACGACACCCTCATCCTGCCTGCGCACAACGAACCGTTTTACGGCGTGAAGCAGCGCCTTGAATACCTGATCGCGGGCCACACCAAGACTCTGGATCGCGTGTATAGCCGGCTGACTGAACCGCGCCGCGTGGTGGACCTTTTTGGCGCCATGTTCGCGCGCGACATTTCGAACGATCAGGACGCTCTGGCGACTGGGGAAACGCTGGCGCACCTGCATCGCCTGATCGCGCAGGGGCGGGCTAAGCGGACAATGGACGCCAATGGTGTGTGGTATTACGGACAAGCCTAAGCGGACGCGCATCGCGGCGCTTGCCGTCGCGTTGTTCACCGTCGTCGCGCCGATGGCCGCTTGCGGCGCGGATGCGCAGTCGTCCGTCTGGCGTGACGTCGCCTATGGCGAAGAGACGCTGCAGACCCTCGACGTCTATGCGCCCAAAGACGCGAAGAAAGCGCCGATCATTCTCATGGTGCATGGCGGAGCCTGGGCGTTTGGCGATAAAGGCAATTTCGCCGTCGTTGCCAACAAGGCCGATCACTATTTGCCGAAAGGCTATGTGTTCATTTCGGTGAATTACAGGATGCTCCCCGCTGCCGACCCTGTGGAGCAGGCGCGGGACGTGGCGCGGGCGCTTTCTTACGTACAGACTAACGCCAACCTCTGGGGCGGCGATCCGAAGCGCGTCGTGCTGATGGGCCACTCGGCGGGCGCGCATCTGATATCTCTCCTCAACGCCGATCCTGCGTTCGCGAAAGAGGTGGGCGCTGAGCCATGGCTCGCCGCGGTGTCGCTCGATAGCGGCGCCTATGACGTCGAAGCCATTATGAAGCGTCGGCATTTGCCTCTGTTCGACAGGGCGTTCGGCAAGGACAAAGCCTTCTGGCGCCAGGCCTCGCCGATCCGGCGCAGCGGCGGCAAGCCCGCGCCGATGCTGCTGGTCTGTTCAAGCCGGGGCCGGGATTCCTGCGGTCAGGCGGAGGCCTTTAAGGCGGCTCTGGCCAAGGAAAAGGCCGCAGCGAGCGTCGCGCCGGAGGACCTTTCTCACCGCGAAATCAATCTTAATCTGGGCCGGGCCAATTCCTACACTAAGCGCGTAGACGCCTTCTTGCAGGCCCAGGGCCTGCCTTGAGGGCTACAGCCGTCTAATGGGCCTAAGCCGCCGGTTATGGCGCGGGAAGACCGCTTGGTGCATAGGAAACCTATGATTTGCGAATCCGTGTTTTAGTTCAGCCATGTCGCACAACACGTTTGGCCATCTTTTCCGCGTCACCACCTTTGGCGAAAGCCACGGGCCGGCTTTGGGCTGTGTGGTGGATGGGTGCCCTCCCGGACTGCCGCTGACCGAGGCGGACATCCAGGCCGACCTCGACCGCCGCAAGCCGGGGCAGAGCCGCTTCGTCACCCAGCGTCGCGAGGACGATCTTGTGAAGATCCTCTCCGGCGTTTTCGAGGACGATCGCACAGGCGGCCCGGTCACTACGGGCACGCCCATCGCGCTGATGATTGAAAACACCGATCAGCGGTCCAAGGACTATTCCGACATCCGCGACGCGTTCCGTCCGGGCCACGCCGACTACACTTATTGGGCCAAATATGGCGTGCGCGATTATCGCGGCGGCGGTCGATCGTCCGCCCGCGAGACCGCCGCGCGCGTGGCGGCGGGCGCCGTGGCGCGCAAGGTTCTTGGGGCCGGAATTTCCGTGTGCGGCGCTCTGGTGCAGATCGGCGCGCGCGCGATCAAGCGGGAGAACTGGAACTGGGCCGAAGTTTCCCAAAATCCGTTCTTCTGTCCCGACGCCGAAACGGCGGCTCTCTGGGAAGCCGATCTGGACGCGGCGCGCAAGGCGGGGTCGTCTCTGGGGGCCGTGGTTGAAGTCATCGCCGAAGGCGTTCCCGCCGGCTGGGGCGCGCCGCTTTACGGCAAACTGGATTCCGATCTTGCGAGCGCCATGATGAGCATCAACGCCGTCAAGGGCGTCGAGATCGGCGCAGGGTTTGAAGCCGCGCGTCTCAGCGGCGAAGAAAACGCCGATCAGATGCGTATGGGGCCGAATGGCGTGGAGTTCCTCGGCAACCGGAACGGCGGCGTCCTGGGCGGGTTGTCGACGGGGCAGCCGGTCGTGTGCCGTTTCGCGGTGAAGCCGACTTCGTCGATCCTGACGCCGCGCCAGAGCGTGGACGTGCACGGCGCAGAAGTCGACCTCTCCACGAAGGGACGGCATGACCCATGCGTCGGCATTCGCGCGGTTCCTGTCGGCGAGGCCATGATGGCGTGTGTTCTTGCAGACCATAAATTGCGCCATCGCGGGCAGGTCGGCTAAGCTGACGGAATCAAAAAAGATAAAAAACCGCCGCTCCCATGCGGCGCCGCATCGGCCTAGGTACGAGACATGAGCGTAAATCTTACGGGCGCTTGCCATTGCCGGTCGGTCCGGGTGCGTTTCCAGACGGCCAAGACCCCCGGTCAATTGACCGTTACATCCTGCAGTTGCGGATTTTGCCGGCGGCATGGTTCGCGCATGACGGCGGACCCCGGCGGCCGGATGGAAATCCGCGCCGATCTCGGCGCGATGTTGCGCTACAAGTTTGAGACGCGCTCGGCGGACTACATTCTCTGCAATCGCTGCGGGTCCTATGTCGCGCAGGTGATGGAAGATCCAAACACCAACGTCGCGTTTGGCATGGTCAACGTGAACTGCCTGGATGACCAGGAAGCTTTTCGGCAGCCTGCGGTTCCGGTGGAGCCGCTGATCGAAACGGTTGCTATGCGGCGCGAGAAGCGGGCGAAAATCTGGACTCCGTGCTCCTTCATGCGATAACCGGAAGCCCCGCGCGTGATTGGGCGGGTGCAGGAGTTCACGCATGAGCGGCGAGTGGATCAGCATCGGCGCAACCGGCGTTCAAATTCCAGCCTGGCGCGCGGCGCCGCGGGATGCGCGCCGGGGCGGCGTCGTGGTCCTGCAGGAAATCTTCGGCGTGAACGCCAATATTCGCGAGATTTGCAGCGATTTCGCAGAGCATGGCTATGAGGCGATTGCGCCGGCTCTGTTTGACCGCGTGGCGCCTGGTTTCGAAACCCTCGACGTGAACGATGAAACGATGGCGAAGGGACGCGCCTATGTGGAGGCCACGCCGTTCGACGTCGCTCTGGGCGACTGCCAGGCGTGCGTGGACCATCTGGCGCCATTGGGCCCGGTTTTCATGGCGGGATTCTGCTATGGCGGGTCGCTGGCCTGGATGTCGGCGCAGCGTTTGAGCGGCCTCTCCGCGATCTCTTCTTTCTACGGACGATTGGCGCCCGATTATCTCGATGAGCCGCTGAAGGTCCCGCTGATCGCGCATTTCGGCAAGAACGATCCGAGCATTCCGCTGGAGCGCGTGGAAAAGCTTATGGAGGCTTTTCCAAACGTGCCTGTGCATCTCTACGACGCCGGCCATTCCTTCATGCGTAAAGGCCATTCCTATGTCGAAGACGCGGCCAAGCTTGCCTGGCTGCGCACGCTGCAATTGTTCCAGCGCAATTCCGGCTCAAGGGAAGACGTCTAGGGGATAGCCGTTATGATTGATCATATTTCTTTGGGTGTGCGCGACGTGCGGCTGTCCGCGTCATTTTACGATGCGGTGTTGGCGCCTTTGGATATGAAGTCCGTTATGCGGGTGGATATTCCCGGCCGCGGCTTGCTCGCGGTCGCTTACGGACAGGAAGACGGCCATCCGACTTTCTGGGTGCAGCTGCCGATCAATGGCGCGCCGGCGACCGCCGGCAATGGCGTGCACATCGCGTTCGCCGCGGCCGATCACGCGGCGGTTGACGCCTTTTATCTGGCGGCTCTGGAACGCGGCGGCTCGGACGAAGGCAGCCCCGGGCATCGCGTGGAATACCATCCGCATTACTACGGCGCGTTCGTGCGCGACCCTGACGGCAACAAGATCGAGGCGTGCTGCCACGCGCCGGAATAAAAAAAACGGCGCCCCGGGGCGCCGTTTTCATTTCCGGTTTCGGCTAGCCGATTAGCTCGTCCAGCCGTGTGACGATCTTCCCGACGATGCCGTATTTCTTGGCTTCGTCCGCCAGCATCCAGTAATCGCGATTGGTGTCGGCCTTGATCACATCGATCGGCTGGCCGGTGGCGTCCGCGAAAATCGCATTCAGTCGTTCGCGCATGCGGATGACTTCACGCGCCTGAATCTGGATGTCCGACGCCTGACCGCCAACGCCGCCGCGGGGTTCATGCAACAAGAAGCGCGTGTTCGGCGTGCAATAGCGTTGTTCCTTCGGCACGGCGCAATAGATAAGCGCCCCGGCGCTGGCGACCCAGCCCGTACCCAGCATGCGGACCTTCGGCTTGATGGCGCGCACGATGTCGAAAATCATGTCGCCGGATTCGACGTGACCGCCTGGCGAGGAGATCATCAGCGTGATTGGATCGTCGCTCTCGGCGGCCAGAGCAAGCAAGGTGTCTACGACGCGCTTGGCCTGTTTGTCGTTGATCTCACCGGTCAGCGTCACCGTGCGCGACTTGAACAAAGCGCGCTCAGCCAGGGGCATCGTTGCTTGATCGGCGGCTTCCTGCTTCTTGTCGTCCTCGTCGTCGAGGGTAAATCCCATCACCTTCTCCTTCAGCCGAATCAATGGCCTGCGAATTGCACCAAGGTCTGGACCGCGACGCCTTCGGCGCGCAAGCGCTCTGCACCTTTCAGGTCCGGCAAATCTATCACAAACGCCGCTCCACAGATAATTGCTGCGGAACGCTTCAACAGGTTGATCGCCGCAACCGCGGTGCCGCCCGTCGCGATCAGATCGTCCACCAGAAGGACCCGTTCTCCCGGATGAACGCCGTCTTTGTGCATCTCGACGCGATCGACGCCATATTCAAGGGCGTAGGTTTCGGAAATCACCTCGTAGGGCAGCTTTCCCGCCTTTCGAATAGGTACGAACCCGCAATCCAGCTGGTGGGCGACTGCACCGCCCAGAATGAAACCGCGGGCCTCGATGCCCGCGATTTTCTGGACATTTGCGTTTTTAAACGGACCTACGATCGCGTCGACCGCGTATTTGAACGCGGCGGCGTCGCCCAGCAGGGTCGAAATGTCCCGGAACATAATGCCTTTTTTGGGGAAGTCCGGGATGGTTCGGATGGCGTCGGTCAGATTCATGAGCCTCAGTTTAGGATGCGCCATGGCGAAGTGGAAGCAGGGGCAGGCCTGACCATCACGGGAAGCGCCAATTGTTTTGCGCCCGATCTTGCGGGCCGCGCAGCGGGGGCCAAATCAAGCGAGGCGCTAACGGAATAGCGCGTCAGCGGAGCGGGATAGGATGATCGTCACCACAACGCATCAGGTCGAAGGCCGGCCTGTAAAGGAATATCTGGGCGTGGTAACGGGAGAGGCTGTGATCGGCGCAAACGTATTTCGCGATCTGTTTGCGGGCATCCGCGATGTGATTGGGGGCCGGTCGGGGTCCTATGAGGAGGTGTTCAGGCAGGCGCGCAGCACCGCGCTGGCGGAGATGGAGGCGGAAGCCAAGTCGCGCGGCGCAGATGCCGTGATCGGCGTCGACATCGATTATGAATCCGGCCTTCAGCAAGGCTCCATGATGATGGTGGCGTGCTCCGGTACAGCCGTGACGTTCGGCTGAGTTCGCATACTAGCGTCATAAACAAAAAGGGCCGCTCATCGAGCGGCCCTTTTCGCGTTTGGTTTTACTGGACCCTAGTGCTCGACGTTGCGCCAGATACGCTTGTACGAGGCGAAGGTGAGCACCGCCAGGATGCCCAGGAACAACAACGCCAGGACGCCCGTGGTCTTCCGCACGTCGCGCTTGGGCTCGGCGGCCCATGCCAGGAACTCGACGACGTCCTTCGCCATTTGCGTGGAGGTCGCCTTCGTGCCGTCGTCATAGGTGACGCGATCCGGCGTCAACTGGAACGGCATCGAGATCAGACCGCCAGGAAAATACGGGTTGTAGTGCTTGCCGCCGAGGTCGAGATCCGCAGGCGGCTTCTCGCTATAGCCTTCGAGGATCGAATATACATAGCGCGCGCCGCCATGGCGCGCCTTGACGATCAGGGACAAATCCGGCGGAATTGCGCCGTTGACTTCAGCAGCTTCCGCTTCCGTACGATAGGGGTTCGGGAAGCGGTCCGTCGCCGTGCCGTTGCGGCATTGCGCATTGCTGGCGGCGGCCGGCAGGACCGGCGTCGCGCCGTCGGGACCGGGGGCCGGTTGCTTCACGACGCACTTGCCCGCAGGGTCCTGCGTGCAATAGCCGTCGTAGTCGAACTTGTCGCCATTGAAGCAATAGGACGCCGCAAGGCCCTTGATCAGTGGGTTGTCGCCCGGAGCGGCGGGCGCGCCATGTTCGCTCTTGCCAGTATGGAACTCGTTGGTTCCTTCCTTGGTGCGCTCGAAATAGCCGACGAACGGGCCGCCTTTTTCTCCCAGATTGCGGAAGGAGAGCAGGCGCAAACCGTGGCAGGACGCACAGACTTCCTTGTAAACTTGGAAGCCGCGTTGCACGGCGGCCATATCGTAGCCGACCAGCGGGTTTTCGAAGCCGAACTGCACATCCATCGGATGCTTTTGTTCCGACGCCGCGAAGGCGGGAGCGGCAAGGGACAGCGCCGCTGCGGCGGTGAGTATCAAACGTCGCATGGTGCCCCCCTTAAGCCTTCGCCGCCGCGCCGCGCAGAACAGATTGCGCGATCGTTTCCGGCATCCGCTGCGGTCTTTCGATCAGGCCAACAACAGGCAGGATGATCAGGAAGAACGCGAAATAATAGGCCGTCGCGATCCGAGCGCTGATCAGATACAGGCCTTCAGGCGCCTTGCCGCCCAGGTAACCCAGCGCGAGGCAGGCGATCACGAAGACCACGAAAAACTGACGCAGGATCGGACGGTACCGCATCGAGCGAACCTTCGAGGTGTCGAGCCAGGGCAGCACGAACAGGACCAGGATGGCGCTGAACATCGCCAACACGCCCATCAGTTTGTCCGGGATGCAGCGCAAGATCGCGTAGAACGGCAACAGATACCATTCGGGCACGATCTCAGCTGGCGTCACGGCCGGATTGGCCGGGATGTAATTGTCCGCGTGGCCGAGGGCGTCCGGCATGAAGAACACGAACACCGCAAACATGATGGCGAAGAGCACCAGAGCGAAGCCGTCCTTCACCGTGTAATATGGATGGAATGGAACGGTGTCGGCCTTGGACTTCACGTCGATGCCCGTCGGATTGCCGTTGCCCGGAACGTGCAGCGCCCAGATATGCAGTACGACAATGCCGGCGATGATGAACGGAATCAGATAGTGCAGGCTGAAGAAGCGGTTCAGCGTCGGATCACCGACCGCGAAACCGCCCCACAGCCACGTCGTGATGGACGGCCCCACGATGGGCAAGGCGCCGAGCAGGTTGGTGATGACCGTCGCGCCCCAGAAGGACATCTGGCCCCATGGCAGCACGTAGCCCATGAACGCCGCGGCGATCATGAGGAAGTAGATCACGACGCCCAGCATCCACAGCAATTCGCGCGGCGCCTTGTAGGAGCCGTAATACAAGCCACGGAACATGTGGATGTAGACAGCGAGGAAGAACATCGAGGCGCCGTTGGCGTGAATCGACTGAACCAGCCAGCCGTAATTCACGTCGCGGCGGATACGCTCGACGCTGTCGAAAGCGTGATCGATGCTTGGAATGTAGTGCATCGCCAGGATGATCCCGGTGATGATCTGCACGACCAGGCAGAAGCTCAGGATAGCGCCGAACGTCCACCAGTAATTGAGGTTCTTCGGGGTCGGAAAATCGACGAAGGAATCATAGGCCAACCGGACGATCGGCAGGCGGGCGTCGAGCCAGCGCTCGAAACCGGAATTCGGTTGATAAGTGGAAGGGCCGCTCATCGGACGTCAGCTCCCAAAAACACGAGCTTGAAAAACGAAAAGGTGCGAAGCGATCGCGCGAGTCGAAATTGAGGTCGCGCTCATGCTTTTTTCGCGCCGATCTTCACCACCGTGTCGGAGGTGTACTTGTACGGCGGAATAGGCAGATTCAGGGGGGCGGGACCATTCCGGATGCGGCCCGAGGAGTCGTAATCCGAACCGTGACACGGGCAGAACCAGCCGTGGAAGTGGCCCTTGAATCCGGCGTCGTTCACACCGAGAGGCACGCAACCCAGGTGGGTGCAGTTCGCGCCCATGATCAAAAATTCCGCCTTGCCGGGTTTGCCGTCGACCTGGATCACTCGGTCCGCGTCTTTTTGCGGATCTTTCATCGTGGCGCCGTCATCTTTGACTGCAAGGTCGATGTCGTTCTTGGTCCGGTGGCGCACGAACAGGGGCTTGCCCTGCCACATCACCTTCACCTGCTGACCTTCTTCGACCGATGAAAGATCGAAATCGACCGTCGACATCGCAAGCGTGTCGGCCGCCGGATTCATCTGATCAATCAGAGGCCAGGCGACCATCGCGGCGCCGCCCACGGCGACTGCCCCGGTGGCGATGAACAGGAAGTCCCGCCGGGTCTCGCCATGAGACGCGCTTCCGTGCCCCTCGACTAACGTATCGCTCAATTCAACCCCCGAATCTTAACGGTTATCCGCTGATTGCTGCGCTTCATGCTGTAAGCTAAGCGAGTGCGCAAGTCTGCCGTTGCGACCTTGCGCCGCAGGTGGGCGAATTCGCCCCAAAAGTGGGGTCGGGCCCCGAAGTTTTCTGTCGATGATTATCGCGCGCCGGTGAGATTGGTCCTTTTTCAGCCCGACATCCCTCAGAACCTCGGCGCAGTGATCCGGCTCAGCGCCTGCTTCGGCTTGCCGCTGGAGATCGTCGAGCCGTGTGGCTTTCCCCTAACAGACGCGCGCGCCAAGCGGGCGGCGTTGGATTACGGGCCGGAAGCGGCTATCACGCGCCACGCATCGTGGGAGGCTTTCCAGGATAGCGAGGCGGCGCGGCAGGGCCGGTTGGTGCTGTTCACCACGAGAGGGGCGGTTCCGCTGCAGAGTTTTTCTTTTTCAGACAGAGACTTGTTGTTATTCGGACGGGAGAGCGCCGGAGTGCCGGACTCTGTGGCTGACGCGATTCCCTTTAAGGTCCGCATTCCGTTGAACCCCGGGACGCGGTCCCTGAACGTCGCGATGAGTGCGGGAATCGCCGCCTTTGAAGCGATGCGGCAATTGGGCGCCGCGGACAAACTGGCCTAAGAGACCGGGCAGAGCAGATTTAGTTCAGGTTGAATGTTCATGGACGCCAATTCCGCCGCCGCGGACCGCAAGGACCGAGCCCAGGCCTGGTTCCGAACCCTTCAGGGCGACATCCTTGCTGTGTTGGAGCGTTTGGAGGCCGATGCGCCGGCGGCCTTGTTTGGCGGCGAACCAGGGAAATTTGATCGCACGCAGTGGAATCGCGCGCCCGAGACCGGCGCAGACGGACAGCCTGTGGAAACCGGCGGCGGCGTAATGGGCATGTTGCGCGGCCGTCTGTTTGAGAAGGCTGGCGTCCATTTTTCCAAGGTCGACGGGCATTTGTCCGAGGATTTCGCGGCGCAGGTGAAGGGCGCCGGGCCCGACCGTAAGTTCTGGGCCAGCGGCGTTTCGCTGATCATTCATCCGCGCTCGCCCAAAGTGCCGGCCGTGCATATGAACACCCGCATGCTGTCGACCACCGAGACGTGGTTTGGCGGCGGCGCCGATCTCACGCCGGTTCTGGGGTATCAGCGGGAGCAAACCTTTCCCGACGCCATCGACTTTCATGCCGCGATGCAGGCCGTCTGCAACCGCTACGACCCCACCTGGGGCAAACGCTACAAGGAATGGTGCGACGACTATTTCTTTCTCAAGCATCGCAACGAAATGCGCGGAATCGGCGGCATTTTCTTCGACCATCACACGTCGAGCGATTGGGAGCGGGACTTCGCCTTCGTGCAGGATGTGGGGCGGGCTTTCATCGAAGTCTATGAGGCGATCGTCCGCCGGCGAATGCAGGAAACCTGGACCAAGGACGACCGGGAAGAGCAATTGATCCGCCGCGGACGCTATGTGGAGTTCAACCTGCTGTATGATCGCGGCACACTTTTCGGTCTGAAAACGGGCGGCAATATCGACTCTATTCTTTCGTCGATGCCGCCAGAGGTGAAATGGCCCTAGAAAACCGCAGGCGCCCCGACAAGCGCCCCCCGGCGCTCATCGGGTGGGACAATTCGCGTTACGATTGAAATCGCGGAACAAAGCCTTGATATTTCGCCGGGGCTCGTTCCAAAGCAGGGCCACTCGCTGACGGCCTCGCGAATCCCTACATTCATGCGGCTGATCTAAAAAGCAGCGCGTCAGCGCAAGAGTTGGAGCGTTATATGCCGGGCGAACGCCACGCGGAAATCATCGTTATCGGGTCGGGACCCGCAGGATATACTGCGGCGATTTACGCCGCGCGGGCCATGCGCAAGCCGATCCTGATCCAGGGTCTGCAGCCGGGCGGTCAGCTCACCATCACCACGGACGTGGAAAACTATCCGGGCTTCGCCGACATCATCCAGGGGCCGTGGCTGATGGATCAGATGAAGGCGCAGGCCGAGCATGTCGGCGCCGAGATCGTCACGGATTACATTGTGGATGTTGACGTTTCGAAGCGCCCCTTCGTGCTGAAAGGCGACAGCGGTGACGTCTATACCTGCGATGCGCTGATCGTCGCGACGGGCGCGCAGGCGAAATGGCTTGGTCTGCCGTCGGAGCAACGCCTGCAGAGCGCTGGCGTCTCAGCCTGCGCGACGTGCGACGGCTTCTTCTATCGTGGCAAGCAGGTCGCAGTCGTCGGAGGCGGCAATACCGCTGTCGAAGAGGCTTTGTTCCTGACGAACTTCGCCACCAAGGTCACGCTGATCCACCGTCGCGATCATCTGCGGGCGGAAAAGATCCTGCAGGATCGCCTTATGAATCACCCGAAAGTGGAGCTTGTGTGGGACTCGACGATCGAGGAAGTGTTGGGCGGCGGCGAGCCCGAGGGCGTGGTCGGCGTGCGCGTAAAGAACGTGAAGAACGGCGAAATCAACGATATCGCCGTCGACGGCGTGTTCATTGCGATCGGCCATGCGCCGCAGACGGATCTCTTCAAGGGCAAGCTGGCGATGAAGCCGAACGGCTATCTGCAGGTGGAGCCGGGCACGACCAGAACGAACGTGCCGGGCGTATTCGCCGCCGGTGACGTGACCGACGAAATCTATCGTCAGGCCGTGACGGCGGCGGGCCTGGGGTGCATGGCGGCGCTGGACGCTGAGCGTTTCCTCGCCGAGCACGGCGCGTAAGGTCGGGCGGATGGATTGGGACAAGCTCAAGAGTTTCCACGCTGCTGCGGAGGCGGGTAGCCTGACCGCCGCCGCGGACCGGCTTTCGATCTCCCAATCCGCTTTGAGCCGTCAGATTGCGGCGCTTGAGGAATCCCTGGGCGCCGCGTTGTTTCAGCGGCATTCCCGCGGCCTGCTTCTGACCGAGGCGGGGCGTCTGCTGTTGCGGACGACGCGGGAAATGGCGGCCTCGGCCGCCGCCGCCGAATCCGTTCTGCGGGACGCCCGGGAGCGGCCGGAGGGAGACCTCAGGGTCGTGGCGCCCACGGCGTTCGGCGCCTCCTGGCTCGCCCCCCGATTGCCGAATTTCGCCCGGGCCTATCCGCTGGTGCGGCTGCGCCTGCGGCTGGAGGACCGGGAGGTGGACGTCGCGCACTTTGAATCCGAGGTGGCGATCACCCTCTGGCCGGCCTCGAACGAGAGCCGGATCGAACGTAAATTCCTGAGCTTTACAGTCGGGCTTTACGCTGCGCCCGAATATATCGCCCGCGAAGGGATGCCGACGACGCCCGACGCTTTGGATCAGCACCGGCTGATCGCGTATGGCGCGCCGGACGAAGGGCCGCTGCGGGCGCTGGAATGGGTGCTGTTCGTGGGACGGGACGAAAAGGAGCCGTTCCGCGAGGCGAACCTGACCGTCAACAACGTCCTTGCCATGCTGCGCGCTTGTGACGCGGGCCTAGGCATCGCAACGCTGCCGGATTACGTGGCGGTGGAGAACCCGCATCTGGTTCGCCTGTTCAAAGACATCCCTCAGCCCACTTATGACGTTTATTTTCAATACCCTCAGGAGCTGCGGGGCTCCCAGAGGCTGGAAGCGTTCCGACGGTTTCTGATGGAGGAGTCGCGAAACCCTCTGTGATCGCTATGCAATTTTGCAATGTACGCATGCGGCATTCATCTTGTTTCGCAACGCAAAAGCCCTATCTCGGTTGTCAGCGCGGGACCTCGCCCGCGCATCGTATCTATCCTACGGATAGGGCGATCTCCTCCCTCGAGGTTTCTTAGGCCGGGTTCGCCCCGGCCTTTTTTTTGTCCGGAGCTCAGTGCGGCTGGGACAGGGTCTCGTCGGCGCCGTGCGAAAGCTTCGCCAGGCGGCCGCTGAACAGGATGACCACCGCGCCCACAGCGATCGCCCAGAAGCCCACGCTCTGGAATACAGAGGTGTAGGTCGCCAGCGACGCGGCCGGGTCCAGCACCGCGCCGGCGACGGTCTCGGTTGCTGTGAGCTGGGCCAGGACGCCGCCCAGCCATTGCGCCCAGGCGCTGGCCAGGAACCAGATCGCCATCATGGTGGAGACCACGGCGGCGGCTGACAACTTGGTGATCATCGAGAGGCCGACGGGCGACAGGCAAAGCTCGCCGGTCGTGTGCAGCAGATACGCCAAAGCGAGGAAGATCAGCGGCACCTTGAAGTCGCCGCCCGCGAAGCTCGCCCCCCAGACCAGAAGCAGAAAGCCAAGTCCGACCTGAACCAGCGCCGCGCCAAATTTGAAGGGCGTGGATGGGTCGGCGTTGCGGCGCCCAAGGAACGCCCAGATGGCGGAGAAAACCGGCGCCAGAAGAAGGATGTAACCCGAATTGAAGCTCTGGGTCTGGGAGGGCTGCATGGCGAAGTCCGCCGTCACCCGCAGGTCCGTATTGCGCTCCGCGAACTGGTTCAGCGAGGAGCCCGCCTGCTCGAACAGAGTCCAGAAAAAAACCGAGGCTCCGATCATCAGCAGCGCCAGCACCATCCGGTCGCGATGCATGCGGTCGAGCTTCTTGCCCATGTACCAGAAGATGTAGCTGAGTATGGCGATGGAGCCGGCCGCCAAAGTCGCGCCGACCGCGGCGAAGAAATCCAGAAGGGATAAACCAAGCGGAACGCTTTCCTTGGCGTAGCCGGAGAGCGCCGACTTGGTCCAGGATCGCACCGACGCGTCGAAAGACAGCAGCGCCCAGACGGCGAACACGCCCAGCAGGCCGCAGATATAGATGATTTTCTCGCGCGACAGACCCGCCCAGATTGGCGCTGCGAGAGCTGCCGGATCGTGCGGTTCGCCTTTGCCTTCCAGCTTGGGCTTGCCGTGCATGAAGAAGATCAGGCCGGCGAGCATGCCGACGCCCGCCAAACCGAAGCCGGCCCACCAGCCGACCTTCTGCCCCAGGAAGCCGCACAGGATGGCCGCCCAGAAGGCGCCGAGATTGATCCCGTAATAATAGAGCGTGAAGCCCGGATCGCGGCGCGCATCGCCTTCGGGATAAAGCTGCCCGACGATGCTGGAGATGTTGGCCTTCAGAAAGCCGACGCCCATGATGATGAGCGAGAGCGCAAAATACAGCATTCCGACATGCAGGGCGGACCGGTTCTCCACGCTGAGCGTGAAGGAGCCTTTTTCCAGGAGGGAGGGAATGGGCGCTGTGGGCGGCAGTCCTTCGATGGCGAGGCCGCCTCCCGCCGCCGGTTTGAACGCGTATTTCTCGCCGTCCACGAGCAGCGACACGTTCCGGCCGCCGCCACGTCCATCCACTGCGAATTCATAGCGTGCGTCCTGATAGTTCAGCACCTGCTTCGCTGGCGCGCCTTCGAACGCCATCGCGAGGTGGCCTGCCGCCAGCAAGAGGGCGCCGAACACGATCGCCTTGCGCGTGCCGAGATATTTGTCGGCCAGAAAACCGCCGACCAGCGGCAGCAGATACACGAGTGACGTGTAGGCGCCGTATTGGCCCTGGGAGAAGCTGTCGTCGAACAGGAAGTGCTGGGTGAGGTAAAAGATCAGCAGGCCGCGCATGCCGTAATAGGAGAAACGCTCCCACATCTCGGCCATAAACAGAACGGCGAGGCCTCTGGGGTGCTTGCGCAACTGCCATAACACGGGGGGCAGGGTAATCGCCGTGATCAGGATCCCCGCGAGTATGACAATGTCCATGCTGCCCCCGACAAAACGCCTGGGCAAAGCAAGCATAGTTTCGGCGCGCGGAGCAAGTCGCGCCTCCTTTCAGGCCCCCCGTGGCTTGAAAATCCCGGTGAAGGTCAAGGCGGCGAAGCCGACGACCACAGTGCCAAGCAGCGAATACAGCGCCGTCGCCCATCGCCAGAGCGTCAAGCCGTTGGCAAGTAGGCCGTAGGGCGTTGCAAATCCTGGAAACAGGTGGGCGCCTTCGGCGGCGCCTACGGTGCAGGTCGAGGCCTGTCCGAGGTCAATGATGGGCAGCGCCACGTCCAGGGCATAAAGCGGCGCAGAGATCGCGCCTGTGCATCGGGCTTCGCCGCCGGCAAGAATGAGAGCGCCCTGCGCCAGCATCAGATGTACGCCGAGCCAACCGGCGAGCCAGAAAGCGACGATCGTAATTACCGCGCGCGAGACGGACAGCCCATAACCGAACGGCAATTCGGCAAACAGCCACACGATCGGGCGCTGCCAGAAAGGGCGATGGCGATTGGCTTCGCTCTGTTCGGCGCGCGCAATGCGCCGGGCATCCGATTGGAAGCCTGCTCTTTCAAGCGCCGCCGCCAATTCCCGGTAGGGATGATTTGAAAAGGCGCCGGCGCCGTGCGGCGCCTGTGCACAGTTTCGGCGCAGCCAAGCGATGCGATGTTTCCAGATCGGCCGCTTCGCGCGCGGCGCGACCCCAATCAGATCGTAGCTGAATTCATTCAGATCAATCTGCTGCTGCCTATCTGCGCCCCAGGCCGTTTCGGGATCGTCCAGCAGGCGCCGAGCGTGCGCGCCTTCCAGGTCGACGGCGCCGGTGATGTCGTTGTCCCAGGCCATCAATTGGCCGGATATGTCGGCAGCGCCAAGTCTGAGCGCATATTGCTCCGGCGCGGTGATCGTGCAGCGCTTGAGAAAGAAGTCCCGGCTGATTTCGGCGCTCTGAAAATTTACCCGGCCAGTGAATTTTGATCCATCGGTCATGAGCACGTCGCCGCCGACCTTGACGTTGGCCGCAAGCAACGCTTCTCCATCGGGGTTGGACAGCGAGCAATCGCCGAACTCGATGTTCCCTCCGATCTTTCCGCCATGCAACAGAACGCGTCCCTGTGCCTCAAACTGCGAATGCAAATACACGTCGCCGCCGACCTGAGCGTTCGTCGCGTCGAGCGCGTCTCCGTTCGGATTCGTGAATTTTGAAGCGGTGCAGTTTATGCCGCCGCCAATAACGGCGCCGACGATCAGCGTACGACCTTCGGCCTCGAATTCATCGAGCATCAACAGGTCGCCGCCGACTTTGAGATTTGGCGCGAACAGCGCGTCTCCGCCCGGATTGCGAAGCTTCGCCATTCCCAGATTGAAGGTGCCGCCGATGCGCGCGCCCTTAAACTGCGTCTCGCCCTCGACAATTGCATCGTCGCCGATCTGGACGCTTCCGTTGATCTCTGCGTCCTGAGCCACGATCGCGATTCCGTCCGTGGCTTTTATGCGAATGTTCTCGCTGATCGAGAGATTTCCCTGGATGCGCGCGTTGAGCAGCCAGATCGCTCCCTCAATCGGCGTACACTGATCGAGCAGGACGCTGCCGCCGATTTGCGCGCTGGTAAGCTCCAGCGCGTCAACCTGTCTTCCGGACAGCGGATGGTGCTCTTCGGGCGCGATCAGCGAAGCGCCGCGGCCCGACACCACGCCGGCGATGCGGGCGTTCCGCAATCTGATGTAGCACGTCGCATCCGTTCCCTCCGGGCGCTTGACTGGGCGAGCGTTGCGGAACGTGAAATCGCCGCCGATACGCACGCCTGTGCCGGAGACTGCCGAGAACGCTGAATCGTCTATTGAAAATCGAACAAGCTCCGCCCCGGAAATATCTATCAGGTCGGGCAATTCGCAGTGTTCCAGCGCCAGGGCGCCCAACCCTGTGCAATCCTGCAAGTCTAGGATTCCGGCCAGGGCCGCACCGCGGATGCGCACCCCCGGAGCAGGGACGCGCACCTCCTCTAGGCCAAGCATGAGGCGGCGCAAAAAAGCCGCCTGCAGTTTCGGCTTGGAGCCTTCTTGGTAATTGGGAAGACTAATGAAATCGGCGATTTCGCCGGCCGCCACTCTCTGGCGCACGTACGCTTCCCAGTCGTCGCCCCTTGATTCCACGCCCGCCCCCAGTCCCGGTGCGAATTAAGAGCGGGCGCGCGCGCTGTCCAGCGCGCGTGAGGCGAACCAAATGCGGCTGTGCGCTCACTGGTTTTGGATTACCGGCGACTAAAACGCGCAGCACTTATACGCCTTGGTGACGTCGCCGCCCCATTCGGTGTGGTAACGTTCCAGCAGGCGCTCGGCGGGCGTCACGCCGGTTTCGGCGATCTCCGACAATTCGTCGATGAATTGTGTCTCGTCCTTTTCCAGGGACAATTCCTTGCCGCGCGCTTTCAGGCCCTCCCGGGCGATGGCCACCGCACGGATCGCCAATTCCTGCAGCTTGCCTTGGCGGAACGGCGTGTTGAGCGCAAGGCGCGGCGCGCCGTCGCGCAGGGCCTGGCGTTCTTCGGCGGTCCAGTCCTTCACAAGGTCCCACGCCTCGTCGAGCGCGCTCTGATTATAGAGAATGCCGGCCCAGAAGGCGGGCAGGGCGCAGATGCGGCTCCACGGGCCGGAATCGGCGCCGCGCATTTCCAGGAACGTCTTCAAGCGCACTTCCGGGAAGATGGTCGAGAGGTGGCTCACCCAATCCTGTTCGGTGGGGCGTTCGCCGGGCAGAACCTCGAGCTTGCCGTCCATGAATTTGCGGAAGGAGCGGCCGGTCGCATCGACATAGCGTCCGTTCCGCTTGACGAAATACATGGGCACGTCGAGCGCATATTCGACGTACGCGTCGAAGCCGAAATCGTCGCCGAACACGAAAGGCAGCATGCCCGCGCGCGCGTTGTCGGTGTCGGTCCAGATCTGCGAGCGGAAAGAGAGGAAACCGTTCGGCTTGCCTTCGGTGAAAGGCGAGTTCGCGAACAGCGCCGTTGCGATCGGCTGCAGCGCGAGACTGACTCGGAATTTCTTGATCATGTCCGCTTCGGACGAGAAATCCATGTTCGCCTGAACGGTGCAGGTGCGGAACATCATGTCGCGGCCCAGCGTGCCGACTTTCGGCATGTATTCGCGCATCAGCTTGTAGCGCGGCTTGGGCATCATGGGCACATCGTCGAATTTCCAGTCCGGTGTGAAGCCGAGGCCCAGGAATCCGATGTTCAGGTTTTCGCAGACGGCGCGGATTTCGGAGAGGTGGCCGCCGACTTCGCGGCAGGTCTCGTGAATGTTTTGTAACGGAGCGCCGGAGAGTTCGAACTGGCCGCCCGGCTCCAGCGACACCGATGCGCCATTGCGGCGCAGCCCGATAATGTTGCCTTCGTCGATGACGGGCTCCCAATCGAACGCCGTCAAACGTTCCAGGATGGTGCGAATGCCGTCATTGCCTTCATACGGCACAGGCGCCAGCGTCTGGCGGCGAAAGACGAACTTTTCGTGTTCGGTGCCAATGCGCCATTGGGATTTTGGCTTGCAGCCGGAAGCCAGATGCGCCGACAAGGCTGCACGGCTTTCGAGAATAGCGCCGCCTTCAACATCCGTGGACATTTCGCTTCCCCATTTCCACGGCTTTTGCAGCCTTGAGCAGAACCAATCCGGATCACCTAAGGTCGGAAAACGCGGATCGCAAGTTTTCCAATTTTAAGTAAAGCTAACCTATCTTCGCCAATCGCCCAATATGGATTGCCAGATCGTCAACGCCGCGATCGCGGCGGTTTCCGCGCGCAGGATGCGCGGCCCAAGCGAGACGGGCGTGACCGAGGGGAGATTGCGCAGGTGTGTTCGCTCCTGGGGGGTAAATCCGCCTTCGGGACCGATCAGGATCGCCCATTTCGCGTCCTCGGAAGCGAATGGTTGCAGCGCAGCGGCAATGTCCGGCGCGCGGCCCGCGTCGCCGCCCCAGGCGCGCGAGTCATCGTCGCCCGCTTCGTCCGCGAAAACGATGCGGCGGCTTTCCGGCCAGCGGAACAAGAGCGCGTCGAGCTGCGCCGGCTCGTCGATGACCGGCACGTCCAGCCTTTCTGTTTGTTCTGCGGCTTCGATGGCGATGGCGCGCAGGCGGTCCGTGCGCACATGATCGGAATTTGTGCGCGCGGTGAAAACCGGCTGGATGCGCGCGGCCCCGAGCTCCGTCGCCTTTTCGACGACTAAATCCGTGCGCTGACGTTTTAAAGGCGCGAATAGCAAGTGGACGTCTGGCGAGGCTCGTTGCGCGCGCAATTGCGCGCCGCAAAGCAGGGTGGTCTGACGCTTTCTCACCTCGACGATGCGCGCGTCATATTCGCCGTCGCGGCCGTTGAAGAGCCGCACAGGATCGTCCGCCTTCCTGCGCAGGACCTGCGCCAGATAATGCGAATGGTCTTCCGACAGATCGACGCGCGCACCTTCGCCGAGATCTTGCTCAACGAAGAGACGCGGCGCGGGGCTCATGGATTAACCGGCGCCGCCGACGGTCAGACCGTGAATCTTCAGCGTCGGCTGGCCGACGCCGCACGGTACGCCCTGGCCGGACTTGCCGCACACGCCGATGCCCGGATCGAGCGCCATATCATTGCCGATCATCGAAATCTTCGTCAGCGCCGTTGGGCCATCGCCGATGAGCGTCGCGCCCTTGATCGGGGCTTTCACTTCGCCGTCCTCGACCAGATAAGCCTCCGTGCACTGGAACACGAACTTGCCGGACGTGATGTCGACCTGACCGCCGCCGAAATTCGTGGCGTAGATGCCGCGCTTCAAGGATTTCACGATCTCTTTGGGGTCGTCCTTGCCGCTTTCCATGAAGGTGTTGGTCATGCGCGGCATCGGCTGGTGGGCGTAGGATTCGCGGCGGCCGTTTCCGGTGGCTTTCATGCCCATCAGGCGCGAGTTCAGGCGGTCCTGAATGTAACCCACCAGGATGCCGTCCTCGATCAGAACGTTGCGCTGCGTCGGCGTGCCTTCGTCGTCGAAGGTGAGGGAACCGCGGCGGCCTTCGATGCTGCCGTCGTCCACGACCGTCACGCCGGGCGCGGCCACGCGCTGACCGATCTTGCCCGAAAATGCCGAGCTGCCCTTGCGGTTGAAGTCGCCCTCAAGGCCGTGGCCGACGGCTTCGTGCAACAGCACGCCACACCAGCCCGGTCCCAGGACTACGTCCATTTCACCGGCCGGAGCCGGGACGGATTCCAGATTGACGTTGGCCATGCGGATGGCCTCGTCGGCGATGGCGCGCCAGCGCTCCGGCGCGATCCATTGATCGTATTCGGCGCGGCCACCGGCGCCGGAGGAGCCGGTTTCGCGGCGGCCGTTCTGCTCGCACGTTACGGAGACGTTGAGCCGTACGAGCGGACGCACGTCATTATAGAGTTCGCCGCCCGAGCGCAGGATATCGATCTCGCGCCGGCCGCCGGCCAGCGACACGGTCACCTGCACCACGCGCGGGTCCTTGGCGCGGACATAGGCGTCGATTTCTTCCAGCAGGCCTGCCTTCGCCACGAAGCTGGGCGCGGCTATCGGATCTATATCGGAATAGAGCTTGCGATTGGTGCGGGCGGGGCTGGCGGCCAAAATGCCGCTATGGCCGCGTTTGACGGCTTGGGCGGAATCCGCCGCGCGTTTCAGCGCGCCTTCGGAAAGTTCGCTGGCGTGCGCGTAACCCGTGGCTTCGCCCGCAACGACGCGCAGTCCGAACCCCTGATCGGAATCGAAGGTCGCCGATTTCAGGCGCCCGTCGTCCCACAGAAAGCTTTCGGAGCGGGAGCGCTCAACGAACAATTCTCCATCGTCCGCCCCCTTCAGCGCGTCATCGAGCAACGCGCGCGCCCGGTCTGGGCTCATGGAATCGGCAAGGACGGACGACATCGGCGCTCCTGGGAAGAATGTGTAGGATCATCATGTTGGGGTTCGCCGGGCGCTCGCAAGCCCTAAACCCCTCAGCGCCAGAACTTGGCTGCGATGACAGTCCCGCAATTGGGGCAGGGCGGGTTATTCGCGGGAGACTCGCAATGGCTGCATTTCAGTTTCGGCCGCTTACCGCCCACCACGTGGATTGCATGCGCCCCGCAATTTCCGCACTCGACGTCTTTTGATTTCACTTTGGTTTTGCATTTGGGACATTCGGCGGTCCAACTCGGCTTCGGGCCTTTGGTAAGGCCTGGGCGTTTCCTGACCAGGAAAGCCGCCAGCATCGCCGCGACGACGACGGCCAAAGCGAGCAACGCGCTTTTGAAGATCACAATGCACGTCAGGGCGACGATCAGCGCCACGATGATAAGAATGTCGACCAGAATGGCCCCCCAAGCCCCAGCTAACGCGGGTCAGCCTTAAAGGTTTTGGTCCCAAACAGAAAGGGCTCACCAGGCAGCCAGCAACGCCTCCAGTCCATGGAAATGGTAACGGTCCGCGTAAATAGGCGGTGCGGCCAATCTCAGCCTGGGCAGGCGCTGAAACAGGATGGGCAGGGCGATTTGCATCTCCAGCCGCGCGAGCGGCGCCCCGACGCAGAAGTGAATTCCGCCGCCGAACGACATATGGCTCGCGGCGTTCTCGCGATTGGCGATGAAGCGGCCGGGCTCGGGGAACCGTCTGGGGTCGTGATTGGCGGCCCCGAGCATCAGGCCGATCCTGTCGCCGGTTTTGAACGAAACGCCCTTGTATTCGAAGTCCGCGAGGCAAAAGCGGGTGAACATGTGCAGCGGCGGGTCGATGCGCAGGCATTCCTCGACGCAGGACTCTGTCGCGGCCGGACTCGCGAACGCCGCTCCGGGGTCAATCTGGTGCTCCAGCAGCGCCTTGATGGCGTTGCCCAGAGCGTGGACCGTGGCTTCGTGACCGGCGTTCAGCACCAGGATGCAGGTGGCGATGAGCTCATCTGTGGATAACTTTTCGCCGCCTTCCTCCGCGGCGATCAGGGTCGAGATGAGGTCGCCGCCCGGATGGCCGCGGCGATCCTCGACATAGCCCCGGATATAATCTGAGAATTCCAGCGTTGCGCGGACCGCGGAATCCTCCGTCTCCCGGTTACGGTTGAACTGGTACATCGCCACCATTTTGTGGCTCCAATCCAGCATCTGATCCGCCATGGAATAGGGGACGCCCAGCATTTCCGTGATGATCGCCATGGGCACGGGCGTACAAAACGCCGGGATGAGGTCGGCCTGTCCGCCAGTCTCCATGGCGTCGATTAGATCGTGCGACAGGGCCGCGATCTTCGGCGTCAGTTTCTCAATCTGGCGAGACACAAACGCCCTGTTAATCAAGCCTCTCAGGCGGGTGTGGACGGGCGGCTCCCGCTCCAGCAACGAGCAGCTTTCGAAGTCATAAAACGGCCTCAGGTGATCGGGGATTTCCGGCCAGCCCAGTTCCGCCCGGGTTTTGACGTGGGTCACCTCGCGGCCAAGGCGTTTGTCGCGGAACAGCGCGAACACGTCCTCAAAGGCGGCCGCACACCAGTGGCTGTAATGGCCCCAATAAAAGAAGGGCTGTCCCGCATGGAGTTCAGCGTAAGCGGGATAGGGATTCTGATTAAATACCGGGTCGGTCGGGGCGGGGTCGAGCATTCTCTTGTTTCTTCGGTTTTTTCTTGACGTGAAGGGCGCATCAGGTCTTTCCCAAGGGCGCGCCGGAGAAAACGCTAGCCGGAGG
>CAYNCS010000005.1:20812-44255 GCA_964395875.1 uncultured Caulobacteraceae bacterium | reverse complement strand
GAGGAATGCTTTAAATACCTGGGGCCTCGCCAGTTTCCCGACGCGACCATACCCAAATACGCGAAAATTTTTAGCCCGCGCGGGAAACCCGAGCGGGCAGGAGGCGGGGATTTAAATCCCGCGCCCCTCCAAGTCAATCCAGAAAGGGTTAAACCGGGCCAAAAAGGCGCCCATTCCAGCCCCTTCCCCTGCCGCGCGCGCCAGTCTTAACGGAACGGCTTGAAATGGGCCTCCCGGGCGGCGGCCAGCATATCCTTGTCCCCGGCGCTGTCGCCATAGGCCACATCCAGCCGGACCGGCTCCCCCAGATGCTCGGACAGCCGCCGCACCTTTTCCAGCCCCCGGCAATTCAGCCCGTCCAGCCGCCCCGTCATCCGCCCGCCGGAGATTTCCAGCCGGGTGGCGACCAGCTCCACGCCTTCCCGCAAGGTCCAGGCCCAGGACACGAATTCCGGCG
The DNA here is from genome assembly GCA_964395875.1 of uncultured Caulobacteraceae bacterium. Lineage (GTDB taxonomy): Bacteria > Pseudomonadota > Alphaproteobacteria > Caulobacterales > Aquidulcibacteraceae > JBEVJO01. Next base: position 43,798 of record CAYNCS010000005.1, on the reverse strand, counting down.
AGGCCGTCACCACGAAAACCCGGTTTCCCGCCGCCACATGGCTGCGCAGCGCCGCCAGCCCCTGCGGCCGCAGCAGGCCGGGCATCACCTGTTTGGCGAAACGCTGGGATTCCATCTCCATGGTCTCGGCCGGCACGCCCTTGATGAAGCGGCGCAAAGCGGCCTGTTTCAACCGGGCCCGGCTGACCAGCCCCAAAGCGAACCCGATAAAGTAGGGCGCCAGCAGAAGGGCCTTCAGGACGGCCTTCGCGTAACCGGCGCGCCAGATCAGGAATTGGGTGAGGGTGTCCTTGGTCGTGAGCGTGCCGTCGAGATCGAACGCCACGACGGGCTGCGTCTGTGGATGCGGCGCAACGCTCATTGCGGCCCTTCCCACCGGGGCGTCGCTTCGCGCAAAGCCGCCTGACGCATCTGCCTCTCCCAGCCTGCGACAAGCTTAACGCACAAATCCCGCTTGCCCAAGCCGGTCGAAGACACGATATAGCGCTTGGGACTGGCGGCGGGCGGAGTCCTCGCCAATCCGGTCAGGTCCGGAAGGAAGCAGCCGTAACGAGTTTCGCTCCGGGTCGTCGTCAGTCTCCTTTAGCTTTCGCAGGCAGAGCCTGCGTCAAACGCTTCAAATCAGCGGCTTTTCCACAAACCGATCCATCAGCCTCGCCGCCGCCTTTGCGGCGCGGCGCAGAATCCTTAAGATCGCTGAATGTCCGATATGTTTTCTTCCGGGGACGACGAGGCGCCAGCGCCGGGTCTGTTCGGCGACGCGCCGAAGGGCGAGGCCGTCTATACGGTCCTGGCGCGCAAATACCGCCCCCGCACCTTCGCCGATCTGATCGGCCAGGAAGCCATGGTGCGCACGCTGGAAAACGCGTTCGCCACCGGCCGCATCGCACATGCCTTCATGCTGACCGGCGTGCGCGGCGTGGGAAAAACCACCACGGCCCGCCTGCTGGCGCGCGCGCTGAACTACCGGCGCGGCGAGATCAACCAGCCGACGATCAATCTCGATCCGCTGGGCGAGGATTGCAAAGCCATCATGGCCTCCAGCCACCCGGACGTGCTGGAAATGGACGCCGCCAGCCGCACCGGCATCAACGACATCCGCGAAATCCTGGACAGCGTCCGCTACGCGCCCTCGATGGCGCGGCGGAAGATCTACATCATCGACGAAGTGCATATGCTGTCGAACCAGGCCTTCAACGGCCTGTTGAAGACGCTGGAAGAGCCGCCGCCGCACGTCACCTTCATCTTCGCCACCACTGAAATCCGCAAAGTGCCGGTGACGGTGTTGTCGCGCTGTCAGCGTTTCGATCTGCGCCGCGTCGATCCGGACGTGCTGACCGCGCACCTTGAGCGCATCTGCGCCGCCGAAGGCGCGAAGGTCGACAAAGACGGTCTGGAGCTGATCGCCCGCGCCGCTGAAGGCTCGGTGCGCGATGCGCTGTCGCTGCTCGATCAAGCCATCGTGCAGAACGCCGCCGGCTCCGGCGCCGCCAGCGCCGCGCTCATCCGCGACATGCTGGGCCTCGCCGATCGCGGGCGCGTGATGGATCTGCTGGAAAGCGTCGCCAAAGGCGACGCGGCGTCCGCGCTGAAGGAGCTGGATTCGCAATATGCCTCCGGCGCCGATCCGATCCTCGTCATCCGCGACCTGCTCGAACTCACGCACGAAGTCTCGCGCCTGAAGGCCGCGCCGGACGCCAAGGCGCCGGGCGCCAGCGATCACGTGGCGCGCCTGAAGGCGATGGCGCAGGGCCAGAGCCTCGGAAATCTTTCGCGCCTCTGGCAGCTTCTGTTGAAGGGCCACGAGGAAGCGCAGAAGGCGCCCGATCCGCTGGCCGCCGCCAGCATGGTGCTGATCCGCGCCGCCGCCGCCGCTGCGCTGCCGCCGCCCGAAGACGCCGCGAAATTGCTGGCCGGACAGCCTGCCGCGCGCTCCAACGGAAACGGCGCGAGCGCCAATCCCGGCGGACCGCAAGCGTCCGCGCCGCTGGCTGCCGCCCCCACCCCCATGCGCGGCGTCGTGCCGGCGCATCGTCTGGCGACCGCTCTGGCGCAACAGCCCGCACAATCTTCGGAACCGCAGGCCTATCGCGGGCCGGCGACGTTCGACGCGCTGCTGAGCGAATTGGAAGGCCGCCGCGAAGTCGATCTGCAGATCGACATGGAAACCTATATGCGCGTGGCTGAATACGAACCCGGCTTCATCCGCTTCGCGCTGGAATCCAACGCGCCGCGCGATTTCACCAAACGCCTGCGCGCGGTTCTGGACTCGCTGGACGTCGGCGCCTGGCGGCTGGAAAACGCCACCCATGTCCGCATCGAAACCGTGTCCGAACGCAAGCGCCGCGAGCGGCTGGAGAAATTCGAAAACGCCGCGAACCACCCCTTCGTGCAGGATGCTTTGTCAGCCTTTCCCGGCGCCAAGGTGATCGCCGTGCGCGAAGCGCCGCCGCCTGTCGCGCAAAACACGGAACAAGACGCCGCTGATAACGTCGTGTCGATCGACAGCGCGCGCAAAAAACCGCGCGCCTGAGGAGAGCATTATGAAAGACCTTGGGGCGCTGATGCGCCAGGCCCAGGAAATGCAGGCCAAAATGGCCGAGATGCAGCAAAAGCTGGAGGCCACGGAGGTCGAGGGCGCTTCCGGCGGCGGTCTCGTGAAGGTTCGTCTCAACGGCAAGCACGCGCTGATGGCGGTGACGATCGACGAGTCCCTGATGAAACCGGAAGAGCGCGAGATCGTCGAAGACCTGCTGAAGGCCGCGCACGAAGACGCGCGCCGCCGCCTGGAACAGGTGATGCAGGAGCAGATGCAGCAACTGACCGGCGGCCTGGGCGGCATGCTGCCGGGTTTCAAATTGCCGTTTTGATTTCGCGCGAACCCCTGCAAACAGGAAGTCATGAGTCTCCAGGGCCCTGAAATCTCCCGCCTGATCGAGCTGCTGTCCAAGCTGCCGGGCATGGGGCCGCGTTCGGCGCGGCGCGCGGCGCTGCATCTTCTGAAGAAGCGCGACGCCTTGATGCGCCCGCTGGGGAACGCCATCGCCGACGCCGCCGAAAAGGTGCGCGACTGTTCTGTGTGCGGCGCGCCGGACACGCTGGACCCCTGCTCGATCTGCCGTGATCCGTCGCGCGACCCAGCGACGATCTGCGTGGTGGAAGACGCTTCGGACCTCTGGGCCATGGAGCGCACCGGCGCCTTCAAGGGGCGGTATCACATCCTGGGCGGCGCCCTGTCGGCGCTGGACGGCGTGCGGCCCGAAGATTTGCGCGTGAATGGCCTTGTCGGGCGTGCACAAGATGAGAATGTGCGCGAGATCATTCTGGCGCTCTCAGCCACGGTCGATGGGCAGACCACGGCGCATTATCTCAGCGACGTGCTGCAGCGGCCGGGTCTGAACATCACGCGCCTCGCCGCCGGCGTGCCGGTGGGCGCTGAGCTTGGCTATCTCGACGACGGCACCATCCTCGCCGCACTCGCCGCGCGCCGCGCCTCCTAGAGCCGGAACGATGCACGGCGGCGCACATACCCACGCAGATCACGGCCACGAGCACGATGCGCACGATCATGGTCTGGGCCATGCGCACCATCACGCGCCGCCGGAAAACTGGGACAACCGGTACGCCATCGGCATTGCGCTGAACATCGCTTTCGTCGCCATCGAGGGCGCCGCCGGCATCTTCGCCAATTCCACCGCACTGCTCGCCGATGCGGGCCACAATCTATCGGACGTGCTGGGTCTGGCGCTGGCGGGCGGCGCCGCTTGGCTAGCCAAGAAATCCGGATCATCGCAGCGCACCTACGGTTTCGGCAAGGCGACGGTTCTGGCTGCGCTCGCCAACGCCGTGCTTCTGGTGTTCGCCTGCGGCGCCATCGGCTGGGAGGCGATCCGCCGCCTGGGCGCGCCGCCCGAAGTCGCGCCGGGGATCGTGATCCTGACGGCGGCGGCGGGCGTCGTCGTGAACACCGCGACCGCTTTGTTGTTTCTGGGCGGGCGTCATGGCGACATCAATGCGCGCGGCGCATTTTTGCATATGGCCGGCGACGCCGCCGTTTCCGCCGGCGTCATCGTCGCGGGATTGCTGATCGGCGCGACAGGGTGGGCGCTGATCGATCCGATCGTCAGCATCCTGATCGTCGCTTTGATCCTCGCCTCCACAATCGGCCTGCTGCGCGAATCGCTGGATCTGGCGATGGACCGCGCCCCCGATCACATCGACGTGCAGAAGGTCCGCGCGCTTCTCTTGACGCAGGAGGGCGTCACGGAGGTGCATGACCTGCACGTCTGGGCCATGAGCACGACGCAAACCGCGCTCACCGTGCATATCGTGCGGCCAGACGGCGCCAGCGATTCCTTCACGCGCGACATCTGCCACGCCTTGCACGATCAATTCGGCATCAGCCACGTCACGGTTCAGGTCGAACGCGCCACGGATGCGCATTGTCCGTCGCACTGATGCTGAATCTGGGGGACAATCGATGAAACATACTTTGATCGCCATGGCCGCATGCACCGCGCTCTGGGCGTGCGGACCCGACAAACAGGAAACGCCCGCCCCGGCGCCGCAAGCCGTGCAGCAGGATCAAAATCCCAATGGCGAACTCAGCGGCGCCCCGACAGGATGGCTGGCCGCTGACGGCCCTGGCGAAACCGCCGCCGTATGGCGCGAAGCGCCGGATGCGGTGGAGTTCAGCCTCACGTGCTCGATGGCGAACAAGGAACTTGCCGTGCTCGCCAAAAAGCCAGCGGACAACATTCAAAACGGCGCGACCGCCAGCCTTTTTCTCGGCGCGGAAGAATTCAAAGCCACGGCCACCGCCATCGACGACAGCCCGCAAGTGGTCCTGAAAATCGCCGTCACCCCAAAGCTGCTGAAGGCGCTGGGCGCGGCCAAGACGGCGCGCGTGGTGGTCGGCGACGCATTCACGGATACGGGGGTCGACGACAAGAACACGCTGGCCGATCTCGCAATGTCCTGCGGCGCGATCACGAACACCCCGGCGCAATGATCGCCAGACGCCGTCATCCCCGCGGCGAACCGGCGACGCATATCGACGGCTCGCTGTGCCCCGAGGGCACGGCTAATCTCCCTGCCAGTCGCCGGGTCTGTTGCCATGCGTTCGAACAGCGTACACGCGCGTGTTATTATGACGTGCGCTATGAATGGCAGCGGCATCGCGGCCAGTGGGTGATCGCCATTGCGCCCGACGCAGGCGGCGGCGGCGTGGCCATCCGCAATTGCCCGCATTGCGGCGCGAAACTGGCCGGCCGCGGCAAAAACGGTCGCTGGTTCGATTTCAGGCTTTAGCGGACAGTCTTAAGCAGTTCTGGCGGATTCGATGATTGCGATGACCTGCTTCACCGCATCCGGATGCGTCCAGGCGTAATAGCCGAGCGCCACGGCGCCCATGACGACGATCCCCAAAGCGTGAATGGCGAAACGCCCGACCTTCCGCTCACGGCCGGATCGGCTGGTCGGGATGCCCGTGCGCCTTGCGACGCCGTTGAGAAATCCAGAAAGGCCGATGGCGCGGCGCCAGGAAAACGACACGCCGCGCTGATGATGCGATTCATGATATTGAGACATGGAAGCCTCCCGCACGGCGATGCGCCGCGCGGCGAGACTCTGCATTTATGGTGAATCAATCCCTAATGCCCCGATCGCTAATGGGCGCCCTGTTTGCGGCCGCCTTTGGCGAAATCGGCCAGGATCGGACATTCCGGTCTTTCATCCCCGGCGCAGGATCTGGAAAGCTGGGCCAGAGCGTCGCGCATGGCCTTCATCTCCTGAATGCGCTGCGTCAGATCGGCGATATGGCGCTCCACCAGTTTCTTCACCTCCCGCGAGGGCCGCGACCGGTCACGCCACAGAGTCAGGAGATCGCGCGTTTCCTCCATGGAGAAACCCAGATCCCGCGCCCGGCGCAGGAATTGGAGGGCGGCGACGTCGGCCGCGTCATAATCGCGATAACCGTTCGCCTTGCGCCCGGCGGCCGGCATCATGCCGACGGTTTCGTAATAGCGGATCATCTTCGCGCTCACGCCGGAAAGCCGCGCCGCCTCGCCGATATTCATCTCAAAACCCCTGCTTGACCTTCCCATGATGGGAAGCCCTAGGAGCGTCTTCAAGGTAGGGAAGCCCTGATGAAAGCCACGATCGCCGCCGCCGCGACCGCAACCATTCTGATCGCCGCGCCGGTAAGCGCGCATGAAGGCATGATGATGCCGGGCATGGATATGTCCACCCCGGCGCCAGCGAAGCCGAAGACCGCGGCAAAGCCCAAACCGAAGCCGAAACCCGCCCCCAAGGCGCCCGCCCTGCCGGCGGAAGCGGCGCCGCAAGCCGCAGCGCCGGCGCCTGAAGCAACGCCCGTAGAAGCGCCGACCCCGGAGGCCGCGCCTCCACCGATGGCGATACCGGACATGAACATGGATATGCCAATGGGCGGCGATCATGGCGGCCACGGTGGCGATCACGCTATGCAGATGAAAGGCCTGTTCGGCGGCTATGCGATGAACCGCGACGCGTCCGGCACAGCCTGGCAACCCGATGCGGCCCCGCATGACGGCGCGCATATGATGATGGGCGACTGGATGTTCATGGGCCATGTTCTCCTGAACGGCGTGTATGACTGGCAGGGCGGCCCGCGCGGCGATGAAAAAGCTTTCGTCAACGGCATGATCATGGGCGCCGCGCGGCGCGATTTCGATTATGGCGGCGTGCTGAATTTCCGGGCCATGCTGGCGCCCGACCCCTTCATGGGAAAATCGGGCTATCCGCTCTTGCTGCAGGCGGGCGAGACCGCGGACGGCCAGACGCTGCTGCGAGATCGTCAGCACCCGCACGATCTGTTCATGGAGATGTCGGCGTCTTACACGCATCCGCTGACGGAACAGGATTCGGTGTTCGTTTACGCTGGCCTGCCGGGCGAACCCGCGTTTGGCCCGCCCGCTTTCATGCACCGCATCACGGCGATGGATTCGCCGGAGGCGCCGCTGAGTCATCACTGGTTCGATTCCACGCACGTGACGTTCGGCGTGGTGACGCTGGGCTGGGTGCACAACAATTGGAAAATCGAGGCGTCGACATTCCGCGGCCGCGAGCCGGACGAGGATCGCTACGACATCGAATCGCCGCGGCTGGATTCGGAATCGGTGCGCGTATCGTGGAATCCCACTGAGCGCGTCGCGCTGCAGGCGTCGTGGGCGGACATCTCCTCGCCCGAAGCCTTGCATCCGGACGAAGACGAAACGCGCTGGTCGGCCTCGGCGATGTACACCCTGCCGCTATCCGGCGGCGGCACGTTGTCGGCGATGGCCGCCTACGCGCAGAAAGATCATGGTCATGACCCGTTAGAGGCCTGGATCTTCGAGACGGCGTGGAAGCCCAACGATCAATGGACAGTGTTCGGGCGAGCCGAGAACCTGGACAATTCAGAGCTCAATCCGCTGTCGGAGGACATCCGGAATTTCAGCAAGATCAGCGCCGGCGCGGTGCGCGATTTTGCGGTCCGCGAGCATGTGACTCTGGGGATCGGCGCGATCGCCAGCCGCGTCTTCGTGCCGGATTCTTTATCGGCGCTCTATGACGGCGATCAGAACGGCGCGATGGCGTTCGTGCGCCTGAAGGTGCAGTAACGCCATCGCTCACGATTCGAGCGGCGCGCGATCAGCAGCCGCCGAGGCGCTCCGCCTTGATCTGCATTTCCGAATGCGCCATGGCGGGCATCGGCGCCGGATCCATCGAGGACGTGATTTCCATCGTGTAGGCGGAGCTGAAATCGCCGGTGATCCGCGTGTCGGTCGTCATTTTGGTTTTATCCATCATGCAAACCGAATGACCGACGACCGAAGCGCCGTCGCGGCGGTAGGAATTTTCCGAACAGGTGACGCCCGCCTGCTTTTGCATCGCCTGCGCCTCTTCAAAGCTGACCTTGTGATCGTAGCAAACCTCGACCGGCGGCATCGCTTGACCGTGCATCATGGTGGTCAGGCGCCATTTGCCCGGCGCGGGACCATCGATCTCAAGAATGGCGGGCGCGGGCGCCGCGGCCGGCGCACTTTCGGCGCTTTTGTTCTCGGCCTTGCTGCACGCAGCCAGAGCCGCAACCAGAACGATCGGCGCGATGTAACGCTTCATGCTTTCCTCCCCCGGATAATACGCTAGGCGCACACAGCCATAGGGCGCGCAAACAGACAAGCGTCCGCGGCGCCTGGGACTGAATTGATTGGGACTAAACGGTGCGGCGGATTAGCCCGCCGCCGCTTTCCGCTGCGACATCATGCGGTCGAAATTCGCCCACACGCCGTCTTCGCCGGTCCAGTCGCCCTTCGTGGCGCCCTTGGCGTATTCGGTGGCGCGCGCTTCGAAGAAATTCGCGTGCTCGACGCCCGACAGCAGCGGCTGGAGCCAGGGCAGCGGATGTTCGCTGACGCCATAGACCTTCGGCAGCTTCAATTGCTCCAGACGCCAGTCGGCGATGAAGCGGATATATTGCTTGATGTCGTCCGGCGTCATGCCCTGAACGGGGCCAAGCTCGAACGCCAGATCGATGAATTTGTCTTCAAGGCCGACGACCGTCTTGCAGCAATCGACGATGTCGTCCTGCACCGATTTGGTGACGCAGCCGGTCTCTTCCGCGAACTGGTGATACAGCTTCATCATCGCTTCGCAGTGCAGGCTTTCGTCCCGCACCGACCACGACACGATCTGCCCCATGCCTTTCATCTTGTTGAAGCGCGGGAAGTTCATCAGCATCGCGAACGAGCCGAACAATTGCAGGCCTTCGGTGAAGCCGCCGAACATAGCGAGCGTGCGCGCGATGTCGGCGTCGGTGTCCACGCCGAATTGCTGCATGTAATCGTGCTTCGCCTTCAGCGCCGCATAATCCATGAACGCGGTGAATTCGGAATCCGGCATGCCGATGGTTTCGAGCAGCAGCGCATAGGCGGCGATGTGGATCGTCTCCATATTGGAGAACGCCGCCAGCATCATCTTCACCTCGGTCGGGCGGAACACCCGGCCATAGCGCTCCATGTAATTGTCGTTCACCTCGACGTCGGCCTGAGTGAAGAAGCGGAAAATCTGGGTCAGCAGATTGCGTTCGTGATCGGTGAGCTTGTTGGCCCAGTCCTTACAATCTTCGCCGAGCGGGACTTCTTCCGGCAGCCAGTGGATCTGCTGCTGGCGCTTCCAGAAATCGTAGGCCCACGGATAGCGGAACGGCTTGTAGGCGTAAGACGGCGTCAAAAGGCCCGGCAAATCGGTCCGCTTCTGGGTCATGCTCTGCTCCGTTCAAGCCTGAGGCCTTTGCCTGACCATCCAGCTCAAATCCGGGCGTAAATCCACTGCGCGCCCCCTGCGCGCGGCGCTTCCCGCCCAGGCCCCAATCGAAATCGATTCGCGGACCCTGCCTACAGCTACATATAGAGCTATTAACAGTTTCTGACCACTATATATTGTCCACATGTCAAATGCAGACAACGGCAACAAGTGACTGTTGATTCGCTAACCCCGTCCCTGCGGGAAATGCTGCAGGTCCAGCGCGTATTCGCACCATGGGTGGCGGGTCTGCTCCCAGACGGAACGGACGGGCGGCGGAAAGGCCGGGTCGCCAAAGGCGCCGACCGGCACCCCCACCATGTCGACCTTGTTTTCCGGCACGAAGAAAACCGTCACTCCGCAAATCGGGCAGAAATGGTTGGTCAGGCCGCGGCCAGCGTCGGTCGGGCGGCGGTAGGAATTGTAGGCGCCGGAGATCGCCACCCGATCCTTGCCCCAATATGCGCCGACGCCGAAAGGCGAGCCTGAACGGCGCTGGCAAGCCTGACAGTGACACATCACAACGGCGTCGGGGTCGCCCTCGGTCGCGGCCGTGAGCGCGCCGCACGCGCATTGCGCCAGGCGGTTCGTCATGGCGCCTCCTTTCAGATTTTCAGAGACCCCGCGTTTACGGCGGGAACAGGAGGCTGAAGTCTAGAGCCTGCGCTCAGCGCCGCCAAGCGATGGAAATGCCGGCCATGTTTTGCCGGTCCTTCCATTCGCGCAACGAATAGGTGTTGATCTTGTAGGTGCGGCGCATCACGCCAAACGACACCTGCGCTTCGCCGAGCTGGTAGCCCACGCCCGCCTGAAAATCGCCGATGGTCTGGCGCTGTTTCAGCTGCGCGAAATCGTTCAGATCGAACGCCGAAGCGTCCATGTCCCAGGACACCGCCTGACCCTTGGCGCCGGCGAACAGGAACCATGAGCCGTCTTCGGGATGATCTGGCTTCGACTTAAGACGCAATTCGGCGCCGCCCGTCACTTGCTCGCCGCCGGCGATCGGACTGACCGATCCGTGCGGCGCCAGCGTCAGCGTGAAATTGACGGGCCCCCGAGAGAAATCGCCGAGTTTGATCGGATCGATCGCGCCGCTCATTTGCGGGCCGAATGATGCAGGCTCACCGACGAACCGCACGGGGCTTGGACGCGCTTCGAAATCCTGAGCGTGAGAAATAGACGGAGCCAGACAAAACGCCGAGGTTGCGAGCGCAACGAGGCTCGTCAATGTACGGCGCGCAACGCAAAGAGGCTTCATCGAGAGACCCTCCTCCAACCGGAAGTCTGCGCTCGAATGCGTTAAGATGCGTATAATGCTTTCACGACGTTTTTGCGTAAAGAAGCGCCTGCAGCTTTAACCAGCGTTGCTGCGCCGCAAGATGACGACGCAGCAAGAAAATCGGCCGCGGCGCCTCAGCGGTAAAATTCCGTGCGGCGGTCGCGAAAGAAGCCCCATGCGGCGCGATGGCGGCGCAGAAATTCCAGATCGAATGTCGCGGTCAGAACGCCTTCGTCCGTACGATCGAAGGACGCGGCGAAATCGCCGCGATGATCGGCGATGAAACTGGAGCCGTAAAATTTCTGGCCGTCCTCGTCGCCGATGCGGTTGGAGGCGAGCACCGGAATGACGTTCGACACGGCATGGCCGATCATGGCGCGCCGCCACGGATCGCGCGTATCCAGCGAGGAATCATGCGGCTCCGAGCCGATCGCGGTCGGGTACATCAGAATGTCCGCGCCCATCAGGGCCATGGCGCGCGCGCATTCGGGAAACCATTGGTCCCAGCAGATTCCGACGCCGATAGCGCCGAAGCGCGTCGGCCAGACCTTGAAGCCCGTATCGCCCGGCCGAAAATAATATTTCTCCTGATAGCCAGGGCCGTCGGGAATGTGGGACTTGCGATACACGCCCATGATCGACCCGTCCGCGTCGACCATGACGAGGCTGTTGTAATAGCACGGCCCATCCCGCTCGAAGATCGAGGTGGGGATCACCACGCCGAGTTCCGCCGCGAGCTTTTGCATCGCCAGCACACACGGATGCTCCGCCGCCGGATAGGCCGTAGCGAACCAGCGCTCTTCCTGACTGGTGCAAAAATAGCGCCCCTGAAACAGCTCGGAGGGCAGGATCACCTGCGCGCCCTTGGCGGCGGCCTCGCGCACAAGCTTTTCCGTCTTGGCGATGTTCGCCGCCATGTCGTCGCCATAGGAGGTCTGCAACGCGGCGACCGTGATCTTGCCGGGGGTGACCTTATTGGACGTGATTGGCGTCATTGCGGAAACTCCAGTTCCGGCTCTTGCTGCGTGATGCAGTGAAACGATCCGCCGCCTTCCAAAATAGCGTTCGAGGGCGACCCCACGACGTCGCGGCCGGGAAACAACGGACGCAACGCCGCGACGGCGTCGTCCGCGCTCGCGGTTCCATAGGTCGGCACAACCACCGTGCGCGTGCCGATGATGAAATTCATATGGCTGGCGGGCACGGCCTCGCCGTCCTCGTCCGTCACCAGCCCCGGCGACGGAATGCGCGTGACCTTCAGACGCCGGCCCGCCGCGTCGGTCATCACGGACAGCGCCGCCGCGATGGCGTCCAGCGCAACGACGTTCGGATCGTCGGCGCCGAACGGCGCCTGACACACGACATGTCCAGGGGCGACATAGCGCGCGATATTGTCGACGTGTCCGTCGGTGTGGTCGTTCAACAAACCATCGTCGAGCCACAGCACCTTTTTGGCGCCGAGCGCGCGCGCCAGCGCTTCCTCGGCCTTGGCTTCATTCCAGGCCTCGTTGCGGTTCGGATTCAGCAGGCACTGGCGCGTAGTGATGAGCGTGCCCTCGCCATCGCCTTCGACGGCGCCGCCCTCCAGCACGAAATCGTTCTGGATCAGCTCAACGCCGGCCCGCGCGGCGACGCGCCTGGCCAGATCGTCGTCATGCGGCAGCTGATATTTGCCGCCCCAGCCGTTGAAGCGAAAGCCCGCGGCGCGAATCAGACCATCGGCGCCTTTCCCAAGAAAGATCGGGCCGGTGTCGCGCAGCCAGATGTCGCCGAACGGCTCCAGGATCACATGCGCGGCGCGGCCCAGAGCCTTCTCGGCGTCCTTCATCGCGGAATCGTTCGCGGCCAGCACCACCACCCGATCACCCTGCGGCGCGCCGGTGGCCGGACTCGGCTGGGCCAGCAGGCGCACCATGGCGCCGACTTCGGCGCGCGCCTGTTCGGTCGCCTCGCCCCACAGATGCTCGTGCGACGGCCAGGCCGTCCACAAGGTGCGGCGCGGCGCCCATTCGCCAGGCGGCGGCGTGATCGTAACTGACTGGCTCACCCGATACTCCCCGGACTCTCCGCTGAGCGGCTGCATATAGGAACCCCGCGCGTGCAAACAAACGCCGCGCAAGGAATCGCTGCTGGCGGATACAGCATCGAACGGCAATGCGGAATCGATTTGCCGAGGTTCATCGTCCCACACCTTAATCCGGGCGCGAAATTCAACCCAAAACCGGACGTCGACACCCACGTGGTGAGGGACGCTCGCGTCCGATTTCGCCCAGCATGCGCTAGTGAGCGCCTGGCCCGCCAGAAAGGGTTCTCTCTCGGGCGGCGTCCGCCAGATCGTAACCGGCAGCGGCAACGGAGGGCCGAGGCGGCGGCTTCGCAAGCGTGCGATCTTAGGCTAAAGAAAAAGCATGTCGCTATATTCGCGTTTTGTCCTTGCGCCCTTCATCACCTGCGCCTGCGGCTGCAAGATGGTGCAGGAAAAACGGGCGCAGATCGTACCGCAAGCCCGCGGCGTTGTTTTGGAGCTCGGCGCGGGCCCCGGTCACAACATGGCGTTCTACGATCCCAAGATCGTCACCAAAGTGATAGCGGTGGAGCCGGAACGCGCCTTCGAACCCGCTTTCCGGAAGGCCGCCAGAGCCACGCCTATCGAAACAGATTTGCACTTTGAAACCGCTGAGACGCTATCGCTGCCGCCACAGAGCATCGACACGATCCTTTTGACCTACGTGCTTTGCACTATTCCAGACGGCATTGCGGCTTTGAAGGCCGCCAAGCGCGCTTTGCGCCCAAACGGACGCCTGCTTTTTTGCGAACACGGCCTGGCGCCGGACCCCAAAGTCGCACGCACACAACGGCGGCTGGACCCTGCCTGGAGTTTCATTTTCGGCGGCTGCCATTTGTCACGCGCCGTGCCGACCATGATTGAGGATTCGGGCTTCCGGCTGGAAGCGCTGGACGCCGCGTACATGCCCGACACGCCGCGTTTCGCCGGCTACGTTTATCAAGGCGCAGCCGCGCCGGTCTGAGCGCGCCAGAACGGCGAAACGCAGACGCAAAACACAAGCCCCGGCGCAAAGAAAAACCCCGCGGTTTGCACCGCGGGGCCAGTCGTCATCGTGTAATTTGAAGGTCGCTTACGGCGTCGCCGTCGGTGCGTCGACGTCTTCGGTGACCAGGCCGACCTTGTAATAGCCGGCCGCCATCACATCATCCATGACCTTCAAGACGTCGCTGTACGGCAAGCTCAAATCCGCGCGTACGAACACGCGTTCGTCGAACGGGTTCGGCGTCGCCGGGTTGACGTTCCGGATCGCCTTGTAAAGGGCTTCCTGGATTTCGTCGGGCCGGATGCCGACATTGTCGATCGCGAGATTGCCGTTAGCGTCAACGAACAGGAACACCGGCTTGGCCGTGTTCTGTTGTTGTTGCTCCGGCGGTTTCGGCGGCGGCAAGTCGATATTGACGTCCACCGTCGGGGCCGGGGCGGCCACCATGAAGATGATCAAAAGAACGAGCAGAATGTCGATAAACGGAATGACGTTCGGCTCGGTATTCGGCGTTGGGCCGGCTTTTTTGCCATGCCCCCCTCCCGCCGCTTGCAATTTGGCGCCCATAACAGGCTCCTCTTTCCATTAGGGGCCGCCCGCCGAAGCGGGCGGCCGCTTTAAACCTAGCCGTTAGCCCAACCGGAACACGACGCTCTGAGTCTGGGAGCCCGACGTCGTCGGCTGACAATTGTCATCCTTGGCGGGGTTCCACTTCATGCGACGGAATTCCTGCTCAACCGCTTTTTCGAAATATCCCGGCGGATCCGCAGAGATGACTTCGACGGTCGCCACGTTTCCGTCCACTCCAACCGTATACCGAACGGTGACCTTACCCTCGATGCCGCGGCGAACCGCGAGGTCGGGATAAGCGCGATCGGTGTTGAAGCCCTTCTTGATGGTCGGCGCAGACGCCTGGCAGGGCGGCGGCGGCGGAGCCACGGGCACCGGCACTGGAGCCACGGTCGGCGTTCCGACCGGAATCTCCCGCGCTGGCGGCAAATCAGGCGGAGGCGGCGGAGGCGGCTCCTTCGGTTTTGGAGGCGGCGGCGGGGGCGGCTTGGGCTTTTCGATCTCCATGCCGACGACTTTTTGCGCCTGCTCCCACATATCCTGCGGGTTCTTGATCTTCTTGGTGGCGATCAAATAGAGCAAACCGCCCCAGATGATGGCCGCCAACAAGAAGTTGATAATACGCTGGCTCGATTTCATAGGCACTACCGCCTATCTTCGGCGACAAGGCCGACTTTGAAGAAGCCACCGTCCTGAACGCGGTTCATGACACGCATCACATCACGATACGGCACATCCCCGTCGGCGCGGACGTAGATGCGCTGATCATAAATCAACGCGTCCTCGCTCGCGATCTGAGGATTCGCCTTTTTCACCGCGTCTCCGATCTTGCTGGGAATGTCCCAGGTTTGGATCGGATCGTTGCCGAGATAGGTCGTGCCGTCACTCTGCAGCGAAATGAACACCGGTTTAGGCGGCCGCTTCGACGGATTTATTTCCGACGGAGGCAGGGTCACCTTCACGTCGACCGTCGCCAAAGGGGCGGCCACCATGAAGATGATGAGGAGAACAAGCATCACGTCGATGAACGGGATGATGTTCGGTTCCACGTTAGCGGCGGGTCGCCCTCGCTTCCCGCTGCCACCGGAACCCTGGAGTTTGGCGCCCATAGGTCATTAGGCCCCGCGACGGTCCATGTCCCGCGAAACCAGAGCCAGGAACTCTTCGGAGAAGTCGTCCATGGCGCCGCCGATCTTGCCGATCTGCGTCGCGGAATAGTTGTAGATCAGAACCGCAGGGATAGCAGCGGCGAGACCGAACGCGGTGGCGAGAAGCGCTTCGGCGATACCCGGAGCGACGACGGCCAGCGAGGTGGTGTTGGTGTTCGCGATGCCGATGAACGAGTTCATGATCCCGTACACTGTACCGAACAAGCCGATGAACGGAGCGTTCGCGCCGATGGTGCCGAGGAAGGTCATCATCGTGCCCATTTCAGCAGTCGAGTGGTTCTGCTTGATGGTCATCGCCGCGCGGACGCGGTCGAGTGTGTGGTCGCGGGCGTCACGCAGGGTGTAAAGTCCCATGTCGCGCGTGCGGGCCAGTTCGGCCATGCCGGCGTCGAACATGTCCTTCATCGCGCTCTTCGGAAGCTTCTTCACCAGCTCGGCGGCTTCTTCCGGAGATTGGGCGCGGCGGAACTGCGCCGTGAAGTCTTTCGCCTGCTTCTGGGCCTTCGAGAACATCAGGACCTTTTCGAAAAGCAGCGACAGGGCGATGACGGCCGACAGGATCAGAACGATCATGACGAACTTCACGACCGGATCCGCTTCCATGAACATATGGAACGCGTTCAAGCTCTGCGTGCCGGAGGCCTTCTCGGCGGCTTCCTGAGCCTTGGCTACGTTCTGCGCCAAGTCCGCAGTGTTTGGCGCCGCGGCGGCCGCCGCATCCGCAGGAGCCGCACCTTCAGCTGGCGCGGACGTCGCAGCTTGCAAAAACCTCATAAACATGACTGGCCGTTACCTCCGATGACGCGCTTCCCGACTTCTCCCGACCGGGCCGCAAAAAAATGACAAATACCGCCGCACGCACACAAGACAGCGTGAGCATTGCACTCCCAATAGAATAAAGCCGCCACGCCAAACAAGTGGCGTAAGCATGTTTTTTCAGGCACGCGGACTTTCCTTAAAAACATATGCCATTCCGGAAATAATTGTTGCATTCGCTGCGTAGTTTCGCGCCGTGTCCGCGCGCCTCCTTGAGCGTGTACTGTCTTTCGCATCAAGTTCGAAAACGCGTATGGCGCATACAGATTCGTCTGACGGCTTGCTCGACGCCGCCATTTTCGAAGCCCTCACAAATTTACCCGCCAGCGGGCGTCTTGCTGCGCCGCAACATAACGTCCGCAACTTTTCCCCACGTTAAGCGCCATCCGAAAAACACACCGGCCGCTTGCGCGCGGCGCCGATCGCCGCGAAAAGACGAGCCGTGGCCGCCTCCGCCGATACTCGTTACGCCCGACGCTCCCCGACCTCTTGGCCGTCGGCGGCCATTTTGTTGTGCGCGTTGTTCGTTCTGTTCCGCATGATGGCGCTTCTGGTCAGCCCGCTGGAGCTGGGTCCGGATGAAGCGCAGTATTGGCGATGGTCGAAAACGCTGGCGTGGGGCTATTTCTCAAAGCCGCCGCTCATCGCCTGGTCAATCGCCGCAACCACCCGATTTTTCGGCGATTCTGAATGGGCCGTGCGCCTTTCGGCGCCAATTGCGCATGCGATTTGCGCGCTCTTTCTTGCCCGGTGCGCGCAACGCCTGGCCGGAAAGGACGCGGCCGCCCCCGCGGCGCTGCTTTATTTGACGGCGCCCGGCGTCGCGCTTTCGTCATTTCTGGCCTCGACCGACGCGCTGCTCCTGGCGTCCAGCGCCGGGGCGTTGCTGGGTTGCCTTCGGATTCGCGAACGAAACGACGTGCGGGGACATTTGCTGGTCGGCGCGGCGATGGGCCTCGGCCTGCTCGCCAAATACGCGATGATCTACACCTTAGCGGCGATGATGATCGCCGCGATTTTCGACAAGCCGTTGAGAAAGGCGTTGCTCAGTCCCCTGACGAGCGTGAGCCTAGGGCTAAGTGCGGCGCTGATCGCGCCCAATCTCTATTGGAACGCCACCCATTCCTTCGCCACCTTCCACCACACCGCCGCAAACGCCGATTGGAACACGGCGCGATTCGACCTGCGCGAACTGGGCGACTTCCTGGTCGCACAGTTCGGCGTATTTGGGCCCGTGGCTTTTGCCCTCCTGCCCTTCGCCCTGATCGGCGGCGCCAGGAAGCAAGCGGACGATTCCAGCCCCACCGTGCCGGCGCTGCCGCTTCTGGCCGCTCTGGTGATTATTCCGTTGGCGGCCGTTTCCATTGAGGCCTTCATCAATCGCGCCAACGCCAATTGGGCGGCCATCGCCTATCCGGCCGCGGCGGCGCTGGTCGCAGTCTGGTGTCTGCGAGCGGGACGCCCCCGTCTTCTGTTCGCGGCGATCGCAGTAAACGTGGTTTTGAGCCTCACCATCCTCGTCGGAACCGCGGCGCCGGCCATCGTCGACACGATCGGCGCCTCGAACTCCATCAAGCGCGTGCGCGGCTGGGACGACATCACGCGCTCAGTCGCCCAGATCGCCGCCGAGGGTCCAGAAGGCGGAGAACGCCGCTTCGCCGCCGTGGCCTTCGACAACCGGCTGACGTTTCACGAAGTCGATTATTACGGGCGCACGCGCGTACTGCCGCCGCTGCGCATGTGGCTGAAATTCGGAAAGCCCCTGAACCAGGCCGAAGCCATCGCGCCCCTGACCGCGAAGGACGGGCCCGTTCTGTTCGTTCTGTCCTCCCCGCAGAATTTGGCCATCGCCCGCGACGACTTCGCGTATTTCCAGCCGCGCGGCAGCGCCACGATCATTCTACCCGGCAAGAAAAAGCGGCACGTCGACTTTTATGTCGCGGAAGGGTTCAACCCGCAGCCGCGCGACGCCGCGTTCGATCAACGCTGGTTCAAGAAAGAATCCGCAGACGAATAATCAACCGCGCGCGATTATGCGGCGACGGCGGTCTTGCGCACGGCGTCCAGCACCTCGTCGACGACTTCCCGCACAAGCGCTTCGTCCTCGCCTTCGGCCATAACACGCACCAGCGGCTCCGTTCCCGAAGCGCGAACCACCAGACGGCCGGCATCGCCGAGACGCTGTTCGGCGGCGCTGATCGCCGCTTTCACCTGGTCATGATTGAGCGCGCTTTGCGCCCCGCCCTTGCCGTCCACGCGGAGGTTTTTCAGAAGCTGCGGCGCGGGGTCGAACAAATGGCAGATTTCGGAGACGGGCTTGCCGCTCTGCACCTTGGCCGCCAACACCTGCAGGCCGGCCAGCAAGCCGTCGCCCGTCGTGGAATAATCCGACAATATAACGTGGCCGGATTGTTCGCCGCCGACATTGAAGCCCTTGGTGCGCATGTGCTCCAGCACATAGCGGTCGCCAACCTTGGTGCGCGCCAGCGTCAGACCTTGTTTGCCCAGGAAGCGCTCAAGCCCGAGATTCGACATGACGGTGGCGACCACGCCGCCGCCTTTCAGAAGGCCCTGTTTCGCGAAGGAAGATCCGATCAGCGCCAGGATCTGGTCGCCGTCGACCGTCTGGCCTTTTTCATCGCAGATCAGAACGCGGTCGGCGTCGCCGTCCAGCGCGATGCCGATGTCGGCGCGATATTGCAGCACCGTCTGGCGCATCACCGACGGATCGGTGGAGCCGCATTTATCGTTGATGTTGAAGCCGTTCGGATTGACGCCCAGCGGGATCACTTCCGCGCCAAGTTCATACAGCGCCAGCGGCGCAACCTTGTAGCCGGCGCCGTTCGCGCAATCGATCACGACGCGCAAACCGGACAGGCTCAGATTGCGCGGGAAGGTGGCCTTGGCGATCTCGATATAGCGGGCCTGGGAATCGTCGATGCGCTTGGCGCGGCCCAGATCGCGGGAATCCGCCAGCCCCTGATCGAGCGGCCGCGCCATCAGCGCCTCCATCTCGATTTCGTCCGCATCCGAAAGTTTGTAGCCGTCCGGTCCGAACAGCTTGATGCCGTTGTCGGCGAAATTGTTATGCGACGCGGAGATCATCACGCCAAGGTCGGCGCGCAGGGACCGCGTCATCATCGCCACCGCCGGCGTGGGCAGCGGCCCGAGCAGAACCACGTCCATGCCCACGGCGGTGAAGCCAGCGACCAGAGCCGGTTCAATCATGTAACCGGACAAGCGGGTGTCCTTGCCGATGACGACGCTATGACGCCGGTCAGTTCCCGAGCGAAAACGCGTGCCCGCCGCCATACCCAGACGCATTGCGATTTCGGGCGTCATGGGATGACGGTTGGCTGTGCCGCGGATGCCATCCGTACCGAACAGCGCGCGCGTCATGTTAACCTCGCTTGCAACAAAACGACGAAAATAGTCATTGGACCTGAAGCCCCTACCGGCCTCTTAAGAAACCGAATCCTTAAGAATGAATGGCGTCAGGCTTGCAAGCTCTCTTGCAATTAAGACGCCGTTCAGTGCGGCCGGGGCATTTGAAGCGCAAAAGAGCGGCCAAATCGAGACGGTCCGCGCTGTGCGTTCAGGGCCTCCGGCCGGACCTGGAAACGCAATGGAGTGATCTGACGCATGTGCGGCATTATTGGGGTCCTGGGCAATGAGGCGGCGGCGCCGCGTCTGGTCGAGGCGCTGAAGCGTCTGGAATATCGGGGTTATGACTCCGCCGGCATTGCAGTTCTAACGAACGGCAAGATCGAAAAACGCCGCGCCGAGGGCAAAATCCGCAATCTGGAAGAGCTTTTGAACCGCAGCCCGGTGCAAGGTTTCGAGGGCATCGGCCACACCCGCTGGGCCACCCACGGCCGGCCGTCGGAGCGCAACGCCCACCCACACGCCACCGCCAAAGTGGCGATCGTGCACAACGGCATCATCGAGAATTTCCGTCACCTGCGCGAAGAGTTGACGGCGCAGGGGCATGTGTTCGAATCCGAGACGGATTCCGAAGTCATCGCCCACTTGATCACCCATCATCTGGATCAGGGCCTTTCGCCGAACGACGCCGTTAAGGCCTCGTTAACCAGGCTGGAGGGCGCCTTCGCCATCGCCTGCCTCTTCTCAGGCCAGCATGATCTTTTGATCGGCGCCCGCAAAGGCAGCCCGCTAGTGGTCGGAATCGGCGAAAACGAAATGTTCCTGGGGTCCGACGCCATCGCTTTGGCGCCCTTCACCGAACGTCTGATTTACCTTGAGGAAGGCGATCACGCCGTCCTGAGCCGCGATCAGGTTCAGGTGTATGACGATCAAAGCCGGCTGGCGAACCGCCCAGTGAAGATCGTGCAGGGCGCCAGCGCCGCGATCGAAAAGGCGGGCTACCGCCACTTCATGCTCAAGGAAATCGCGGAGCAGCCGGAAACCACATCGCGCACCATCGCCAACGCCATCGACGGCCTGAACGAGGTCGCGCAATTGCCGGACGTGCCGGGCTTCGATTTCATGAAGCTGGACCGCATCGTCATTTCCGCCTGCGGCACGGCCTATTACGCCGGCTGCGTCGCCAAATATTGGCTGGAGCGCTACGCGGGCGTGGCCGTCGAAATCGATGTGGCGTCGGAGTTTCGTTATCGCGAACCGCCCATGCCGAAAAACGGTCTGGCGTTGTTCGTCTCGCAATCGGGCGAAACCGCCGACACCCTGGCGGCCTTGCGCTATTGCAAGGCGCAAGGCCTGGCGACCGTCGCCGTGGTGAACGTGCCGACCTCCACCATCGCGCGCGAAGCGGACGTGGTGTGGCCGACCCTGGCCGGTCCGGAAATCGGCGTCGCATCCACCAAAGCGTTCACCGCGCAATTGGCGACTTTGGCGGCGGCGACCATTGCGATCGGCCGCGCCCGCGGCAAGATCAACGCCGAGCAGGAACACGCTTTATGCCGCTCGCTGATGGAGGTGCCGCGCCTCCTCGCCGAAGCGATCCGCAGCGCCGAAGAACCCGTACAGAAGCTGGCGCAGGACCTGGCGAAGGCGCGAGACGTTCTGTATCTCGGCCGCGGCCAATCCTATCCGCTGGCGCTGGAAGGCGCGCTGAAGCTGAAGGAAATCTCGTACATCCACGCCGAAGGCTATGCCGCCGGCGAACTGAAGCACGGTCCGATCGCGCTGATTGACGAGGAAACCCCCGTCATCATCCTGGCGCCCAAGGACGCCGTCTTCGACAAGACGATCTCGAACCTGCAGGAAGTCGCCGCGCGCGGCGGCAAGGTGCTGCTGATTTCCGACAAGGACGGCATCGAAGCGGCAGGCGACATCGTCTGGGCGTCGATCGAGGTTCCGCAGTGCGATCCGATCGCGGCCCCCATCGTGTATTCAGCGTCGATCCAACTCTTGGCCTATTACGTCGCCGTGCAAAAAGGCACCGACGTCGATCAGCCGAGAAACCTCGCAAAATCTGTCACCGTCGAATAGTAACAGCCCACGTGAATCTCTGGGGCGCTCAATCTGGAGCTGATGATGAAACGTGTTCGTAAGGCCGTGTTGCCGGTCGCTGGCTTTGGTACGCGCGTTCTGCCCGCCACCAAGGCGATCCCGAAGGAATTGCTGACGGTCGTGGACCGCCCGGCGATTCAATATGTCGTGGACGAAGCCTGGGCCGCGGGCATCGAGCATATCGTTTTCATCACGGGCCGCGGCAAAGGCGCGATCGAGGATTATTTCGACCACGCCTTCGAACTCGAAACGACCCTGAAGGAAAAAAACAAGACGGCGCTGCTGGACCAATTGCTTCAGCAGACCCCAAAAGCCGGCACGACCAGCTTCATCCGCCAACAAGCGGCCAACGGCCTTGGCCACGCCATCTGGTGCGCGCGCGACGTGATCGGCGACGAGCCTTTCGCGATCCTGTTGCCGGACATGCTGGTGAAGGCGGCGCCGAGCTGCCTGAAGCAGATGGTGGAAGCGTATGAAAAGGTCGGCGGCAACATCATCGCGGTCGAACCAACCGACAATCCGTCCGGCTACGGCGTGATCGATCCCGCCGAACGCGACGGCCGCCTGATCCGCATGAAGGGCATGGTCGAAAAGCCCAAGCCCGGCACGGAGCCGTCGAACCTGTTCATCACCGGCCGTTACATTCTGCAGCCCGAAATCTTCGATCTTCTGGCCAATCAGGAACGCGGCGCCGGCGGCGAAATCCAGCTCACCGATTCCATGGCGCGCCTGATGCGCGAGCAAAGCTTCCACGCGCTGGAATATGACGGCAAGTCGTACGATTGCGGCGACAAGGTCGGCTATCTGCGCGCCGTCGTGACCTATGCGCTGGCGAACGGCGAGATCGGCGCGGACGCGCGCAAGGTGCTGGAAGACGCGCTGAAGGGCTGAGGCTCTTTTGAGTTTTAAAAAAAACAAAAACCCGCCTTCGAAGGAAGGCGGGTTTTTCTTACGCCGCGAACAATGCGCGCGACAGAAACAGCCCCGCGAACACGCCAATAAGGCACAAGATCACCGTGCCGAACACATAGAGCGCGAAGCCGCTCAGATCGTGCCGCTCCCACAGCAAAGCGGCGTCCAGCGAAAACGCCGAGAACGTCGTGAAGCCGCCGAGAATGCCGGTGGTGAGGAAAAGCCGCAGATTCTGGCTCGCGATTTCGCCGCGATGCGCGAACAGCCCCGCCAGCGCGCCCATCACAAAACACCCGAGCACGTTGATCACAAAGGTCCAGATCGGAAAATTGCCCGCCGCCGAACCCAGCAATTTGTTCATGCCGTGCCGCGC
>CAYNCS010000005.1:0-20712 GCA_964395875.1 uncultured Caulobacteraceae bacterium | reverse complement strand
TCGATCTCGACGAATTCGTCCGGCTGATGCGCCTGCAGGATCGAGCCGGGACCGCAGATCACCGCGTCGAACCCGGCCTGCTGAAACTGCCCCGCTTCGGCCGCATAGGCGACGCCGCGCGGAGAATTGTCGCCGGTCAGCGCCCGCGCCAACATCTCCGCTGGATTGCCGGGCACATGCGCCAACGGCGGCGTGTTGCGCACGGCGATTTTGATCGAACAGCCGGCCTCGATCTTCAGCATCTCGGCCTCCAGCCGCTTGGCCTCGGCTTCGTACCGCTGAAGATACACATCCGGGTCGTCTTCGGCGGGATAGCGCACATCGAAGACGAAGCTGCATTCCTTGGCGAGGATGTTCGCCGCGGTGCCGCCCTGGATCTTGTTGACGGTGATGGTCGTGCCGCTCGGCTCCATCAGCGGATCGTCGGGCGCCTTGGCTCGCGCTTCGTCGCTCATCGTCAGCACAAGGTTCATCAGCCGGGCCGCGATCATCACGGCAGAAACGCCCTGATGGATCTGACTCGAATGCGCCTCATGCCCCTCGATGTCGGTCTGCACCACCAGCACGCCCTTTTGCGCGGACACGACCTTCATGTCGGTGGGTTCGCCAATGATCGCGCCGGCGGGTTTGGGCGCGGTCCTGGCAATGGCCTCGATCATGCGCGGCGCGCCGAGACACCCCACCTCTTCGTCATAGGAAAACGCGAAGATCATCGGCCGCTTGAGATTGGCGGCCAGCGCCGCATCGACATGCGCCATGCACAAGGCGAGGAAGCTCTTCATGTCCGAAGAGCCGCGGCCATAAAGCCGGTCGCCTTTTTTAGTCAGCACCCAGGGATCAGTCGACCATTCCTGACCGTCGACGGGCACAACGTCGGTGTGCCCGGAAAGAATGATCCCGCCTTCTTCGGCAGGGCCTACCAAAGCGAAGAGATTGGATTTTTGGCCGTCATCGCTGGGAACGCGATGCGTCGGAACGCCGCGCGCCCGCAGATAGGCTTCGACATCCTCGATCAGCGCGAGATTGGAATTGCGGGAGGTGGTGTCGAACGCCACCAGCCGCGTCAACCAATCTATCGCGCTGTCGAGTAAGGCAGGAGGCGGCGCGCCGGTCGAAGACATGCGGCTATGCTGCCGCGCGGCGCGCGCCCTGTCGAGTAAAACGAGGTTTTAAGCGCGCGCGCCCGTCACCGGGAACGTGCCGAAAGCGCCCGCCTTCACCGAGCCGCTCAGCGAATCGCCGGAGAAGGTGATCGTGTGCTCAAGCGTCATCGGCATCGGCGACGTGACCTTGGAGGCCCACTTCAGCGTATCGCCTTCGACGGTGCCTTCGATGTCAGACGAGCCGAACGTCGCCGAGGTTTGCGTGCCTTTAAACGTCGCGCCGTCGACGGTGATCGCCAGGGTGCCTTGCTGGGCGCCCATCGGGCTTTGCACGGTCATCGTCCAGTTTCCATTAGCGGACATATCTTACTCCCCAATTCCTGACGGCGAAGCGCGCCGTCACTAGTCGCTACAGTTACGCATCATTTTTTGGCCGCTTGATGAACTTTGCCTTCCGCATCGCGGAATGCAAGTAGCTCAACCTTAAAAACAAGGGCTTGATTGGGGGGAATCCGCGGAGGCGATCCATATTCGCCATAGGCCAGGTCGCCGGGGATATAGAGCATGAAGGTGTCGCCCGGGCGCATCAGCTGCAGGCCTTCGTTCCAGCCCTCGATCACCTGACCCAATTGAAACTGCGCAGGCTGGCCGCGCTTGTAGGAGGAATCGAAGGTTTTGCCATCCGGAAAGGTGCCGTCGTAATGGACCAGCACGTCGTCGCCCATCTTCGGGGACGGACCTTCCGGCCCGCGCTCGTCGGCCTTGTACAGAAGGCCGGAAGCCGTCGCCTGCACGCCCGGTTCGGCGCGCATCTTTTCCAGAAACGCGGCTGAATCTTTCATCGTCTTTTCTCCTAGCGCCTTGAAGGCGGCTTCTTCCGCCTGCTCCTGGCGCGAAATCTCGGCTTCCAAGCCGTCCTGCTTAGGGCCGCAGGCGGACAGAGCCAACAAAAAAGCCGCGGCGAGGCCGGCCGTGAACCTAGGCATTGTCGAACGCCTCTATGCTTACAGTCTCCGCCTTCGCGGCTTGTTCCCATTCCAGATACGCAGGGTCCGCCAGCAATGCGTCGCAATAGGCCTGGCCCTCCGGCGTCAGCGCCGCCCCATAGGTGCGGAACCGGGTGGCGACGGGCGTAAAAAACGCATCGGCGATCGAACGGGCGCCAAACAGAAACGGCCCGCCCGGATTGAATCGGGCGCACGCCTCGGCCCAGACTTCCTGCAGACGGGCGATGTCCTTTTGAACGTCGGGTTTTTCGAAACGCGCCGCATCTTCCGGCCTGGGCATGCGGCGGATGTTCATGGTCAAAGCGTTCCGCACGCCCTGATACCCCGCATGCATTTCCGCGACCGCGGAGCGGCAGAAGGCGCGCGCCGCCGGATCTTTTGGAAGAAGGCCGGAATCCGGCTTCTGCTCAGCCGCCCATTCGCAGATCGACAGCGAATCCCAGATCGTCAGAGCATCCGTCTTCAGCGCAGGCACCCGCCCGCTGGGCGAGGCCGCTGCGATCTCCGGCGCCGGCGACTTGCCATAAACGCCGCCGACCATCGGCAGGACTCGTTCCTCGAAGGAAATTCCGGCCCATTTCAGCGCCAGCCACGGCCGCATGGACCAGGACGAGTAATTCTTGTTGCCGATAAACAGCGTGGGCATGGCGATCCTCCGTGAAGGTGCGCTTGTAACCACTCCCGATTTGAGCTTCAGCAACTCAAATCGGAAGGAGGATCTATGTTTTAATCAGAGCCCTTCTTATCCGATCGGTCTGATTCATCCCAATCGGCAAGGGCTCTGGAAAAGCAAAACGCGCCGGGGTTGAACCCGGCGCGCCGCTGTAGCCTAGTCAGGCTCGAAGGTCACTTCTTGGGTTCGAGCTTGTCGTTCATGATCCAGCCGGTGTTGTCGTTTTCGTCGGCGACTTCCCACCACATGCCTTCCTTGGCGCCCGTCGGATAAACGAGCTGGCCGCCTTCGAGCGTGCGCACCGTGGAGCCGGACGCCGACGGCGAACGCTTCATCGCGACCGACGCCGCGCGCACGATATACGCTTGCTTCGGCGCCGCCGCCGCGGCGTTGTCCGGCACCCAGCCAAGCTCGGTCACCAGCTTGCGATACGCGTCAAGGAAGGACAGCGACACAACCTTGCCGATGTCTGTGTTTTCATAGCCGCCGCCAACGGCGCCGCCAAAGCCGCCGCCGCCGAACAGGCCGCCGCCCAGACCAAGGCTGAGGTCGGAGACTTTCGCAAAGCCTTCAAACGCCGTTTCTTCCGAGGTACGGACGTTCATCAAAGACAGAACGGTCTGCGCTTCCGACTTCTTGTTCTTGATGCCGATGGCGCCGACGCCGAGCTTGCTGCCGATAATGCCGCCAGCGATGGCGCCAAACGCATTGCCGCCGGAATTCTGGTTCGAGGTCGCAATGTCGGCCTGAATAACATAGTCCGCCGCCTTCACCTGACCGCCGCCGACGTTCGAACCGCGCTGCAGATCGCCGCCCGCCGCCAAAGCGCGTTCAGCCTGCGCCGCCGCCATGCCGGCGCCGCGGTTCACAAGGCCGAAGCAGCCGGAACGCTGCACATAGGTTTTGATCAAAGTGGATGGCGCGCCGAGTTCGTATTGCAGCCAGCCCTGGCCTTCGCCGTCAACGATCGCGACCGTGCCCAGCTTCTTGGAACATTTCGGAATTTCGGCGTTTTTGGTCGAGCCTTTTTCGTTTTCGACCTTGGACGCGAAGGCCGGTCCGCTGACCGCAACAGCCGCTACCGCGAAAATCATTGCTAAGCGCTTCATGCATGCCCCCCTTTGGCAATCATGCAAAAGCCGAATACTCTTTTAGAACAAATAGATAGAGATCGGCCAACAACCCTTTGGAGAGATTTCGACCCAAACCGCCGCTATCTCAGACGCTTCGCGGCGTAACGCGCCGCGCAAAGCTCGTCAATTCGGGAATACCGTTCATCCGGTTTCAGGCCGGAACAAGGCATTTATCGTAATGCGGCGGTCCGCCCCATGTCGGGATCAGGTCCGGGGCGGCCTTTAATTAAAGCCGGCGCGGCGGATACCCTGCGGCGGCGAGAGCGTCGATGATTTCCTGCGTATGGCGCGCGTCACGGGTTTCGATCATCAGATCGAATTCCGCGCCCTTCGCGGGCACGTCGAGCGTCAAACGATTGTGCGAGACCTCGATGATGTTGGCGCCGTGCTCGCCGATCATCGCCGAAACGCGCGCCAGCAAACCGGGCCGGTCGTCGCCGATCAAACGCAGCGACACGATGCGCTCCTCTCGCACCAAGGCGCGCATCAGCACCGACGTGATCAACCGCGTATCGATATTGCCGCCGGTCAGGATCAGGCCGCACTTCTTGCCCTTGAACTTTTCCGGATAGGCCAGCAGCGCCGCGAGCGATCCCGCGCCCGCGCCTTCGGCCACGGTCTTTTCGATATTGGCGTAAAGGGCGATCGCGCGCTCGAAATAGGGCTCCTCGATCAGCACGACGTCGTCCACCAAAGGCCGCGAGATCGAATAGGTCAGATCGCCGACGCTTTTCACTGCGATGCCTTCGGCGATCGTCTGGCCGCCGCCCACCGGCGTGTTCGTGCCGCGCATCCGCGCCGTGTAGGACGGATACATGGCCGGCTCGCAGCCGATAATCTTGATTTTCGGATTAAGATGCTTGGCCGCCGTGGCGACGCCCGCGATCAGACCGGCGCCGCCGATCGGCACCGGCAGAATTTCAAGGTCCGGCTGGTCCTCCAGCATCTCCAGCGCGATCGTGCCCTGGCCCGCGATCACGTCGAGATCGTTAAACGGATAAACGAATGTGAGATCGAGTTCGTCGCGCAGCTTCTCGGCGTAGGCGGACGCCTCGTCGAAGCCCTCGCCCTCCAGCACCACCTTGGCGCCGAGGAACCGGGTCTGCTCAACCTTCACGAACGGCGTGGTGCGCGGCATGACGATGGTCACCGGCACGCCCATGCGCGCGCCATGATAGGCCAGGCCCTGAGCGTGGTTGCCGGCCGAGGCCGCGATGACGCCGCGGCTCTTTTCCTGCTCGGTCAGCTGCAGCAATTTATTCAGCGCGCCGCGCTCTTTATAGGCGGCGGTGAATTGCAGGTTCTCGAACTTCACCCACACGTCCGCGCCGGTAATTTCCGACAGCGTCCGCGACCGGCGCAATGGAGTGCGCTCAATCTGGCCGCTCAAACGAGCGGCGGCGGCGGTGACGTCTTCAAACCGTACTGACATGTGAAGAACCAAAACGAACCCCAGAATGGGGACTGAATAAGCGTGCGGCTATAAAGCGTTTGCCGCCCGCCTTTCCAGCCCTAAATCGGGACGCTGCAATCCGGAAACGGACCGGAGGGCTTAAGTCCCCTCGGGACGCACCTCGACCCGCAGCCCCCTGGCCTGGCCGAAGATCTGCTTCGCAAGAGCCTTGATCTGCGGCAGGGTTGCGGTCTGGTAGTCCGACCGGCGCGACCGGTGCCAGCCCAGGGATTCCGGCCGGAATTGCGCGGAATCAGCCACGCGCAGCCAATATTGATTGTCTTCCTCGCTCTTGGGCAGACCTTCAATGATCGGCTTCGTGGCGCGCGTGAACTCGTCGTCGTCGATCTTCCCCGCCGCCATCTCCGCCGTGATCTTCTGAATCTCCGCATAGAAAATCTTGAGCTTTTCAGGCTCCAGGTCGATCGTTGCGCTGAGAACGCCGATGCCCTTGAACGTCTCGGACTGCTCGACGTTGACGGAAGGTGCGTACGTGTCGCCGAGCCGCTCGCGCAGATCCTCTGTCAGCTTCAGATCCACGATTGCGGCCAGAATGCGCAATTGCCGTCCGCGCGCGGGATTCTCAAAAAAGTCGCCGCCATCCCAATTGATCACCGCGGCGGCGCGGTTTTTCGGCCCTTTGTGGAACAGCATCTGTACGCCGTCCTTCATCGCAGGCTGCGTCACCGTATCGTTTCCGGCGGCTGGCTTTCGCACGGCGTCACGCGCAGGGAGCGCGCCCAGGGTGCGCGCGACGTAAGCGATCGCCTTGTCCGGATCAACGTCGCCAACCAGCGATATCTCGATGGCGCCGGAGGAAAATGGCCTGGCCAGCGCCTGCTTGGCGTCTTCGAGTTTCATCGCCTCGAATGTGCTGCGATCCGGAATGGTCCAGCGCGGATCGCGATTGCGCAGGATGGAGCCGAGGTCGCGGCCCAGCACCGATTGCGGCGTGGCGTCCAAGGTTTCCAACCAGACGGCGACGTTTTTCTGGAAAATCGCCTGCGCCTCCGGCCGATAACCGGGCGCGGACAATTCGGCCGCCCAGACTTCCAGCTGCCATTCAAGATCGGCGGGCGTGACGACGCCGGTGAAGGAATATGAATCTTCATCCACGCTCATGCCGAACTCAGCCGTGCGCCCGGCGTTCAGGCGTTCCAGATCGTCGGCGGAGTGTTTCTCAAGACCGCCCAGCGCAAAAACCGATTCCAGATAGGTCGGAAAGCCGGCCGGGCTGCCCGCCAGATCCATCGCCCCACAGCAGACGCGCACGGCGGCGCGCACCGTGTCGCGCTCGAACGGCGTCTTGATGATGTTCAGCCGCACATTGTTGGCGAAGCGCACTTCGGTGAGTTTCAGGGTCGAAGACAGGTCCGTGACGTCCTTGCGCTCCGCCACCGCGCCCGCCGGCCCAAAATCCGTATATGCGAAAGCGTCGGATTGAACCTTCGCCGGCTTCGCGACCGCGATCGCGCGGCTTTCCTTATAGGCCGCGAGGATCGCGTTCTTTGCGTCCGGAACCTGCACGCTGGTTGCAAGGAAGATTTTCGGCTCGGCGCCTTGCCAGTTCGCCCGGAACGCCGCGTTCAAACTTTTCACCGACACGGTTCGCGCAAATTCCTCGAACAGCGCCAGATCGTCCTGCGGATGCGTAAACACGATCTCTTCGTTCACCGCCGAGACGAGGGCGTCCGCCAGGTCGGCGCTCTTGCGAGTCGGCGCATATTGCGCGGCGTTCTTGAACGTCGCGCGCATCTCCGACAATTGCTCGTCCATCTCGGCCTTGCTGAAACCATGCGTCAGCGCCCGGCGCAGCTCCTGCTCGCCAACCTGCAGCGCGGCCTTCCAGTTTTTCGGCTCGGCGGAAACGTTCAGGATCGACATGTCCGCGGCCTTGTAAGCGTCGTCATAATAGGCCGCGGCGCCGAGAATCTTGGCGTCCGCCTGGCGCGACAGAGCGCGGAAACGGCGAGAGAGGATGGCGTCGGCAAGATCGCGCGTCATGTCCTTGCGGCGCTGCGCCGCGCTGTCCGGCTCGTCCTTGTAAGGACGCACATAAGAGAAGGTGATGGTTGTTTTCGCTTCGGGCTCAAAGAAATACCCTGCATCGAGTCCCGGCGGCCCCGAAGGTCCCGGCGCCGGCGTGCCGTCAACCTTGCCGCCGATCGTCCAGTCCCCGAATTGCGCCTTGATCTTGTCGGCGATTTTGGCGGGGTCAACGTCGCCCACGACGACGATCACGGTGCGGTCGGGCCGATAACCGCGTTTGTAGAATTCCACGAACTGATCGCGCGGCGCGTTGGAGATCACTTTCAGGTCGCCGATCGGCACGCGTTGCGTCAGGCGCGCGTTTGGCAATGCGAACTTCGCCCCGGCGATATAGGCGCGATAAGCGGGCGTGTTGCGCAACCGCTCCTCGGACTTGATGACTCCGCGCTCGCGATCGATCGAATCCGGCGCAAGCGTGAGGTTGCGCGCGGTTTCGTTCATCAGCATCAGGCCCTGATCGACGATGGGATCGCCATTCGTCGGCAAATCGAGCTGATAGACCGTCTCCTCGAAGCTGGTGAACGCGTTGGTGTCCGGACCAAAGGCCAGGCCGTAGCGCTCAAGGATTTTCACCATATCGCCCTCAGGCACCTTGGCGGACCCGTTGAACGCCATGTGCTCGAGAAAGTGCGCAAGACCCTTTTGCGCGTCGGTTTCATCCAGCGAGCCCGCGCCGATGCGCATGCGCAAGGCGACGCTTTTGCTTGGCGTCTTGTTCGGCATGACGGCGTAGCGCAAACCATTGGGCAATTGGCCCCAAACAACCGTTTTTTCAGGTTTGAGCGAGCCCGCGCTTTGCGGCCATTGCGACGCCTCGATGGCGCTTCGCGCCTGTACGTCGGGAACGAATGAGACGCTGCCCGCGAAAGTCAGGAGCGCTGCGGCCGCCAGAATGCTTCTGGCGCGGGCCCATCTGAACGCCATGACTACCCCACAACCTGACGACGCAACGGCGCCCAAGAAATAACCAAGCGCCAAAATCGACGCGGCGGCGGATTAAGCAGGTAAGAGGCTATGGGGGCAAGTCTGTGGCGCCGGGCCCGAAAAAAGCTGAACTTCTCAGACGGGATCGTGCTCGGCGGCCCAATGGCCCGGGTCGACCTCAACCAGCCGCGGCCGGACGACGCCGTCCTCGACCGATGCGCTTTCGGGATGCGCGGCGGCGGATGGCAAAAAGCGCAGATGCGCGGCGGGATCGAGGGGCGACGGCGGCTCGGGCATCGCCGGGCGGCGCGGGCGGCAGCGCTCGATATCGGGGTCGGGGATCAAAGCCGCCGACAGGAGCGTCCGCGTGTAA
Source organism: uncultured Caulobacteraceae bacterium (assembly GCA_964395875.1). GTDB lineage: Bacteria > Pseudomonadota > Alphaproteobacteria > Caulobacterales > Aquidulcibacteraceae > JBEVJO01. The sequence continues at coordinate 11,997 of CAYNCS010000005.1, read as the reverse complement.
GGATGCCTGGGCGCCGAAAACAAGGCCTCGGCGTCCGCCAGCTCCATCACACGGCCCAGATACAAAACCATCACCCGGTCCGCGACTTCGCGCACCACCGCAAGATCGTGGCTGATGAACAGAATGGACATCCGGAGCTTAGCCTGCAGCGCATTCAGCAGCGTCAGGATCTGGGCGCGCACGGAGGCGTCAAGCGCGGACACGGCCTCATCGCACACCACTAATTGCGGCTGCAGGATAGTGGCGCGCGCGATGCCGACGCGCTGGTTCTGCCCCCCCGAGAGTTCATGCGGGTAGCGATTGCGCAAAGCTGGATCGAGCCCGCAATCGCGCATCGCCTCGATGACGCGCACGGCGCGGTGTTCGGCGCTGAGCGCCGGCTCGTGGATGGTCAGCGGCTCTTCAATGGATTGCCCGATCGTGCGGCGCGGATCGAGGCTGGCGAGCGGGTCCTGAAAGACGATCTGGAAATCACGCCGCGCCTTGCGCAATTGCTCGGCGGAGACGTCGGCGATGTCGCGGCCGAGCCAGGCGACCTTCCCGCCGGTCTTGGCGACCAGCGCCAGCGCCGCCCGCGCGAGCGTGGATTTGCCGCAACCGGATTCGCCGACCACGCCGAGCGTTTCACCGCGCCGCAGCTCAAGATCGACGCCGTCCACCGCGCGCAAGGGAACCTGCTTGCCGAGGAGTCCCCCGTCAACCTTCACCGGGAACCAGACTTTCAGGCTCTGCACCGACAGCACATTCTGCTGCGGGTCGATCGGCGCGCGCGCCGGAGTCTCGCGCGGCCGGTCCAGGCGCAAAGCGCTCTGGATAAGGTTTTGGGTGTGCGGATGCTGCGGCTGCTTGAAGATGTCCCGCGCTGGACCGCTTTCGATGATCTTGCCGCCCTGCATCACGATTACGCGGTCGGCCATACGCGCCACCACGCCCATGTCATGGGTGATGATCGCCAGCGCCGCGCCCGATTCCTTCTTCAGGTCGTCCATCAGTTCGAGGATCTGCGCCTGCACGGTGACGTCCAGCGCTGTCGTGGGCTCGTCCGCCACCAGCAAGGCCGGCCGGGCCAGCATCGCCATGGCGATCATCACGCGCTGACGCATGCCGCCGGAAAGCTCATGCGGATACTGACCGAGACGGCGCTCCGCTTCCGGCAGATGCACCTGGCGCAAAGCGCGCAGACAGCCGGCGCGGACATCTTCCGGCGCCGCAATTCCCTGCAGGCGCAGGGCCTCCGCCAATTGGGCGCCCACCCGCATATGCGGGGTCAGCGAGGTGAGCGGATCCTGAAAGATCATCGAGATGCGGCGTCCGCGCAAACGAAGCAGCGCCGCTTCGTCCTGGCCCAGCAATTCCTCTCCTTCTAACCTGGCGGAACCCGAGGCCTTCCCGTTCGCCGCCAGCAGACCCATGATCGCCATGAAGGTCTGGCTCTTCCCGGAGCCGGACTCACCGACAATCGCCACGGTCTCGCCGGGCGCAATATCAAAGCTGACGCCGTCCACGCCGCGCACCGGGCCATCATGGGTGTCGAACTGAACGCAGAGATTTGAGACGGAAAGCAGCGGGCGCGGCGGGTTCATTGCGCCATGGTGCCCCCGGATGCGCGCCCGAGGCAAGGGCCGTCCAGGCTCCAAGTCTTTAACAAAACGCCAATTCGCCCCTTCCAACCCCGGAAAAATGTAAACGTCACTTTAACGACGTGCCGCCTAGCATGAGACAAATAACCGCCCATCAGGACGGGATGGAAACGCCAGCCATAGGGAGTTTACGCCATGGCGATCGTGTCTTCAGTAACGCGGACCCGCGGTCAGGATCATTTCGAGCCTGAAGCCGTCCTGGATCCCGCTGAACAACGCGCGCTGCGCGGACATTTGGAGCAGATCGACTACACGGTCTACGCCGCGAACAAGGAAGTTGTGGCGCGTACGCTGCACGCCGCCGATCCGGACAAGTTTCAGAAGCTTGCGATCGCCTGCGCCGAGGCGCGGGCGCACTGGATCGCCGCCGCGCTGCAGATGAGCGAGCATGGTCACGCGCCGACGCCGCAACAGGCTGAAAACCTGCGGAATCTGCGCACCGCGTACGAAGAGCTGACGGCCGCCTATGAAGGCATGCGCCGCCTGGTCGAACGCGGGCACCTGCCCTATCACCGCAAGTAAGACGCGCTCAGACCGTCGCGAGGAACGCTTCGACCGCCGCCCACGCTTCGGGCTCGGTCAGAAACGGCGCGTGACCTACATTGGCCACCTCGACGGCGCGCATCGCGGGAGCGCGACCGCGCATGAATTCCAGACCGTCCGCCGACAGGAGGTCGGAAATCCCGCCGCGCACCGCCAGCAGCGGTTTCCGCGCCAGCGCATCAAAATAGGGCGTCAGATCGAACGCCGGACGCTCTTCCGTCTTTGAATAATCCTGCTTGAACGGCGCGCCGATATTGGGATCGTAATCCCAAACGACGCCGCCATCCCTCTCGACTTGCGTGCGCCGAGCGAACGCCAGCCAGAAGGCGTCGTCCGCATTGGGAAATGCGCGTCCGTTGACGTCCTTGCAGCGTTGCGCGGCCTCCACCCAATCCTTCGCCGGCGCGGTCTGCGCCCCCACATAGGCCGCGATCCGGTCGAGCGCCGCTTGTTCGAGCTTGGGCCCGACGTCGTTCAACACCGCGCCCGCCACCAAGTCCGGCGACATCGCCGCCAGCAGCATGGTGATGAGCCCGCCCATCGACGTGCCGACGAAGACGGCGCTCGGCGCATTCTGTTGCGCCAGGAAACCGCCGACATCGCCAGCATAAACCGGCGGGGCGTAACGGGCGGGATTAGGGTCGTAGCCGGAGCGGCCGCGTCCGCGCATGTCGAGCGCGAAGACGCGGCGGCCCAGGGCCGCGACCTTCGGCGCAAAATCCTCAAAATCGCGCGAATTGCGCGTGAGGCCATGCAGGCAAATGACGGGCGGCTTGCTGCTGGGCGCCCCATGCGGTGCGTAGTCGCGCGCGTAGAGATCGATCCCGTCGCTTGTCCGGAACGTCAATTCCTGAAAGCCGGGCGCTGCGCTCATTCCGCCAGCGCGCCTTCCGGATGCTGCGCCTTGTAGGCCGCGACCAGCGACATATAAGGCGACACCCATGTCCAGCCGATGCCTTCGATGTTCTGCTTCACCTCGAAATGCAGATGCAGCGTCGTCGCGATGGGCTTGCCGGCGCTGTCCACGCCGAAATCGTTCGACATGAACCCGAGCGTCTGCCCCTTCGTCACGCTGTCGCCGAGCTTCACCTTCAATTGCTTCATATTCATGTGCAGATAGCGATAGATGCGGCCCGAAGAGCGAAGATCGACCGTGTAGGAGCCGATATACTGGATCACGCCGTCCTCAACGGCCACGATCTCGGCGCCCTTGCGCTCCGCGGTCGCCATCTTCTTGACCTTGGCGCAAAAGGCGGCGTCGCCCGCGCGGATGTCCTGCCCCTGGTGAATTTGCTTGCTGGGGCAATTGTAGGACGCGCGATTGGCTCCACCACGTTTTTCGCAGAAATTGTCTGCCCACGGATAACCGTAATTGGCGGCGGCGCATTCGCTGCCCGCGGGGCCGGACATGCCGCCCACGCCATAAACCTGCGAATTCAGGAAGGTGGGCGCGTTCTTCACCGGAAACACGATGCCCGGCGCGTAGATCGTTTCGTCCTTGGCGCCCTCGCCTGATCCCGTCGCGAGCTTGCCGACGGCCCGATAAAGGAATCCGCCGGGGTTTGCGAACGCGCCCGCGGCGTTGTCCACCGCTTCGCCCGGCGTCGTCGGCGTAGCGGGCGGCGTCGCTTCGCCGCCCGTGGACGGCGGCGTGGTGGTTCCTGGAGTCGCCGGCTCCGTCGTTCCAGGCGTGGACGGCTCGGTTGTTCCCGGAGTCGCGGGCGTCGCCGGTTCAGTCGTTCCCGGAGTCGCCGGTTCCGTGGTCCCGCCATTGGCGGGCGGCGCGCCGGAATCGGCAGGCGGCGTTTGTGCGCCAGGCTCGCTCGCAGGCGGCGTTTCACCCGGCGTCAGAACGATCGGCCCTTCGGGCGCGGGTTCGGTCGGCGCGGGCGCCGGAGCGGGGTTGGGATTTTCCTGTTGCGGCTTTGGCTTCAGGACGTTCTGCACCGCTTCCTGCGCGCTCTTCGCAACGTTTTTCACTTGATCGCAGCCGGACGCGGCGCTCAGGGCGACGATGGCCAGGAACGCGCGCGCTGCGGCCGCTGAACGGCCGCGTTTCGCCGCCGCCGCTTTCGACTCTTCGCGTTGCGTAAACATGCATTTCCCCCACGAAGACGCGGCGCCGATCAGCGCCAATCACCACACCGCACATCTGGAGCGTTCCATCGCCCCTCTTTGTCCGCGCGTCTGCAACGTTTGCGAAAACGCGGGCGTTTTTGTGTTTAGTTGCCAACCATCACGAGGCTTTCGACGACGTCGCGCGCCTCTTTTTCCGTGATGCAGGACTTGGTTGGATCCTGCTTTTTACAATTAAACTGTACGAGATAATCGGCGCCGAACTGCTTGAACGTGACTTCCGCGCCAGTTTCGGTCTCGGAAAACTGGAATTCGTCGACGCTCTGCGTGGACACAACCGGCGGCGGTGCGGATTCCGGCGCCTTGTAGGCTTTCTTCGTTCCCGCCACCACGACATCGTATTTCGCGCCGGGGAACGTCGCGAAGTAACCGTCGCCGGTGGATTTGACCGTCTGCTTGCCGGAATCGACCGCCTGCGCCGAGATGTTCGGCAAAGCGAGCATCGGCACCGGCGACTGCGCTTCCACACCCACGCTTTGCGCGCTGACGACGGTCTTGCCCGTCGCGCCGGCTTTCGCCGCAGCGGCTGCCCAATCGACGTTATGGTCGACTTCCGTCACGGCGTTTTCCGCCGCAGCGGCCGGCGTCGCTTCCGGCGCAGGCGCAGGTTTCGGCGCTTTGTTCATGAAGAACGCCCAACCGCCTGCGGCGATTGCAGCGATCACCAGGCCAATCACTATGACGCGCCTCGACATGCGAACTCTCCTTGCCCCACCAACGCACGAGCGCGTCAAATGCTCCAAAAGGATGCGTACCAGCGTTACGCCGGCTAGCGCCCCGATTGAAGATCGGCCGTATAATTCTGTTCCGCGTAGGATACCCCAGGCGCCGCGCTGAGCGCACGTTGAATTTCAGCCTGGCGGGCGCCGAAATCGACGACGCGCGTGGGCCCTTCCCAACGCAAAATCGCTTCGCCGCCAAGCGTGAAACCCTGCAAACGCGCCGATTCAAGCAAGCGCCCACCGCCCAACGCCGCCTTCAGCCGGCGCGCCGCTTTTTCGGGTGAGACTTGATAAATGTCGCGCAATTCGTCGGTGAAGCTCTTGTCCTTCAGCTTCACGATGAACTCGATCGGACCCGCATCATCCACAGGCGCGGAACGCTGCGCCTGGAGCATGTCGCGGCGCAATTCCGGCGGCGGCGCGAGCTTGGGCGCAGCCTTCGTCAATTCATCCCGGCGCGGACTTGCCGCTTCCTCTTCGCCAGCCTGTTCGCCGAGCGCGCCGCGGCGCCTCAGCAATTCGCGATCCTGATCCGGGGGCGTGAGAAGCGAAGGATCGATCTCTGGCTCGGGCGCCTGCAACGCATTGGCGGGCGCATCCTCGATCGATCCGCTCTGACGGTCCGCGCCCTTCCAGACGATAGCGACGCCGGCCGCAACCAGCCCAATGGCGGCCAGCGCTCCGCTGGCGATCGAACGCGACTTCACCGGCGCCATGGCCGTCCTGATTCCTCAAACGCGACTTGCGTCATCCCCGCGTTCCTCCTGGAGGGCCGAGCGTCGGCTTGCCGCACAGCCTATCGCGTCCCCACCAAGGAAAGGTTTAACAAGCCTGAACCGCAAGGTCGAAAACAAACATTTGATTGTCCGGGAATGGGCGTTGAACCGGGATATATGTCGCAGGCGCCGGAACAGGCGATCTGGGTGCGCGGGGTTCGCGCCTGCCGCACCAGCAGCGCCACCAGCTCTTCATTCGTCTTTTCAGGGAATTGCGACTTCAGAAGCGCCAAAGCCGCCGTCACGTGCGGCGCCGCCATCGAAGTCCCCATCTCATACGCATAGAAGCAATTGGGCAGCGCCTGTTGCGTGATCGGGTCCTTGCACTGCTTGGAGCGCTTGGTCGAGAGGATGCCGTCCGGGCGGTTGTCCTTGTCGTCGTCGCGCTTCATGTCGCCGCCCGGCGCCATGATGCTGACCTGCGAGCCCCAGTTCGAATAGGGGGTTAGATAGCCCCGCTCATCGCCGGCCGCGACCACCACCACGCCGCGGCAGGACGATGGCGAGTAATTGGCCGTGTTGGCGCGGGCGTTGCCCGCGGCCGCAACGATAATGGCGCCGGCCGAGCGCGCGTCGTCGATGGCCGATTGCAGCGAACTCGGGCATTTGGCGAAAAAGCCCAGCGAGACGTTGATGATGCTCGCCGGGTGTTTGTTGGTCACCCATTGGCCGGTTCGGGAATCCTGCGCCTGACCGACGCCCGCCGCCCAGCGGATGCCATCGGCGATGTCCGTCAGCTTGCCGCCACAGCGGCCGACCGCGCGCACCGGCACGATCGTGACGTTCCAGGCGCCGCCCGCGACGCCTTCCTTGTTGCCGGTGATGACGGCGCCGATCGTGCCCGCCACGTGCGTGCCGTGATAGGAATCCGCTTGCGTCGGATCGTTCGGATCGCAGCGGTCGCCAGCGTCCTGCGCATCGGCGTCGCGGCCGTCGCCGTCATTGGACGCATCGATGTCGCTGACCATGTCGAAACCATCGACGACGTTCGGATTGTTGGCGATGTCCGGGTGCGTCTTGTCGATCCCCGTATCGACGATGGCGACCACAACGTTACGCCGGCCAACGCCGCGCGTGCGCGACCAGAAGGACTGAAATCCCGCACCGCCCGCGATTTGGCCAGATTTGGTACCCTGATCGCGGAACCCCCATTGCAGCGAAAACAATGGATCGTTCGGCAGGGTTACGGCGGCGCCGATCGGATTGAACTCCATTTCCGGACGCATGATGTAATTCAGTTCGACATATTCGAACTTGCCCGAGGCCTTCAGCTTGGCGGCGGCGCATTCGGTGGCGATGCCGAGATTGCCCTGCATCTCCTTCGCCGAAACGTTCTGGCAGCCATTGCCGCGCTCGGTGGCCATTTCGACCGTCTGCGGCGTGATCACCGCGCCGTCGGCGCCGTCAGGACCGGCAATGCCGGTGAACGCCATGGGCCGCACGCCCGAACCACCCGCAGCCGCGTCTTCGGCCGCAGCCTGCAACGCGGCGTCGAGCGTGACCACCACCTGGCCCGACGTTTCGTCGATCTTGGTGGGCGTGGCGGCGATGCCCGACTGGACGATCGCGCGATCGGCGATGTCGGACAGCGTTTCGGAAATCTGCGCCGCATCCGACGCGGAGAACGACGCCGTGCTGACGTTCTGCACCGGCTTCATGATGAGTTCGCCCGGCGCGAACAGAAGCGGCGGGATTGGAGAATATTCGGTGTTCTCGACGTTCATGCCGCGGTCGGCGGGTTTTTCGTCGGCCATCTGCACCGGCCGGCTCGCCGTCACCATCAATTCGATGTGGTCGAGGACGCTACGCGACATACCGTCGGCGACGCGGCCAAGATCTTCGCACGCGGCGAGAGACAGAGCCGCCGCAGCGGCCAGGCTGAGTTTCAGTGTGCGCTCAAAACCCACGGATGGAATCCCCCTTACGCCCCAGCCAACCGTTAATGACCCTTAATAAAGCGCAATCCTGTCAATTTCGCTACGGGGCGCCGACAGTAAGGGGAACCGGCGCGCAGCGGCGGATGTTGAGCCCGAACCCGCGTGGGTGGATGCTATAAATTCAGCACCTTAAGCCGGACAGCACGTCATATCGTGACATCAATCTTGCAGCCGGGCTTTTGTACTGCGCTTAGCGAGGCTTTAAGTCCTGATCCGGGATTAGGGTCCCTGACAGCGGGAGTGAACCAATGCCCAGCACCCTGACCGCACGCGCAAACCATGCGCGCGCGTGGTTGATGGAGGCCGCCTTTCCGTTCTGGCTGGAGCGGGGGCTGGATCGCACGCATGGCGGGTATCACGAACGCCTGTTTCCCAGCGGCGCCCCTGAAAACCGCAACAAGCGCCTCCGGGTGCAGGCGCGGCAGGTTTATTCCTGCGCCTACGCGGGCAAGCTCGGCTGGAGCGGCCCCTGGCGCGAGGGGCTGGAAAGCGCCCTTGGCCTCATGCTGGACAAGGGCCGCCGCGCGGACGGCCTCTTCATCCACCAATTCTCCTTTGACAGCGCTCCCGTCGATCAGCGCGCCGATCTGTACGATCAGGCCTTCGTTCTGTTCGCGCTGGCGCACGCTGGCGCAGCGCTGAACCGGCCAGAGCTCGGTGCACAGGCGGCAGACTTGTGGAGCCGCCTCGACGCGATCTGGGCGCGCCCGAACGGCGGCTTCGCCGAAGGCGAGGTGGAGCCCGCCGGCCGGCGCCGTCAGAACCCGCATATGCATTTGTTCGAAGCGTCGATGGCGTGCGGCGATCTGATCCCCGGCCTCGACATGCGCCCGCGCATCCAAGCGCTGGGGCAAATGTTCCTCGATCATTTTCATGACGGCGCGCACCACGTGGTGCGCGAATATTTCGACGCCGACTGGACGCCCGCTTCCGGCGACGCAGGCCGCGTCTGGGAGCCCGGCCATTCTTTCGAATGGGTCTGGCTGCTGCATCAATGGGCCAAACACGGTGGACCCAACAACACCGCCCTCGCGCGCGCCTTGTACGATCGAGCGGATCGCGACGGCGTCGACCGGGCGCGCAATGTCGGCATCGACGAATGCTGGATCGGCGGCGGCGTGAAATCCGCCGAAGCCCGCCTCTGGCCGCAGACGGAACGGTTGAAAGCGGCGTTGGCGATCGGCGATTATGATTCCGCGGCCGCCGCCTTTGACGGCTTGTGGTTGTACATATCCGAGGATGGATTTTGGGCCGACCGCATGAACGTCAACGGCGCGCTCGTCGAAGAGAGCGGCCCTGCGAGTTCATTCTATCATATTCTCGTCGCGCTCTCGGAGCTCTTCGCCGCCGCAAACGCCTGAGCCCTCAACCCACGCATCATTTCGGCGCCAATTATTTGGGTGGTGGGGGCAGCTTGTCACGCCAGTGCGTGGTGACGATCTCGATCAATTGCCCGTTGGGATCGCGGATATAGATCGCCTGCCCCCAGGCGCTCATCGGGCCCTGACTTTCCGGCAGCACTTCGCCGCCATAGTCCGCCACTTTCGCAAGAAGCCCAGGCACGTCTTCGACCGACAGCGCAAGATGCGTCAGGCCCGGCGCGTTGAGATTGCGCGCTGCGAAGGCCTCCTGCGCCTTCGGATCGCCAAAATGCATGAAGTTCATCACGAGGTCCGGCCGCCAGAGATAGGTCGCCTTCAGCTTGCAGGGCGGCGGCACCATCAGCACCTTGCTCGCCAGCTCATCGGGCACGTCGAAATCCCACCAGAACTTGAAACCCAGAAGGTCTTCATAGAAGCGACGCGTTTTCGCGATATCAGTCACGGTCTGGCCGAGGTGATTGAAAAACACCTTGCTCATGGCTTCCTCCCATCACCGCCAGGCTTTACCAGCGGCCTGATTGCTTGCGCTTGTATTGCCAAAGAGTGGCGCCAAACGCCGGCGCCGGCGCATTCAAGATCGGGACTTCCGAATGGGCGGAGCGCTCTCGGCGGGTTCGCCTCATCTTCCGTATGGCCGGATTGGCGGCTTAGCGCTAAGCTCCTCCAAAATCAGACAAGGGAGGCAACCATGCGCGTTTCGGCGCCCGGCGAACATGACGATCCTGTCGCCGCCATCGGCCAGCATCTGGCGCCCGAACTGGTGAAAGCCGGCAGCGCCTTTTCACACGCCATCTACAAGCACTCGACGCTGTCGCTGCGCGAGTTCGAAGGCGCCCGCGCCCGCACGGCGGAAATCAATGGCTGCCTGGTCTGCCGCGCGTTTCGAGCCAAGCGGGATTTGCTGACGTTCTTCGATTCCTATGGCGTCGAAGTCTCGCGCAGCGTGATCGACAATGGCGACGCGCCGGACGAGGATTTCTATCTCAACGTCTCCCATTGGAGGACCTGGCCGGGCTATTCTGAACGCGAGCGCATCGCCATCGAATACGCCGAAGGTTTTGGAACCGACCCGCAGGGCCTCGCCAAAAATGAGGACTTCTGGAAGCGCGCCAAAGCAGCGTTCACGGATTATGAGATCGTGGATCTGTCTTATTGCACGGCCGCATGGGTCGGTATGGGCCGCGTGGCGCACGTATTGGGCATAGACGCCGCCTGCATGCTTCCGCCCGCAGAAGTGAAAGCGGCGGAATAGCCTTAAACCTAATTTAGCGTTTGTTACCGAAATCTGCCCTCAGGCATCACCTAGGGGTAGGTTCATGCGTTTTGTGCAATCAGCCGCTGCAGCGGCTCTGGCGCTCGTTTTCAGCGCGTCCATGGTTTCCGCGTCGTCGGAGCATCCCCCCGAGCCAGCAGCGGAAAAAGTCGCCGCCATCAGCGCCAAGGCGCCGGTTCCCGCCCCGCATGGCGGCGTTCCGCATTGGGATTATGAAGGGCTCGGCGGCCCGGCGAATTGGGGCAAGCTCGAGCCCGGCTTCGCGGCCTGCGAAACCGGCGCGACGCAATCGCCGATCAACCTGGCGCCGACGCTCACCGCCGACCTCCCGCCCATCTATTTCAATTATTCCGCGACGCCGACCGCCGTCACCAATAACGGCCATACGCTGCAGGTGAACGTGTTCGAGGGCTCGACCATCATGGTCGACGGGAAGGAATTCCCGCTCGTGCAATTCCACTTTCACACGCCCAGCGAATATCAGATCGACGGCAAGTCCTTCCCGCTCGAGATCCATTTCGTGCACAAGAACCAGCAAGGGGTTCTGGCCGTCATCGGCGTGATGGTGAAGGAAGGCGCGCCGAACACAGAACTTGAAAACATTTTCGCCGCCGCGCCGCGGGAAGCCGGGCGGACCCAGCAAATGCCGGACGCTTTCACGGACGTCCGCAAGCTGCTGCCCGGGGCCGCCACCTATTACAGGCTGATGGGATCGCTCACGACCCCGCCCTGCTCGGAGGGCGTGCACTGGCACATCATGACCACGCCCATCGAAGCCTCCAAGGCGCAGATCGACAAATTCCGGACCTATTTCGCAATGAACGCCCGGCCCTTGCAGCCTTCAAACAATCGTCTGGTGGTGAGGGACAGCCGCTAAACCGGCAAAACAGCGCAATCCCTTGCGCCGCAGGCGGCGCGGGGGCATATGCCGCCGCTCATGAGCAATTCCGCAAATACCGAGGCTGAAGGAAAGCCCGCCGGCGCCGCGCCGAAAGTCGGGCTTGTGTCTTTGGGCTGCCCCAAGGCGTTGGTCGATTCCGAGCGGATCGTCACGCAATTGCGCGCCGAAGGCTATGCGCTGTCCCCCGATTACGAAGGCGCCGACGTCGTCATCGTCAACACCTGCGGCTTTCTGGATTCGGCCAAGGCGGAATCGCTCGACGCCATCGGCGAAGCCATCGCCGAGAACGGCAAGGTCATCGTCACCGGCTGCCTCGGCAAGGAAGAGGCGCTGATCCGCGACACGCACCCCAAAGTGCTCGAAGTCACCGGCCCGCATCAGTACGAGGCAGTCGTCGGCGCCGTGCACACGCACCTGCCGCAAGTGCACGATCCCAAAATCGATCTGGTGCCGGAAGGCGGCTTCCGCCTCACGCCGCGCCACTACGCCTATTTGAAAATCTCCGAAGGCTGCAACAATCGCTGCACCTTCTGCATCATCCCAAGCATTCGCGGCGATCTCGTCTCGCGCCCGGCTAACGCCGTGCTGAAAGAAGCAGAGTCGCTGGTGAAGGCCGGCGTGAAAGAATTGCTGGTCATCAGCCAAGACACCAGCGCCTACGGCGTCGACGTCAAATACGCCGAGAGC
>CAYNCS010000004.1:40522-48724 GCA_964395875.1 uncultured Caulobacteraceae bacterium | reverse complement strand
GCATGACCGATGACGCGAGGCAACAGCCAGGAGCCGCCGTCGCCGGGAATGAGGCCGATCTTCAGAAAGGTGGCGGCGAATTTCGCCTTCTCGGAGGCGATGCGCATGTCGGCGGTGCAGGCCAGATCGCAGCCCAGCCCGATCGCCGCGCCGTTCACGGCCGCGATCATCGGCGTTTCAAGATTATACAGGGACCGGACCGCGAACTGGATGTTGCGGCGATAGACCTCACGCAATTCGGCGGGCGTGCCGCCGAACGCGCCGGTCTTGTCCCGCATCGCCTTCAAATCTCCGCCAGCAGAGAACGCCCGGCCTGCGCCTGTGATGATCGCGCAGCGGATATTCATGTCCGCGTTAACCTCGGCGCAGGCGGCGGCGATGGACTCGCCGTCGCCGGGCTGACCGATGGCGTTGAGCATCTCCGGACGGTTCAGCGTCAGAAGCGCGATCGGGCCCTTTTTCTCCAGCAGGATCATCGGGCGCCTCTTAGGACAAACGCTCGACCACCATGGCGATGCCCTGACCGCCGCCGATGCACAGCGTGATCAGACCGTAGCGGCCATTGATGCGCTCCAGCTCATAAAGCGCCTTCACCGTGATGATGGCGCCCGTGGCGCCGACCGGGTGGCCCAGCGCCACGGCGCCGCCGTTCGGATTGGTCTTCGCCGGATCGAAATCGAGCTCCTGCGAAACCGCGCAAGCCTGCGCCGCGAAGGCTTCGTTGCTTTCGATCACGTCCATGTCGGAAACCGACAAGCCCGCGCGGCCCATCGCCTGGCGTACGGCGTCGACCGGGCCCATGCCCATGATCGACGGATCCACGCCCGAGTGCCCCCAGGACACGATACGCGCCATCGGCTTGACGCCGCGCTTCTTCGCCGCCTCTGCGGACATCAGCGCGACCGCCGCGGCGCCGTCATTGACGCCGGACGCGTTGCCCGCGGTTACGGAGCCGTCCTTCTGGAAAGCAGCTTTAAGACCCGCGAGCGCTTCGATCTTGGTGTCAGCCTTGACGTATTCGTCGGTGTCGAACGTCACTGTGCCTTTGCGCGAAGCGATTTCAACCGGCACGATCTGCGTCTTGAAGCGTCCCTCGGCGATCGCACGCGCGGCGCGTTGCTGGCTCTCGAGCGCAAATTCGTCCTGTTGCTGGCGGGAGATATTGTTTCGCACGGCGATGCGCTCGGCGGTGACGCCCATATGACCATTGCCGAAAGGATCGGTCAGCACAGTCACCATCGCGTCGATCACGGACGCGTCGCCCATGCGCTGACCCCAGCGCGCGCTTTTCATGACGTAAGGGGACTGGCTCATGCTTTCGGCGCCGCCCGCGACCGCGATCTCGTTCTCGCCGGTCTGGATCTGGCGCGCCGCGCTGATGATGGCTTCAAGGCCCGAGCCGCACAGGCGGTTGACGGTGACGGCCGGCGTCTGCACCGGAATGCCCGCCTCGACCGCGGCGATACGAGAGATGTAAGCATCGCGGGGTTCGGTGGTGATGACGTTGCCCAGCACGACGTTCTGCACGTCCTGCGGCGTGAGGCCGGCGCGTTTGACCGCCTCGCCCAGAACCAGCGCGCCCAATTTGTTGGCGGGGACGTCCTTCAACGAACCGCCGAAAGACCCAATCGCCGTCCGCGCGGCGCCAACGATTACAACGTCTTGCTTGTCAGCCACTGAAGCTCTCCAGAATTAGTGCACGCCTGGCTGCTCAGGGCCGCCGGCTGTCTTTGTTGGGCGTTGGTTGGCATATCGCGCAGGTAGCGCGCAAGGGGCGTACCGCCCCTGACCGCGCGCCCGGATTAGGCCATGCCCAGCATCGATTTGCGAACCAACTGGCGAAATTACGAGGAATCGCGGCGCCGGCCCCGCCGGCCCACTCCTTAACCCACCTTATAATAGCGGATTTTATTGCCGTCAGCGCGCCGTTCCCCCAGCCCCACAAATGCGTGACGGGAAAGCCAGTCGTGCTTTCCCCGCGGCGTCTCAAACGTGGTCAGAGTCCGGAAGTAGTACTCAGCCGCCGGAACCTCCGGTCCGTTCTGGAAAGCAAATTGCCGCAACCGATCCATTACGCCAGGCGTTCGGCCCCAGATGAAGCCCCTGCTCTGCAGATAAATCAGCGTCCCGTCGGTCTCCTCGAGCATATACCGGGCGTCGAGGCTCGCGGTATCGTCGGGCCGCCATGTCGCATAGTCGCCGCCCGAAGCGGGTACGGCGCGCCCGCGCAGCAGTGGCCCTTCGAAATGCCCGTCATCGACATAGGCCGCCGAACGCGTGATCCCGGCGGCGTTGTCCGCGATGGTCTGGACGCGCGTGAAACGCAGCGTGCATGCAAAAGCGAGCTCAAGAGCCGGAACGAAATCGAGATCGGCTGTCATATTGCAGCGTTCTCCGTATTGGCGCGGATGCGATCCTTGAGAAGGTCCGCGAAGCCGCGCGGCGGACGCCCCAGCAGATCGCAGGCGTCGTCCGACAGGATTTCGAACCAGCCGTCGCGCAGCGCGGCTTCGAAACTCACCATGTCGTCGCTGCACCAGGGAAAGCCGCCAGGCGTCACATCGGACGGCGCGCGCGGCGCACCCAAAGCGTCAAACATCGCGTACAGCCCGGCATCATCGACCTGGACATATCGCAGCGGCGCCGAATACGCCTCCGACGCCATCGCCGCCATGTCCTGAAAGCGCAGCAATTCAGGTCCGGTGATCGCGTGTATTTTGTCTTCCGCGTCCGGCCGCACCAAAGCGGCTGCGGCGCAAGCCGCGCATTCGGCGCGCGAAATCACCGCGATGCGCCCTTCCCCGCTGGAGGAGCGCCATTCGCCAACCGCAAGCGCGCCGGGCAGGATCACATCGAGAATTGCGTCGGCATATTGGGCGTTGCGCAAGATCGTCCATTGCAGGCCGGAACCACGAAGGATCGTCTCAGTGGCTTGGTGGTCACGCCCAACGAGCGCGGGATTGCCGGAATCCGCGGCCAGGAAACTCGTATACGCTATGCGCCGCACACCCGCCGCCCGCGCGGCGCGGATTGCGCCCTCATGCTGCACCACGCGGCGACCCAGCGCGCTCGTGGAAATGAGCAGGAGCGATGAAATTCCATCGAAGGCTTGCGGCAAGGTGTCTGCGCGATCGAAATCGCCGAAACGCATCTGAACGCCGAGCGCCGCAAACCGGGAGAGATTTTCCGGCGTGCGTGAAATGAGAACGATCCGCTCCGGCTCCACCAGATGCAAAAGCGCCTCCGCCGCCAGCAAGCCAAATTGCCCCGCGGCCCCTGTGACGCCAAAGAGTTCTCCGCCGGCCATGCGCGCATTCCCAATTTGGCGCTTATGCTTGCGTGGCGCGCATTCGCTTGCAGCGTCGCTGCGTCCGCGCGCAAAAATGAAAGCAGGTGCGCAATACAACCAATAATTGCTAGATCAATTTAATACTACTATTAGTGTTTCTTGTGCAAGCGATGTGCGTCCGGCGTGTGTGTGGGAAAGCGCCACGCGCTCGGCATTGGGGGAAAAGTGCATGACGAAACTTTTGCGCGCCGCATTCGCGGCGAGCTGCGCCTGTGCGGCGGCGAACGGCGCCTTTGCGCAGAATGTCGAAAGCGGCCAGAGCGACATTGTGGTCACCGCGCAGTATCGCGCACAGAACCTGCAGGACACGCCGCTGTCGATCACGGCGATTGACGCAGCTGCTCTTTACGCACGCGGCCAGACCAAGCTCGACGACATCTCCAGCCAGGCGCCGAACGTCACGCTGAAGCCGGGCGCGGCAGGATTTGGCCCGTCGCTGGCCGCATCCATTCGCGGCATCGGACAATACGATTTCAACCCGGCGCTGGAGCCCGGCGTCGGCATTTATGTCGACGACGTCTATCTGCCCACCCTCACCGGCGCGCAGCTGGATCTGCTGGACGTCGAACGGATGGAAGTGCTGCGCGGTCCGCAAGGCACGCTGACCGGCCGCAACTCGATCGGCGGCGCCATCCGCATCCTTTCGCAAAAACCCGGCGACAAATTCGCCGCGTCGCTCGAAGCCACAGCCGGCACGCGCGATCTCTACAGCCTGCGCGGCAGCCTCAATCTGCCAATCAATGACGTGCTCGCGGCGCGCATTTCCGGCGTTATCAAAGCGCAGGACGGTTATGTGAAGCGGCTCGATTATGGTTGCGTCAATCCGGGCGGCGGCATCGCCGCTGCGCGGCCGGCCGGACAATGCACATTGGGCGAATTGGGCGACTATGAATCCAAGGCGATCCGCGGCGCATTATTGTTCACGCCCAATGACAGGCTATCCGCCGAACTTTCCGCCGATTACGTCAATGACGAGCGGACGCCGGGCGAAGTGCTGTCCTACGCCAACAATGCAGCGCCCAATGCGACGCTCGGCGGCGTACCATTCGACTCGCGGTTCATCTGCGGTCAGTTCTGCAATTACGCCACATACCGGGGACCATCGTCGTCCAGCTGGATCGACTTCGCCGGCCTTCTATCCGGAACGCCTGGCACTGTCCTGCCGCTCTCGCTGGTCGAGACCAACGCCTCCGCGAAACAGACGTTCGAGGGCTGGGGCGCATCGGCGCACCTCGATTACAAGCTGAACGACCGCCTGTCGGCGTCGTCGATTACGGCCTATCGCGAATACAAATCCCGTTTCGCTGAAGATGACGATCTCTCGCCGCTGCCGGTCGCGCTCGGCCAGAACCGGCTGAAACATCGCTTCTTCAGTCAGGAATTGCGCCTGAACGCCGACCTCACCGACGCACTGTCGCTGACCCTGGGCGCCTATTACTCTAATCAGCGCAGCATCTATTATACGTTTCAGGATATCCGCTACGCGCCCTTCCCGCTGCAATTCATCGGCGACGATCCCGTCGATGCGGACTCGAAGGCGGCCTTCGCCACTTTGATCTGGAAGGCGACGGACGCGCTCACACTCACCGGCGGTCTGCGCTACACGGACGAAAGCAAGGACTATACGTTCAGCCGCGTCAATCCTGACGGCACGATCAATTTCTTCGTCGATCCGACAGGAACGCTGAACGGCTCGACCATCAAATATTCCGGCGACAGGACGGACTTCCGATTCAGCGCCGACTATCGCTGGACGCCGAACGTTCTGACCTACGCCACAGTGGCCACTGGTTTTAAAGGCGGCGGCGTATCCGCGCGTCCCTTCATCGCGTCGCAGGCGGTGCCTTTCGGGCAGGAAACGCTCACCTCATACGAGATTGGCGCCAAGACCGAATTCTTTGACAAACGCCTGCGGATGAACGCTTCGGCCTTCTTCAACAAATATGAGGACATCCAGCTGACGCTATTTTCCTGCCCGGCTTTGAGTCCGTCTCCGACATTCCCGTGTTCGCTGCAGTCCAATTCAGGCGACGCCGACGTCAAAGGCTTCGAGCTTGAAGTCGCCGCAACGCCAATTGAACGCCTCAATATCGACGCCTCATTCAGCCTGCTCGACTTCGAATATACGCGGCTCAATCCGGCGACGGGCCTCTCGAAGGCAGACGTCGCGCCATTCACGCCAGAACATAAATGGAGCGTCGGCGCGCAATATGAGATCGATCTGGGCGGCTATGGCAGCCTGACGCCGAGGATCGACGTCTCCTATCAGGACGATCTTTATACGAACGCCGACAACACCGCCCTGAACAAGATCGACTCCTACACGATCGCGAACGTGCAAATGGCGTGGCGCAATCCCGCGAAGGACCTGACCGTTTCCGTGCGCGGAACCAACGTCTCCGACGAGCGCTATTTGCTCAACAGATATGACGTCTCCGGCGCTTCGGGCGCGGTCATGGATCAACCCGCCCGCCCGGCCGAATGGTTGGTCAGCGTACGCAAGACCTTCTGACGCGCGCCCGCTGCGCCGTGCCGCCATGCGCCGGGAACAAGGCGGCGGGGCTGGATGTTTCGCTAAAGACGAGACAACCGGCCTCAGCACGGCAGGAGACGACCATGCGTACGATCCACGACCACGAGGGTGAGCACATTGAACTCACCGAAAACGAAGCCAAGCAAGGACTGCGCGGGCGTCATGTGGCCGCGATCCTCGGCGTTTCTCTGGCCCTCGTCTGGGTCATCCTTAGTTTGATCTGGCTGGTCTGGGCAGGACAGCATTAGATCGGACGTTCGATAGTATAGAAGCGGCGGCGGCGAGCGCCGCCGCTTTATTTGCGTTTCTCTATTCCGCCGCTTCCCGTGGAGCGACGGGGTCTTCCGGAATGAAGTTCGGTTTGCCGAGATCGTACACGCGAGTCAGCGTCTGAATGAAATCGGCGTCCCGCAACGGGTCGCTCGGCATGGCGAAAGTTACGCCGCGCTTGCGCATGTCCCCGATAAACGTCTCGAACACGCGGTCCAGCGTGATGTCGTCAGCGTGATCCAGCGTGGTCTTCAGCTCCTTGTAGTCAGCGAAGAGCTGCGCGCCCCAGTGCACGAGGAATCTGAATTCCTCCTCGGGAATGCGCTGGATCACTTTGCCGTCCGTGGTGATCACCCAGCCATTTGGGTCTTCCGGATCCACGCTCATGAGGGAATTGATCCAGAGCCCATCGGGCCGGCGCATCTCCACGGGACCGCAGCCCTGGGCCGTGTGGTACATCATCTCGTTTTCAACGACGACGGCGCGGCCCCACATCGGCGCCTCGAGAATCTGCGGCCGGTCCATCGGGCCGTTCGGCCAGTAATGGAAACCGCCGCCGATACGGCCCTTGTAATACCAGGTGATGACCTGCGCTTTTTTCGCGCGCCAATGATTGAACAGACCGGACTTCGCCATCGTGTTCATCAGCCAGACCGGCGCATTCTCCATCGAAAGGCCGCGGAACCACGTGCCGTCCAGATGCGGCGAGCCGCCGGACGGACACGGGCCCTGGATGTTGAACAAAAAGAGCTCCGGCATCGCGTACGGCGCATTCCAGTACCCGCGCACGAGATCGAGGAATTTCGGATTGTAGTAGCAATCGTCGATTTCAGGATAAAGCGACGCGCCGCCTTGGCCGAGATTGCCGCGAAACACCGGACTCAGGAACATGTCCCAGGTCGGCTTGAAGCCTTCCGGCAAACTTCCGGACGTCGTGGCGAGCACCTCTTCCGGCGATTTGAAGTGCTGGGCCACGATGAGGCTCCAGGGCCCGTTCTTACGCACCACCGACAAAAGACGCTGATACTGGTCCTTGGTGTACGCATTCTCGATCAGTCGCGGCGGCGCGACCGGGCGCATGCGCGAGGCGAGCTCTTCATTCATCCCCAAATGCTCCATTTTTCGAATACCATTCGAATATCTGGTGTGATGGCGCATTCAGGCTCCATACGTCAAGGGCCGCCGGTATCCCGGCGGCCCTTTCGTTCTTTCGCCAAAGTTCGCGCAATCAGACGCTTAGGGCGCCATCCACTCGCCGCCATTCACGTCCAGCACGCCGCCGGCCACCATCTTGGTGTAGTCGGAGACGAACATCAGAACGGTTTTGGCGCATTCCTCTTCCGGCGGAATGACGCGCAGCGCGATCTTGGAGGCGACGCCTTCCTTGATGGCGTCAACGCTCGCGCCAGAATGCTTGGCCATGCCCTCAAGGGCGTTACGCACTGGCTCACCCCATAGCCAGCCCATGCGGGTGGCGTTCACGCGAATGTTGAACGGCCCGAGTTCGGCGGCCAGCTGACGCGACGCCGTCACCAGCGCGCCCTTCGCCACAGCGTAGGACAGCGAACCGCCCGGCAGATGCTGCTGCGCCTGCATCGTGGCGACATTGACGATGGCGCCGCCGCCCTGCTTCTTCATGTAGGGCGCAACCGCTTGCGCCATGCGCACGGCGCCGAGACAGGTCACATCGATGGAATCTTTCCACCCTTCAACGTCCGCAGCGTCGAAGCTCGCCATCTCGCCAGGCGCGTAGGCGCTATTGACGAGGCCGTCGACCCGTCCGAAAGCCTTCACCGTCGCCTCCACGAGCGCATCGCATTGCTCACGCTTGGAGACGTCGGTCGCCACGGCGATCGCCTCGCCGCCCGCCGCCTTGATCTCGGCCACGACCTTGTCGAGGAAATCCTTCTTGCGCGCGCCGATCGCAACTTTCGCGCCTTCCTGCGCGGCGATCTTCGCCATCGCCTGTCCCATCCCCGGCCCCACGCCGGTGATGATGATGACCTTGTCCTTCAGCAGCATTCTTCTCTCCCTGACCTGCTTCTATTTC
>CAYNCS010000004.1:35714-40422 GCA_964395875.1 uncultured Caulobacteraceae bacterium | reverse complement strand
GACACCTGCTCGCGCGACAGCCCGAAATCCTCCAGCGTATATTTGTGCGGCGCCCGGTCTTCGCGCTTGTTGCCTTCCGCCCAGACGTCCATGGCTTCGCGCACTTCCGGCGTCACCGGCAAACCAACTTCGGCGAGAACGCGGCCCGCCGTTTCAACCGGTTTGGTCAGTTGATCCCTGTAATCGATATCGATGAAGCGGCTCTCGCCGACCTTGTCGCGCGCGGCCATGAACATCGACAGCCACTCATGCAGACGCGGCTCGATAAAGGCGCCAACCATTTCCTT
This sequence comes from uncultured Caulobacteraceae bacterium, assembly GCA_964395875.1. Taxonomy (GTDB): domain Bacteria; phylum Pseudomonadota; class Alphaproteobacteria; order Caulobacterales; family Aquidulcibacteraceae; genus JBEVJO01. Next base: position 40,135 of record CAYNCS010000004.1, on the reverse strand, counting down.
GGTGATCTTGTCGGACACCATCTGATAGAGGCCGTATTGCATAGAACAATAAGACGGAACGCTTTCCACCGGCGTACGGTGGGTCATCACGATCTTCGCTTCCGGGAAGGAATCGAACACGCCGTCCATGCCGATGAGATTGCCCGGCGTCTTCAAGATCCACTTCTTGCCCGCGCGGCTTGGATCCCACCATTGCATCGCCTTGAGTATCCGCTTCAGATCGCGATACGGCAGACGTGTGTCCTGCGTATTGAGCCACTTGGTGTAAGACGGAATGTAGAAGGTTGCTTCGGCCATCGTTGAGCTGAATAGCTGCCCAAGAATGATCACTTCTTCATCCGGCTGATCGATATGCATCGGATGGATCGACATGAGATCCGGAATTGTTGCGAGCATATAATCGAGAATTTGCTGCGCCGCCTCCCTGCGCGGCTGCGGATGACCGCGCGTTTCGTTGGGAAACGGGACGTAATTCTGCGTCTCATACCAGCGGATCGCCGTGAGATTTGGGGACGACGCCATGATACGGTGCAGCATGGTCGAACCGGTGCGCGGCAATCCCGCCACGCAGGCCACGACGCTCACCTCTTCATCGTCGATTTCAGGATGGCGGGTGACGAGTTGCTGGAAGCGCAGGCGATTGACCAACGCCCTCACCAGCATTCCGGTCCCGGTGTCGACGCCGGAATCGGAAAGCTGGGCCTCTTCGTTGATGAGCGGCACCAGCACATCGAGGTTCTTGAAGAACCACGTATCGCCGAAATCGCTTGATCCTGCTTCCTTGATGGCCAGATCAACCAATTCCTGGCGGCCAGGCACCTTCTTCGCACTCACGGATCGTCTCCTTGTAAAGGATAGAGCGGGCCGGCGGGCCCGCCCTGCACTTATTGCGTCCAGAACGAACGCAGCGACTGAATCTTGCCGTTCTTCGAACGCTTGTAGACGTTCACAGCCTTGGTCGGCGTGGCCTCCATGCCGGGATATTTCGAGGTCATCGTCACCAGCAGCGCGACTTCATCACCGTTCACGGACATGAAGTGCACTTCGTATTCGAACCACTCGCGATTGGTCATGAATAGGTCGAAGAACTTGCCGATCGCTTCCTTGCCGCGCTGGCCCTTGCCTTCAGGATCGAAGTGCGGATGACCGCCGACGGGATCTTCAACCGTGGCGTCATCTTCATAGAGCGCGAGCCATTCTTCCTTCGCGCCCTTCTTGACCGCGTTCAGCGACAGATACGGAATTTCCTTAAGGTCCAACGCCATTTTCTCTCTCCCTTTGGCTGCTTTTGTCGATTGGTCAGCGCACGATCGCCGGGTGCGGGATGCGTGGATCGCCAAGCATCGCCCGATGCGACATCGGCTGACGTCCATCCAGATCCTTGATGCCGTATTTCTCGGCCATTTCGGCGGAGATCACCGTTGTGCCGTTCAATTTTTCGATGTCCGGATCATTATAGATGCCGAGGATCACCTTGCCGTTGAACTCCGGCGTTTCCGCCTGCGCCAACAGCGGACCGTACAATTCAGGATGCTGTTCGGCTGCGACCTTCGAGCGCTCCGTCACCAGCATGCCCATCCACATCGAAACGGCGGCAACGCCCGTGCCGCGAAAATCCACGCCCATGTCGGCGGCGAATTTATCCGTACCCGCCTTTTGCGCGCCGTAAGCCGGACCGTGCATGTAGCACACCGCGCCGGGCGAGGAGGTGAAGAGGATCAAACCGCGCTTCTGCTTCACCATGATCGGCGCAGCGTAATAAGCGCACAGATAGCTGGAGCGCAGACCGACATCGAGAATGTCCACGAGGTCCGGCGACTTCTCCCAGAAATTTTCCGGTTTGGTGAGATCGTCATGCAGCGCGATGGCGTTGTTGACCAGAATATCGAGCCGGCCGCTTTCCTGCATTACGCGATCGAACAGCGCTTTGGTGGCCTTGGCGTCCGCGTGGTCGACCTGAACGGCGATTCCTTCGCCGCCGGCGGCCGTCACCGCCGCCGCCGTCGCGCCAATCGTGCCCGGCAGGGCTGCTTCGCCTTCCTTGAGGGTGCGGCCAGTGACGTAAACACGCCATCCCGCTTCGCCCAGAGCGACGGCGATGCCGCGCCCGGCGCCCCGGCTTGCGCCCGTAACCACTGCAACTTTTCGTTCGCTCATGGCGGCCCTCTTTCCATCCCGATCTTGTTATGAGCGGCGTAAACCACCCCCGCCGCAAACCCTCATGAGCCGCCGCGAATTCTTGGCTGAGCGACACTCTTAACTGACGCTCAAAGGCCAAACACCTCAAAACACCGTAATGGCATACTCCCAGAAGGGACTACGACCCCTCCCAGATGGCGTTACGCCGTTTTTCGGCTCATTTCGCGCTGCAGCAAAATACCCCCGACCACCAGAACTGCCGCTTCGATAGGCAACGCGCTCAGAGTGAAGGACTGGTCGCCCTTGTCCACGACCAGCCCCAGAAGCCGGCCGGCGACCACGCCCGCGAACATGAAGGTGATGAGCCGGAGCTCCATAAGGTGCCCCGTCTTACGCAAGGCGCCCGGCACGAGGAACAGCCCCAACGCAAAAGGATACGTGCCGTAAGTGGTCCGCACGTCGGTCGTCGCCGCGGCCCCCTCCAGCTTCAGGCCGTTCATCGAGAAATAATCCGGATGAATGGCGTACGCGATGCTGCCCAGCATGAACAACGTGACGAGAATTACAAAAATGCGGCTCATGGCCCCCTCCCCTTGTTTGTTATGAGGGCCACTACACCGCGTTTTTCGTCAGCCGGAAAGCCCGATCTTCAAGCCCACTTGAAGCGGTGATTGATGCCGCGCCGGCGCGCCTCCAATTGTTCGCGCCGCCCCTCCAGCGTAATGCGCTTCACATTCTGCGGCAAATGCTTCTCCAGATCGGCGCGCTTGATCTGCTGCGCCGTCGGCGCCGGCGCGCTCTCGGCCAGCATCCAGCGGAAAGTCATGTAGCCTTCGCTGTGCCCGGACGGATCGAGCCAGTTCGGCAAACCGGGATCGTCATGCGAAACCACGACGATGAGCTCTCCATCGTCTTCCATCACGGCGTGATGGCAATTGGTGCTGGAGAGGCGGTAGCGATAATCCATCGTCTCCCACCAATAATTGCCGAATTCGAGCGCCCAGTATTTCGCCTTGGGCGGCTTCACTCTCACAATGATCGCTTCGTCCGGCGGCAGGATCCAATACGCGATCATTGGCTCGCCGCCCGGCGTGGCGTCGATCTTGTTGTCGTCGAGCTGACGATAGGACAGGAAGCGGTTCGGCTGCACCTTCCACTTCTCGATCATGTCCGCCCAATAGGTGACGGACCACTTCACCCAATGCGCCGCAGCGCCCAACCCCTCCGAAACAAGTTCGGGCGTCAGGACGGGCGGCTTGCCGTCGCCGGTGAGCACGTCGATGCGGGCGTCCATCGGCTCTTCGTTTTCCCAATCGGCGAAGAACTGGCGGAACGTCACGCGGAAACTGTTCGGCGTGGTCTTCAGCCAATTGCCGGGATGCGGATCGGGGCTGAGGATCAGCTCAAACGAACCGTCCGGCTCAACCTTGAACTGATCGCCGAAAAGAACTGCGGCCACGCCGCCGCCCCAGGGCGTATCGCCCTTCTCCACCACGGTGACGCCGAAATAGCGCGAGGAGCCGCGCTTGCCGGTGATGCGATAGGTGTCCGTGCCGTTGATCGGCGCGCCGACATAAAGCGCATCCGTGTTGTCGCCGCCCTGCTTCCGGATCGGATTGAAATAGTGCAGCAGTTCCGGATGTTTCGGGTCCTTGTTTTCGAACTCGAACATCAGCGCCAATCCAATATTGCGCGACAGCAAACGCACAGCGGCGGCACGGTCCACCGGATTGTTCGCCGCCGTTTCGCGGAACGCAATATCGCCGGCGGACTTCAATTCGTCGCAGAAATTATTCCACGCCACGCGCAGCGTCTCTTCATAGTCCTTGCCCATCTGGGTGCTCCCAAACTGAAACTGAAATCGCGCGTCGCCTACGCTGATGGAAGTCTTGGCGAGGCAAGAACCGCTGTAACGCCGCCATCGACGGGCACGACCGCGCCCGTAATGAAAGCCGCGTCGTCACTGGCCAGGAATGCGGCGGCGGCGGCGATGTCCTCGCCCGTTCCGAGGCGACCGAACGGCACCTGTTTGGCGAACGCCGCATGACCATTGGGCACATGCGCCAGATAAGCCTGCAGGCTCGGCGTATCCATCGGCCCCGGCGAAATGGAGTTCGCACGGATGCCGTAAGCGCCGTATTCTGCCGCAACGTTCTTCATCAGGCTGATGATGGCGGCTTTGGCGGCGCCATAGACCGCAACGCCTGGCACCGCATTCATCCCCGCGCCCGAAGCGGTGGACAGGATCACACCGCTTTTTTGCTTCATCATGATCGGCAGCG
>CAYNCS010000004.1:7115-35704 GCA_964395875.1 uncultured Caulobacteraceae bacterium | reverse complement strand
CCGTAGAACACGGCGTTGAAATTCAGCGCCATCAATTGGTGAAATTTCTCGATGCTGGTTTCGTGCGTGGCGGTGTCGAGCCCGCCGCCCGCATTGTTGTAAATCACGTCGAGACGCCCGCGCTCGGAGGCCGCGCGATCGACCATGGCTTTCACTTCATCAGCGTTGGTGACGTCGGCGACCGCCAACGAACCCTCGCCGCCCGCCTTCTTGATCAGACTGACCGTTTCTTCAGCGGCGCCGGTTTGAATGTCGTTGACGTAAACGAACGCGCCTTCCTTTGCGAAGCGCAGCGCGCTCGCGCGCCCGATGCCGCCGGCGGCGCCGGTGATGATCGCGGTTTTTCCTTTTAGTCTCGCCTCCATCGCGTCTCTCCCTCATGTTTATGCTTCTGTCGGCACGTCAAAATAGGATTGGTAGCGGGTGAACAGCGCGCGCGTTTTGTCCTGGCTGTCCACTGTGTAGTGGTGGGCGCCGAATTTGCCCTTCGGCTTGGAAGACAAATACTCGTTCACCGCACCGCGCGCTTGATCCGTGAACGGCAAGTTCATATCGCCGTAAAGCCTTTCCAGCGTAACAAGAGGCTCATCGATCAGATCCGCATAGCGCAGATGTGAAATCTGCGACGCCGGGACCTCAGCCCTCTCGATCCAGTCGATTACCTGATTGAGACGGCCCGCCAGACCTTCCGGCGTCAGCAATTCCTCAAACGCCTTGGCGTCAAAGGCCTTGTCGCTGCGCATCCAGTAGAACGTGCCCAGAAGACTCGTTACCGAGCCTTGCGCCCGCACCGGATCACGGTGCGTCATCACCACGCGCGCGTCTGGAAACACCTTGAAAAGCGTCGGCAGGAAGGTCTGGTGCTCAGGCGACTTCAGAAGCCATCGCGTGCGCGGGTTCTTCCATTGCAGCAGCTTCAACAGGCGCTTGTAATAGGAATAAGCGGGCGTCTGATCGGCGCCGTAGAGCCACGCCGAATAGCTCGGCGCCTGCACCAAAGCCGCCAGATGCGAGGCGCGGAACGTCATCTTGAACGCGACGCCGCATTCATTGGGAATCCATGCGCCCATTTCGTGCATCGACCTGTAAGTCGGCGTCACGCGACCCGCCTGTTGGATCAGGTCTTCCGCCTGCGGCACGCGCGGATCGGTCCGGTAGGTCGCCGCTTCGGGCGGCGGACAGGGCGTGACGAATTCCCAATTGGCCGGCGGCAGAAATTGCTTGTCCTGGGCCAGCAACTCAAAAGAGATCGACGTGCCGGAGCGCGGCAGGCCGGTGACGAAGACCGGCTTCTCGATCACCTGATCCTCGATTTCCGGATGCGCCTTGTAGACCGCTTCGATCTGCAACCGGGTTTCGAGGAATTGCAGCATGTCCTGGCGCGTCCAAAGGCGGCCGTGAAAGTGAAGTTCGGCTTCCTCCTCGCAGGCTTTCAGAAAGACCTCGAAGCCCTCGCGCCAATCGTCGGGACCGAAATCGGAAAGGCCAGTGTTCTGTTTCGCGGTCTCGATCAATTCATCCGGCTCGAGCGGCGCAACCGCTTTATGGTTCCAGGATTTGGTGTCCTCCAGGAACAGGCGCAGCCACTCGGGCCGCTCGGGGGGCAACCAATTGCGCGCATCAGCGTTCGACATAGACCTTCCTTTAAGCCTCGCCCGCGCGATCGGCGGAGCGCCGTGCATCTTTACGCCGCCGCGGAAAAGCCCAATAGTAGGGTTTGAGGTCAAAGATGGCGGGTTTTATAATCAAAAATGCGTTCAGAACCCACGCCCAAAAGCGCCTCCGACGGAATCCTCGCGCTCTTGCGCAAAGTGCGTCGCGCCGGCGCCGATCCAGCCGCCGTACTGGCCGATTCCGGAGCGCCCGTGACATGGGCGCAGCTGTCGGCGGGCCATGCGCCGCAATTGGACGACGCCCAGCTAGCGGCCATCTGCCGCGCATGCGTCACGGCCATCGGCTGGAAAGCCGCGCATCCTGAGGGCCGCCGGCCAATGAACCCGGACGAGTTCCGCTTGATGTGTCTGTGCCTCATCAGTTGCGCGACGCTGAACGATGCGATCGAGCGGCAGGCGCTGTTTCACCGCACCTTCTGGCATGCGCTCTCGACTTTCAGCCTTTCCCAGCACGGCGGCGAAGCGCTGATCACCATGGACACCCTGCGCCGGCGCAAGACCTTCGGCACGTTCCTGTCCGACCTCGCCGGCCTTTCCATCTTCAGCCGCCTGTACGCTTGGCTGATCGGCGTCTCCGCCGAGCGCTTTGAACTGCGGCTTGCTTATGGCGCGCCCTATTCCAGCGAATTGGTGTCGGAATTCTTCGCCGGCGAATTGGCCTTTGACGCCCCAATCAACCAGATCGCTTTTTCGCAGCGTCTTCTGGCGCATCCGGTCGTACGCTCGGCGCAGGACCTGGAAATTCTGCTCCAGGATTTCCCGTTCGATTTTCTCGCGGATAAAAGCGCCGAAACCTCCTTGGCCGAGCGCGTGCGCAGCCAGTACGCCGCCGCCCTCGCCCGCGGCGTCAAACTTCCCACCTTGGGCCAGCTCGCCGCCCGCGCCGAGACCAGCGCCAGCACGCTGCAGCGCGCCCTCAAAGACCAGAACCTCAATCTGCAGGCGTTGAAAGACCCCGCCCGCCAAAAAGCCGCCGAAGCCCTGCTGCGGGACCCCCGCTACACCGTCCGGGACGTGGCGCTCAAAATTGGCTTTCGCGACCTGGAGAGCTTCCGCACGGCGTTCCGGCGCTGGACCGGCGAATCGCCCGGCGCCTTCCGGAGACGCTTGGCGTCCGGCGAATGACGTTTACGGGAGGCCAGGAAGACGCCTAACATCGCACCAACAACTATGCAGGGAGGGCGGCGATGGCTGCAGGCGGCAAGGACGACGGCGTGTTTCGCCATGAGATGGCGCACGTCAACGGCATCACAATGCATATCGTGAAGGCCGGACCGGAACCATCGGCGACGAAAAAGCCGCCAGTGATCATGGCGCATGGCTTTCCGCATACCTGGTGGAGCTGGAACCGTCAGATGCGCGTGCTGGCCGAGCATGGATATCCCTGCATCGCTTACGACATTCGGGGTATGGGCGGCACGGACGTTCCAAGCGATCCGGCGGAATACGACGTCGACCACACGATCGGCGACCTCACGGGCCTCCTGAAACATCTGAAGCTGGAAAAAGCCGTCTTCGCCGGTCTGGATTTCGGCCTGTTCGCGATTTTCGATCTTGGTTATCGCCAGCCCGAGAAAATCATCGCCCAGATCGCCCTGAACAATCCATCGATCCCGCACAATCCGGACATGCCGCCGCTGGAAGAAGCGCGGCTCATGGGGAAGAAGCACTTCTACCACATGGATTATTTCGCCCAGCCCGGCGTCGCCGAGAAATCGCTGAACGCCGAGCCGCGCAAATTCCTTGAGCGCGTGTTCTGGGCGCTCAGCGGCGACTACCATTACATCGACGTGTGGAAGCACCCATCGGGCACGCATTACATCGACGCCTTACCCGAAGCGCCGCCGTTGCCCTGGTCCTGGCTCAGCAAGGAAGACATGGACGTATTCGTGAAAGCCTATGAAAAAAGCGGCTTCCTGGGCGGCATGAACTGGTATCGCGCGATGGATCTGCGCTGGGCCCAGCGCAAACCCTTCGAGCACAAAAAGAACACCGTGCCCTACTTCCTTATCGCCGCCGAAGCCGACACCGACATCGAGGCGTTCCACGGTGAGGACCCACTCGGCCGCCTGCCCAACGAATATTCGGACATCCGGGCGATCGCGCACGTCAAGAAGGCTGGACACATGCTGCAAATGGAGCGCTCGGACGAAGTCAACGCGCTCCTGCTGAAGTTCCTGTCGACGCTTTCCTGACGCGCGGCGCGCCGTCCTACCGCATCGGGCCGCCATCCACGCGGATGACCTGACCGTTGATCCAGTCGCCGTCTTCGGACATCAGCAAAGCGACCATCGCGGCCTGGTCTTCCGGCGTGCCGAGGCGCGTATTCGCCATGCGCGCCAGCATCGCCTTTTTAAACTCATCGCCCACTGCGGCGCTGGCCGACGCCGTCAGCGTCAAGCCGGGCGAAACGCAATTGGCCGTGATGCCCGCCGCGCCCCAGCGCGAGGCGACGTGGCGCATCAGCGCATTGATGCCAGCCTTGCTCACGGCATAGCCCACGCGCGTCGGTTCGCCCGCGTCGGAAGCCGGCGAAGACGTGTAAACGATGGAGCCGCGCTCCTTCGTCAGCAGATGCGGCAGCACCGCGCGCGTGCAGAGCAGATGCCCGCGCAGATTGACGCTCATCGTGCGATCGAACACCGCCAGGTCGATCTCCAGCGCATCAAAGTCCTGATTGATCACGCGCATGTCGGCAGCATTGATATGCGCGCCGTTGAGGCCGCCGAAGGCCTTGACCGCGGCGTCGACCGCCGCCTTGACGGAGGCTTCGTCGGAAATGTCGCACGCAACGGCGAACGCCTCGCCGCCTGACCTCTTGATTTCCTCCGCGACGCTCTTGGCGCCGTCGAGATTAACGTCGGCGAGGCAGACGCGCGCGCCCTCTTTCGCCATGCGCAACGCGCTGGCCGCCCCGATGCCCGAGGCGGACCCGAAAACGATGACGGACTTTCCACTCAGTCTTCGCACAGACATTCCTCCAAACCCTTCAATCAATAGGCAGTCTGCGCACCGTCCACCGCGAACGCAACGCCGCTGACGCGCTTGGCTTCATGCGACGCGATGAAGCACACGGCGTCGGCGATGTCTTCCGGATCGAAAAGCTCGCCGCTATTGAGGTGGGCCGAAGACAGCATCACGAATTCGTAATCGACGCCTTCCATCGGCGGCGTGGCGATCAGCGGCGTCTTCACGCCGCCGGGGCAAACGGCGTTCACGCGGATGCCTTGCTTGGCGAATTCCAGCGCCATGGATTTGGTGAGGCCGACCACGGCATGTTTCGACGCCGAATACGGCGCGTTGTACGGCACGCCCACAAGCCCCGCCGCGGACGCGAGGTTCACGATGTTGCCCTTGGTCTTCAGCAGGTGCGGCATGGCCGCGCGCGACAGATAGAATACGCCGTCGATGTTCACGCTCATGATGCGGCGCCATTCCTTGGCGTCGATCTTGTCCACCGGGGCCATGCGCAGCACGCCGGCGATGTTGCAAAGCACATCGAGCTTGCCGAGCGCCTGAACCGCCTTCTCCATATAGGCGTTGCAGGCGTCGAAATCGGCCACGTCCAGCGGCGCGGCGATGGCGGCGGAGCCGATCATGGCGGCGGTCTCGGCCAGACCCGCCTCATTCATGTCGGCGATCACGACCTTGGCGCCTTCCTTGGCCAGGCGCACGGCGGTCGCCCGGCCGATCCCCGACGCAGCGCCCGTGACGATCGCTGTTTTCCCATTGAATCGCATAGGTAATTCTCCCTAATCCTGTCGCGGCGGCCTACGGCCGCTTATGATTCGCCTTTGCCTGGGCCGCCCCCAGCAGGTTTGCGCCGAATAATCAGAATTCAGGGCACTTTTGCAAACGACATATTTCCACATCACTCCCACAAGAATCCGAAGCGGAAAACACCTTCAGTCCATCATGCGAACGCGCGCCGCAGTTGCCTCCAGCGCGCACTTGGTTGAGTACCCACCTATGAGACAGCAAGTTCACTTCAACGATTTCGACGGCCTGAACCAGGTCATCGCCAGCGGCTTTGGCGAATGGGGCCCGCCGCTCCGGATCGATCAGGCGTTGATCGACGATTTCGCGGCGGCGATCTCCCGCGCCTCCGCGGCCGTGGCCGCCGAACCCGAAACCATGCTGCCCGCGATGCTGCCGCGTCTAGAACCCGGCATGGACTGGGAGGTCTCTGGCGCGGCTCATGCGCTTAATCTCGGCTGCCCAGAAATACGCTTTCTGGCGCCGGTCCGCATCGGAGCCGCCGTGCGTCTGAGGACGCGCCTCGCCGCAGCCCAGCGTTTCGCACGAGGCACAAAGATCACCATGACGTTCGAAGCCGAGATCGCGGAGACGAAAGACGTCTGCATGACGCTGAGCCTTGCGATCCTGTTTCTTCCCGGCTCGGAATAAGTCCCGACACTGAACAATCCGTCTTGACTTCGCCGTAATCGGCGATCATATCCCCGCCTCCCCGCGCGCAATGGCGCGAGCGGGGGGCGAGAAGCACGATGCAGCAAAACCACATTTGCAAATCGCCGATGCGCAACGACAGACCCTTTGGGCTGGGCGGGTACGCATGCACGTTTTCTCGCGGAGGCGGAATGAGCTGATCTCATTCCGCAGCGTTCGTTTTTGCGAACCCCTCCCGAGCCGACGCTCCGGAGGGGTTTTTTGTTTCCGGCCCCGCCGCAGCTCTGTTCCAGGAAACCAGGAGAGTTTTTAAGTTCCAGGTGGTGAAGGTGCGGACTTCTTCGACTGCAAATCGACCCCAAAGCCGCATCGATCGTTCCCCTGGAAACCCTTTTGCCGACACGAGTTTGTTGGTGGTGAAGAGCGCGGATACTTCGCTCCAGGAAAAAGCGGGTTCGAATCCCGCCGGCGCATGCATCGTACCGTGGAGGCGGCCTCGCGAGGGCTGTCGTGACGCGGGTCCGGGTTGAAAGACCTTGCGATGGCGTGGCTGAAACCGGCTCAAATGTTCCCCGACAAAGCCTTCGGCAAACCAAAAAGTACGCGGGTGGTGAAGAGCTCTGTTACTTCGCTTTTAACGACGTGGTCGCGGGTTCGAATCCCGCCGGGTCCACCATTTCCTGCGGACCCGTAGCTCAGCGGATAGAGCACGTGCTGCATCTCCGGGTGCAGCGTCTCAGAACTCGCCTGTTCCCCCGTGTGCTTAAGATTGATGGGCGACAAAATTGGCGGTGGTGAAATCGTCGCGTTCTTCGGGAGCGCGAAACGCTGGCGCGCAAGCGCAGAGCGCGCGGCTTCCGCAAGGAGGGCTCGCGACGACGTCCGTTCCCCGCCAAACCAGGTCATCCGGTGGTGAAGACGTCCGTTGCTTCGCTCCCACATTGGGGGCTTCGTCCAGTCCTGACGTTCGGAGGTCGTCCATTCCCCGGTTGACGTTTTTAAGCTGAGAGGCCGCTTGTCGCATGGCGGCGATAATGTTGGAGTAGGTTCTCGTTGGAGTAGATCATGGCGAAAATCAACAAGGTTACGTCAGTCCCCACCTTTGAAGGCGCAAAAGGCCGCGCCTTCACGCCCGAAAAACAACTTCGGCGCGCGCTCATGAGCTGCATGCTGTGGGAAGACCAATTCTATGAGGACGGCGTTACAATCGCCGAGCGCATCGCCGCGCTCGTGCCGAACGTCGCGCCGGAAAAGGTCGCGGCCATGGCGGTGGAGGCGCGCGAACAGATGAAGCTGCGGCATGCGCCGTTGCTCGTGGTGCGCGAAATGGCGCGTCACGAAGGACACAAGGCGCTGGTCGCCGCGACGCTGGAAAGCATCGTCCAGCGGCCGGACGAACTCACCGAGTTCCTCGCCATCTACTGGGCCGACGCTTTGGGGCCGATGCAGCAACGCAAAAAGCGCGCGGTGTCGGCGCAGGTGAAGAAGGGCCTGGCGAAGGCGTTCGCAAAGTTCGACGCCTATCAGCTCGCGAAGTACGACCGCGACGGCGCCGTGCGCCTGCGCGACGTGCTGTTCCTCGTACACGCCAAACCGGCGGACGCAGCGCAGGAGAAGATCTGGAAGGATCTGATCGACGGCAAGCTGGCGGCGCCCGACACCTGGGAAGTCGCCCTCTCAGGCGGAGCCGATAAAAAAGCGACGTTCGAGCGGCTGATTGCGGAGAACAAGCTCGGCGCTCTGGCGCTGTTGCGGAACCTTCGCGGAATGCAGGTCGCCGGCGTGCCGAAAAAGACGATCGCCAGGGCGCTCGACGCGGCGCGCACGGATCGCGTACTGCCCTACCGCTTCATTGCGGCCGCCCAGCATGCGCCCGATCTCGAACCGGAACTGGAAAACGCCATGTTCCGTTCGATCGAAGGCCATGAAAAGCTGAAGGGCAAAACGCGCCTCCTGGTGGACGTGTCGGGCTCCATGGATTCGCCGCTGTCGGCGCGATCCGAAATGCGCCGTCTCGACGCCGCATGCGGCCTCGCCGTGCTCGCCCGGGAAATCGGGGAGGACGTCGAGGTGTTTACGTTCTCGAACGCGGTGAAGAAAATCGCGCCCCGGCGCGGCTTCGCTTTGCGCGACGCGATCGTCTCGTCGCAACCGCACGGTGGAACGGAGCTGGGCAAGGCGATTGCCGAAGTCGATCACAAGGATGTGCGCCTGATCGTCTTCACGGACGAACAATCGCACGACGTCGTGCCCGCGCCCAAGGGCATCGGCTACATGGTCAATGTCGCGTCTTACCAGCACGGTATCGGCCATGGCGACTGGCGCCGGATCGACGGATTTTCGGAAAAGATCCTCGACTGGATCATCGCGTCAGAAAGCAACTAAGGCGCTCCCGCTCGTGAAAGCGGGCGGGAGCCGCTGCCTGTAGTCTGCGTCAGGAAATTCGACGATGACAAATCAAACGGACGTCGCGATCGTCGGCGCCGGCGCGGCCGGGATTGCAGCCGGACGCCACCTGACGGCGCTGGGCAAATCCGTTCTGCTCATTGACGCCCTGCCGCGCCTGGGCGGACGCGCCCATACCGTTCGCCTAAACGGGACGCCGCTGGATCTGGGCGCGCATTGGCTGCATTCGGGGGAACGCAATCCGCTCACCGCCCTTGCCGAAGCGCATGGCGAAATCATTGAGCGACGCCGCGCCGCCTGGGGCCAGCAATGGCGCAATATCGGGGCAACTCTTGAAATCCAGCATGGCGCCTGGAACGCTTACGAAGCGCTGATCGAATGTCTGCACGCCAATCCGCCGCCCAGCGATTGCGTGGGCGACGCGCTGCCGAAGACTGACCGCTGGCGTCCTTTCATCGACGCGCTCAGCAGCTACATCAACGGCGTGGAAACCGATCAACTCTCGACAGCCGACTTTCTGAACTATGACGACGCCGCCAGCGAAAACGATTGGCGCCTGCCCAACGGCTACGGCGCATTCATCGCGCGTCTCGGCGCAAATTTGCCAAACGCGCTGGCGACGCGCGTGACCTCGATCAGGCACGATAAAAGCGTCGTGCTGGAAACCGACGGCGGAACCATCCAAGCGAAAGCGGCGATCGTCACGGCCTCCAGCGGCGTGCTCGCGAGCGGCGCAATCCGCTTTTCGCCCGCGCTGGACGGCCATCTGCACGCCGCGGCGCAATTGCCGCTGGGTCTCGCCGATAAAGTGTATCTGTCTCTGGAAAAGCCGGAATCGCTGGAGCCGGAAACGCATCTGTTGGGCAGTTTCGATCGCGCCGACACGGGAAGCTATTACATCCGTCCTTTCGGCCGTCCGGTAATCGAGTGTTTCCTGGGCGGCGCGGCGGCGCGCGCGCTGGAGAATGCGGGCGAACAGGCGGCAGTGGACTTCTGCATCGACCAGTTGCGCAACCTTCTCGGCGCCGACGTCGCGCGGGCGCTCTCGCCCCTCGCCGTCACGGCCTGGGCGCAGGAGCCCAGCATTCTCGGCTCCTACAGCCACGCGCTGCCGGGCCATGCGGCAGCCCGCGCAATTCTCGCCGAACCCGTCAGCGAAATTCTCTGCTTCGCGGGTGAGGCGTGCTCAACACAGGATTATTCAACCGCCCACGGCGCATGGCGGAGCGGCATGGATGCGGCGCACTGGATCGCCCGTTCGCTCTGAACACACCCGCAATCAGGACAGCAGAAGGTTCGCCGCGCTCAGAGCCATCACTTTCGCCGAGGCGACCAGATCGTCGATCGCCACATATTCATCCGGCTGGTGCGCCAGATCGAGCAGCCCCGGTCCGTAAGCGATGCAGTTTTTAAGCTTGCCGATGCGGTCGATGTGTTTCTGGTCGTAGGTGCCAGGCGAGCAGATGAAATGCGCTTCGCGCCCCAGCACGTGCGAAATCGCCTTCGCGGTTTCCGCCGCGACCGGTGCATCCTGAGACGTCATGCTGGGGGCAACTTCGAACAATTCGCGTAGCTTGTAGCGAAAGCCGGAGCGGTTGCGCTGCAGGCCCTCCAGCAACGCCCGGACTTCGCCCTTCACCTCTTCGAGCGATTCCTCGATCAGAAATCGTCGATCGATCACGATCCGCGCCGAATCCGCAACAATCGGCGATGGCAAACCGCCGCCTTCCGGCTCACGCTGGCCGCCATGGATGGAATTGATGTTGAGGGTGGATTGTTTGGCGCCTTCGGGCACGACGGGCATCGTCGTCGTCTTCGCCGCCAGCGCGGGATAGAGTTCCGTTTCCAGCGCGTTCAACACCGCGCCCATATGCCGGATCGCACTGTCGCCCAGGAAAGGCATCGAGCCATGGGCGATCCGTCCCTTGGTCTCGATCTCCGCCCACCACACGCCGCGATGGCCGATGCACACCCGGTCCACGTTCAACGGTTCGGGGATAATGACGTGGTTGACGCGCGGCTCCGAGAAATAACCGCGCTCCGCAAGATACGCGACGCCGCCATAGCCGCCGCTTTCCTCGTCGGCCGTGCCGGAAATCTCGATCGCGCCCGGAAGATCAATTCCGGAATCGAGCAACGCCTCCACCGCGACGATGGACGCCGCAAGCCCGCCCTTCATGTCGCAGGCGCCGCGTCCATAAACGCGCCCATCGCGCACCTCGCCGCCGAAGGGCGCCATTGTCCAGCCCTCGCCGGGTTCGACCACGTCGATATGGGAATTGAAGTGAACGCACGGCCCCGGGCGTTTGCCCTCCCATCGCGCGACGACGTTGATCCTGGGATACGCGTCGTTGTCGCCCGGCGCGCCCTCTGCGCGAACATATTCCACCGCAAAGCCGCGCTTTCGCAGACGCTCGCCGATCAATTCCGCACAGGGCCGGTAATTTTCGCCCGGCGGATTGGTGGTGGGGATGCGGATCAGATCCTGCGTCAGCGCAACAATATCGCCGGAGCGCCCGTCGATCCGCGACAGCAGATTTTCGAATGGAGACGTCATGCTTCCTCAAGGCCTCTTGCGGCACCCTACCGCGAAGCAGAGCCCTGTGTCTTGCCTTCCCCACCTTCAGCCAACACGCGCCGCAAAAAGGCGTCCGCGTCAGCGACGGACCGGTCTGGCGCTTCCAGTTGCGGCATGTGGCCCACGCCGGGATAGGTGATCAGGACGGCGCCTGGTATCGCCTGCGCGAATTTGTGCGCCGCGGACACCTGGATCAAGGGATCGCCCTCGCCCCAGAGGATGAGCGTGGGAACGTGGATCGTCGCGAGCTTCGCCGGATCGGCGGGATCAAGCCCGCCCAAAGTCGACATCAGGATTCGGCGATGCCCCGGCGCGCGCTGCACATCCACCCAGCGGGTGATGAATTCATCCGTCACAAGCGGATTGTTCATGAGGCTGTTCCGCAGCGACGCCTTGGTCAGCGGCCGCGTTTCCAGATTTTCCAGCGCCCAGCGCCCGAATGGCGTGGCGAGCAATTGGAAGGCCAGCGGCGGCTTTTGCTGATTTTCATTCGGGAAACCGCCCGCATCCACCAGGATCAGCGCGCGAACGCGCTCGGGATGCGCCAACGTCGTACGCCAGGCAACGTGCCCGCCCATGGAATTGCCGGCGATGGCGAAGGGCGGCAAGTTCGCCGCCGTCGCGAATGCTTCGATAAACGCGATCTGCGCGTCGCTGCTGGATACGTAATCGGCGGGCGTCCGCGTCAAACCGTGCCCCGGCAGGTCCACCGTCACCACGCGAAAATTCTTGGACAGAACGTCGATCCAGGGCGCCCAGGACAAAAAGGAATCGCCGAAGCCGTGCACCAGCAAAACCGTCGGCGCACTGGGATCGCCATCGTCCCGGTAGTGCGCCCGAACGCCGCCGGGCAGATCGACGTAATGCGAGGTCGGAACCGCGTAGCGCGCTTCCAACGTCTCGTACGGGATGTCGGGCCGGCGGAGCGCCACATAACCGATGGCGGCGCCGGCGACGATGAACGCAAGAATGCCCAAGGCGATCTTTCCCAGCGCTTTCATCCGATAATCCGATCTGAATGACGGCTGGCGTATGGTCCAACCACACGCCAGCCGCCTTTAGCATTATCTCCGGTAGGAGAAGCGCACACCGTAGGTCGCCGGCTGTCCCGGCGCCGAAATCGGCGTCCAGTCCACACCCGCAAAGAAGTTACGCGTCAGATCGTAGTCCTCGTCCAGGATGTTCCGGCCCCAGATGCCAATCTCCCAGGGGCCATTGGCGGGATGCAGAGACAGATTGGCGTTGACCAGCCAATATCCGGGGACCCCATAACCGGCGCCGCTCGCCGGCTTCAGCAACGGGGGATCGGTGTCGCCGCGATAGGAATAATCCACGCCGCCGGTCCAGCCCCATTCGCCGAACGATCCGTCGTACCGGACCGCGCCGCTATAGGTGAATTCCGGCGGCCCGAGGCGTTCGCCCGATGCGTCACGGCCCACAGGCACGCCTGCGGCCGTGCTGGCGCCGATGTCCAGGATCGTGAATTCCTTGAATTCGCCGTGGGAATATCCCAGCGATTGCGTGATCGAGAGCGGCTTGATCGGCCGCCACTCAATCTCCAGTTCCGCGCCGTAGATTTCGCTCTTGGGCGCGTTGGAGATGCGGCCCACGGCGCGCGGCGGGGGCGTGGTGATGAAGACGCCATTCTGAACCTGCTGGTCCTTATAGTCGTAATAATAGACCGCTCCGTTCAGACGCAGCTTCCGGTCAGCCAGATCGCTCTTGAAACCGACCTCGTAGGCGAAGAGTTCTTCCGGCTTGAAGGCGGAGACCGCATCCGGGCTGAACGAGTTGTACGCCGTGAAGCCGCCCGACTTGATGCCGCGGCTCACCGAAGCGTAGGTCAGCACCTGATCGGTCAGCTTGTACTCGGCGGCGATCTTACCGGTGACTTCATCGAAGTCAGTCTTGTTGTTGATGACGCCGATCACGCTGACGCCGCCGAAAATCGTTTCAAAGTCCTTCAGCTTGCGGTCTTCGTGTTCATAGCGAAGGCCGCCGATCAGGTTCAGCTTGGGCGTCACCTGATATTCGACCTGGCCGAACACCGCCTGGGTCTGGACTTCCTGCTTGTAGGGTACGCTGAGGCTCGCCGCCGGCCCAAAGCTGTCGATGAAGTCAGACGCGTAATTGTCGCGAAGATCCTCGTATCCAAAATAGGCGCCGAGGATCCAGTCGAACGCGTTGTCGCCCTTCGACGCCAGCCGGATTTCGTTCTGCGTCACTTTCGCCTTGGTCTGGAAATAAACGCCGGCGATCGCGTTCGGCAGCGCATCCCAATCGTTGAGTTCCTTACGATCCAGGCTCTCGTGGCTCAGAATGTAGGTCAGCTCCGAACCGCCGAAATCGTAGGTGGTGGTCAGGCTGCCGCCGTAAGACGTGTTATCGCGGAACGGCTTGGAATCCGGCGAAAAGCCCCAGGTCGAGGCGAACGCTGGCGAGAAGCCCCAGCTGGTCAGGCGTCCGGTATGCGCCGCCGCAACGGCGCCGGGCCCAGTGGAATCCTTGAACAATTGCAGGCCAAGTCCATCCGACTGATCGCGAGACCCGTGCAGGTTCAGCAGAAACTGCAGCTTGTCCGACGCTGGAACGAGCAGCTGGAAGCGCGCGGCATATTTGTCGGCGTCCCCGAGTTCCCGACCGTCCTCGCGGTTCTTTTGCCAGGCGCCGCCTTGCTCCGTGGACACGGACAACCGCGCCGCCGCGCCGCCGCCCAGAGGACCAGACACGAAGCCCTCGCCCTTAAAGGCGTTGTAGTTTCCATATTCGGCGTTGACGCCCGCGGAGAATTCCTGAGTCGGCCGAGCTGTGATCACATTGATCGCGCCGCCCGTGGTGTTCCGGCCATACAGCGTGCC
This sequence comes from uncultured Caulobacteraceae bacterium, assembly GCA_964395875.1. GTDB lineage: Bacteria > Pseudomonadota > Alphaproteobacteria > Caulobacterales > Aquidulcibacteraceae > JBEVJO01. The sequence continues at coordinate 21,782 of CAYNCS010000004.1, read as the reverse complement.
CTGCGGACCGCGCAGCACCTCAACACGCTCCACGTCGAAAAGCGCACCCTGCGTCATCACCGGCAGCGTGTAAGCGACGTCGTCGACATAGACGCCGACCGTCGGCGCGTTGTTCGAAGCGTAGTCTCTAAAGCCGACGCTGCGGATGCTGAAAGACGGCTGCCCGCCGCCAAACTGGTTTTCAACCGTCAGACTGGGCGCGATGTTCTGAATGCCGTTGACCGTCGTGACGCCCTTGTCGAGCAATTCCTGACCGGACAATACCGACAGCGCGACGCCCACGTCCTGGGCGTTTTGCTCCCGCCTTTGCGCGGTGACGACGATCACACCTGATTCGTCCGCCTGCTGCGCGTAGGCTACGCCGCTGAGCGACGTAGCGACCGCCAGCGCGGACAGAAATAGCCGAGACATCTTGACCCCTCCTATGCCACGCGCATTCATGAAGCCCCCCTTCAGAAAATCGAAACAGCGCATCGTCTGCTCCGGCCAATCAGGGCATGAACCGCACACTTCCCATCGCGAATCGGAGCGCCCCGTATGAAGCCATATATGCGCTTCAATCGCGGAGGCGGCCAGTTCGCCCTCCAGCGGCGCGAATTTATCAGCGCCGAAAAGCTCAAAAAAGCGCCCAAGGGCGCCAAACCGCACGATTTTCACCTCATATTTGCGGCCCCCACCCCGGCTTTAGGCCCGCGGACGCGTTCGCAGCACCACTGATGCGCCAAGACGCCGCGCGGCGGCCCCGCCGCAAGTCTGTAAGCTTTCACCCCATGTTGCCCCCCCAATTCCCCACGATCTATTCTACACAAACTTTATCGATTTTTGGAACGCCTGCAAATCGCTTTAGCTTCACCGTGCATTCAGCCCAGCTAAATTCAGCCATTTAGAAAACGCCAACGCGTCGCGTTATGTTAAGTCATCGCTCAGGATAGAGCGCCGCGAACAGCAAAGAGGACGACGAGCGTGCACTACTCAGACTTCCTGGGCAATGAAATCTCCGTAAGCGGATCTGAGAGCGCTCGCGGGGTTGACGATTTCGTCGACGGGTTTCTGAGTTACGAATCCAAGGCTGGCAACGTACTCGCCGCCGCGGACGCGGACCCGGATTCCACGCTCGCGAACACGTACGCCGCAATGATCTACCTCTTCCTCGAGGCTCCAGACGCGGCGGCGAGAGCGGCCCCCTATTTCGCGCGCGCCAAAGCCGCATCGGGCAAGGCCGGCAAACGCGAACAACTCAATCTGGAGTTCGCCCAAGCCTGGAGCGACGACGACGCCGCGCGCGCGCTCGAAATCGGGGCCGCGATCAATGCGGAGTTTCCCCGGGACCTGGTGATCCTGAAGCTTCGGCAATACCTCTTGTTCAATCAGGGTGACGCCGCCGGCATGTTGCGCGCGGCCGAAGAGGTCATCGAGGCCAATCGCGACGTCGCCCAGATGCATGGCATGATCGCCTTCGCCTATGAGCAATGTCACTTGCTTGAGGAAGCGGAGCAAGCGGCACGCACCGCTATGGCCTTAAAGGCGAAAGAGCCCTGGGCCCATCACGCTCTGGCGCATGTGATGATCACGCAGGGCCGCATTGACGAAGGCGCGACATTTCTCGAAAGCGTATCGCCGCTTTGGACCGGCCTGAATTCTTTCATGCTCACGCACAATTGGTGGCATCTGGCCCTGTTCTATCTTAGCCAGGGCCGCTTCAAGGAGGCGCTTGGCATTTACGACGCCTACGTCTGGGGAGCGGACAAAACCTACACCCAGGATCAGATCGGCGCCGTGTCGCTGCTCACGCGCATGGAGCTTTCCGGCGTCGACGTCGGCGAGCGCTGGAACGACGTCGCCGAGCATCTCGCGGCGCGTACACGCGACACCGTTCTGCCGTTCCTGACGATGCAGTACATTTACGGCCTGGCGCGCGCCGGACGGCCGGAAGCCGATCGTCTGCTGCAGGCCACGCGCGCACGCGCCGCCGCCGGCGATGCGGCCTGGAGCGCCGTGGCCCTTCCCGCCTCCGAAGGGCTGGTCAATTACGCCCGCGGCGATTTCGCACAAGCCGTCGAACAACTGGGGGCCGCGCTGCCGCGTCTCGCGGCGATCGGCGGAAGCCATGCGCAACGCGATCTGTTCGAGCAGATCTGGCTCGACGCGCTCATCCGCAAGGGCGATCTGGGGGCCGCGCAACAGGTGCTGGAATTGCGCCGTCGCGCCGACCCCAACGGCGTTCCGATCAATCGCGCCTTGGCGGATGTGTACACGAGACTCGGCCTAAAGCCGGAGGCCGCGCGCGCCGCGGCACGCGCCGCGCGCACGCTCTCATCGCACTGATTGCAGGCGCGGCGACGCCGCCAGAAGAGATTTGGTGTAATCGTGTTGCGGCGTCGAGAAGACCTGCGCCGTCGGACCTTCCTCGACGATCCTGCCCTTGTTCAGGACAACCACCCGGTTCGTCATGCCACGCACGATTTCGATGTCGTGTGAAATGAACAGATAGCTCACGTGCCGCCGCGCCGCGATGTCGGCGAGCAGCGACAGGATCTGCGCTCGGACCTGGACGTCGAGCGCCGACACGGCCTCGTCAAGAACAATAAGGGACGGCTCTGAAATCAGCGCGCGGGCGATGGCGATGCGTTGCCGCTGGCCGCCGGAAAATTGATGCGGGTAACGATCCGCCGCCGCGGCGGGCAAACCCACCTCCTGCAGGACCCGCTCCACCATTTCGCGCTGTTTGGCGCGCGGTATCGGACTTTCAACGAGAAACAGCGGCTCCGCCACGACGCGTTCGATTGTCTGACGCGGATCGAAACTGCCCGCCGGGTCTTGAAACACGATCTGGATCAGGCGGCGTAAAGCCTTTAGATCGCCCCCCCGGGCGTCAGCGAATGCGCGCCCGCCAATGGAGACGCTGCCAGCATCGAGCGCCTGCAAGCCCAGCACAGCGCGCGCCAAAGTCGACTTGCCCGAACCGCTCTCGCCCACAATGCCCAAGGTTTCTCCCCGCCGCACCGAAAGCGATACATCGATCAGTGCGGGCCGCGGACGGGAGTTCGCCGCACGATACGTGACGCTGACGTTCCGCATCTCAAGCAGCCTCTCGTCTGAAACCGTTCCCCCAGACCGTTGGGGCGCCGCCGCGGCGGCCGACAACAGGGCGCGCGAATAATCGTGTTTCAACAAACCCAGATCGCCCGAGCCCATCTCGACGACGGCGCCGTCGCGCATGATCACAACATCGTCGGCATATTGGGACACCAACGCCAAATCATGCGTCACCAGCACCAGCGCCATGCCGTCCTCCCGGACAAGGGCGCGCAGCAAATCGAGCACCTGCGCCTGGGTGGTGACGTCCAAAGCGGTCGTGGGTTCGTCCGCGAGCAACACAGCCGGCTTCAGCACGATGGCGATGGCGATAGCGACGCGCTGTCTTTGCCCGCCGGACAATTGATGCGGATACCGGCGCGAGTCGATCTCAGCGAGGCCCACCCGATCCAGCGCGGCGCGCGCAGCAACAGAAGAAGCGCGCGCGTCCAGTCCGCGGTGCACCTGCACGACTTCCGCCACCTGCGCGCCGATCGTGCGCACGGGATTCAAGGCGGTCATCACTTCCTGAAACACCATGCCGATGCGCGCGCCCCGCACCTTTTGCATCCGCGCCTCGGACGCCTGCAGAAGATCTTCGCCATCCAGCAACACCGCCCCGCCAATGCGCGCCGACGACGGCGCAAGCCCCATGGCCGCCAGCAAGGTCATCGACTTTCCAGAACCGGATTCGCCGACCAACGCCGTTATGCGGCCCGGTTCGGCGCTCAACGAAATTCCGCGCAGGATCTGCGTCTGCCCCAGATTCAATGTGAGGTCGCGTATCTCCAACGCCGCCGTCACGCCGTCCGCCCCTTATTCCGTTCGGCGAGCGCGCGCAGCCCGTCGCCCAACAGGCTAAGCCCCAGCACGGTCAGGAAAATCGCAAGGCCTGGCGCGATCGCCAGCCACGGCGCCAGAAAGGCGTAGGTCTGCGCCTCGCTCAACATGCGGCCCCAGCTCGCCGCGGGCGGCTGCACGCCCAGCCCGACATAAGACAAGCCGGCCTCCGCCAACACGCCGAGCGAAAATTGAATAGCCGCCTGCACGATCAATTGATCCGCGAGGTTCGGCAGAATGTGCTCGACGGAGATGCGCGCCCGGCCCTTTCCCGCAACCTGCGCGGCCAGAATGAATTCACGCGCCCACAACGACAGCGCCCCGCCGCGCGCCACGCGGGCGAACACCGGAATGTTGAATATCCCGATCGCGATCGCCGCGTTCAAGGCGCCGGGGCCGAACGCCGCCGCCAGCAGGATCGCCAGAAGCAAAGCGGGCAGCGCGAATACGATGTCGTTCAGGCGCATCAAAAGATTATCGAACCAGCCGCCATACGCCGCGCCCGCCAGGCCCAGCGGCACGCCGATCAACGCGCCGATCCCCGCCGCCACCAGCGCCACCGCGATGGAATTGCGCGCGCCAGCCAGCAACAAGGACGCCACATCGCGGCCGAACTGATCGGCGCCGAACCAGTGCGCCGCGCTAGGAGGCGCCAGCGCATTGCCGACGTCGAGCGCAATCGGGTCGTAGGGAGTCCAGACGAAGGACAACGCGATGACCGCAGCGAGCAAAGCCGTCAAAGCAAGGCCGGCCCACAGAGAAAGCGGAATCGTTTGACGGCTCATCGCACGGCTCCATCGCGCACGCGCGGATCGGCCAGGGCATAGAGCAGATCGATCGCGAAAGTGACCACCACCGCCGCAAACACCAGCAGCATCACCACCGCGCGGACGACGATCAGATCGCGCTGCGTCACGGCCTGCAGCACCAGCCGCCCGAGCCCCGGCAGATAGAACGCATTCTCGATAATCACGGCGCCGGCCAGCAGAAACGTGAATTGCAGGCCCAAAATCGTCAGGATGGGAATGAGCGCGTTCGGCAGGATATGACCGAGCACCACGCGCGGCGGGCTCAATCCTTTGGCGCGGGCTGTCACGACATAGGGCTCGTTCTGGCTCTCCAGCATCGCCGCATGCGCCACGCGCAACAGGATCGCCGATTGCGGCAGCGCCATCGCGATCGCCGGCAAAACCAGCGCGTGCAGCGCCGGTCCCACGCCGGAATCCCAGCCGGGAAAGCCGCCCGCAGAAAACCAGCCAAGCCATGACGCGAAGATCTGCACCAACAGGATCGCAACCCAGAAATTCGGCGTCGCCAAACCGATTTGCGCGAAACCGAGGACGGACGCCTTCAGAAACCGGTTTGGAACAATGGCGATCAGCACCGCCAGGCCGATTGCCGCGCCCGTCGACAGCAGCAACGCAAACAGCGCCAGAGGCAGCGACACCAGCGACCGTTCCGCCAGAAGCGAGGCGACCGGCACACGATACGTGTAGCTCACGCCGAAATCGCCATGCAGCAGGCCCGCAATCCATGTCGCGTAGCGGGTCCACGCGGGCTGGTCCAATCCCAACTCCGTGCGCAAGGCGGCGAGCGCCTGCGGATCGGCGTTGAGCCCCATCATATAGGCTGCGGGGTCGCCTGGCGCGAGGTCGAGAAGAATGAACACGACGATGCTGGCGGCGAACAGCGTCAGCGCCAAGGTCGCGAGCTTCTGGAGAAGATAGCCCCTCATGCCGACGCCCAATAGGCTTGGGTCAGATCGTTCGCCTGAGTGGGCGAATCCAGCCAGACGCCCTGCAATTCTTTGCGCCAGACGCCGAGTTTTGGAAACTCGTACAGAAAGACGTTGACCGCATCGTCCGCGATCCTGCGCTGCATGGCCTGAAGGAGACGGATTCGCTCTGCGTCATCCGCGCTTTCCAATGCGCGCAGCAGCGCTTTGAAGGCGTCGCTGCGATAGCCGAAATAATAATCGTCGCGCGCATAGATTGTGTAGTCGCGTGGCTCGGTGTGCGAAACAACTGTCAGATCGAAATCCTTGTTGCCGAAGACCTGATCCAGCCACTGCGCCCATTCGATGTTTTCGATGCGCGCTTCCACGCCGACGGCCCGCAATTGCGCCGCGACGATTTCTCCGCCGCGCCGCGCGTAAAAGGTCGGCGGCAGTTTCAGGCTCGTCTTGAAGCCGTTCGCAAATCCGGCCTCGGCCAATAACTGCCGCGCCCGCGCAGGATCGTAAGGATAGAGTCCGGTCATATCCACATAAGCCGGATCGGCCGGAGAGAAATGACTGCCGATGGGCGTTCCATAGCCCTGCATGGCGCCCGCAATGACGGCCTTGCGATCGATGGCGTGGCACAAAGCGCGGCGCACGCGAATATCGTTGAACGGCGCGCGCGCATTATTCATCGCGACGATCGTTTCGCCCTGCGAAGCGCCGATCGCGACGCGAAACCGCCCGTCCCGCCGCAGAGGCGTCAACAATTCCGGCGCCGGAAAATCCGGAAAGCCGTCCACGTCGCCCGACATCAAGGCCGCCATCGCGGCGGCGGCGTCCGGAATAAACACAAACGATGCGCCATTGAGATGGACAGGCGCACCCCAGTAATCAGGCGCGCGCTCCAGCGTAATCATGCTGCCGCGGGCCCAGCGCGCAAACCGGAATGGTCCGGTGCCGATGGGATGCACCGCGTTCAACGCCGCGCTCTCAGGAGAAACGATGACAGCGTCGCCCCACGCCAAATTATCGGGCAGCGCGCGAAAGGGTCTTTTCAAACGCACGCGCACCCTCAGCGGGTCCAGAATGGCGACGTCCGCGATCGGCTCGAAGAGCTCCTTTTGCGCATTCACCGAATCCGGCGCGCGCGCCCGGTCCAGCGAGAATTTGACGGCCGCCGCATCGCACGGCGCTCCGTCGTGGAAGCGCACATTCTCGTGCAGCGTGAAAACGTATTCGCGCGCGCCATTGCGCTCTTCCCAGGCTTTGGCCAAAGCTGGCTGCGTCGTCCCGTCCGCGACGACCCTGGTCAGTCCCTCGAAAACGTTGGCGTAGACGACTTCGTCGATGGCGGCGGCGGCGCCAGCCGTCGGGTCGAGGTTCGGCGGCTCCAGCGTCACGCCGAGCCGAACCCGGTCCCGCTGGCGCGGCGGTGGGGCGGCGCACCCGAGCGGAAACGCCCCGGCCAGCCCGAGAAAAGCTCTACGCCTCATGGCCGGCTGAAGCCGCGCAGACTCGGCGGATCACCAGGACGAGAGACGATCAAGCGAACTCCAAGTATTTGGTTGCGGGACAAGCGATTAATGCGCTTTTCACCGTGCGCCAAGTCCCGAGGCCGTAAAGCGTGCAGGCGCCAGCGCTAAACAGACGTCAGCCGCAATGTACGGCGGCGGCGTCGCCACCTCTGGAGCTCCCGGCGCTTGCTTATGCTTTCAAGCGATAAGGCCTTCAGCGCTGGCCGCCTTCCTCGATCCCTTCATCCCGCATAAACGCGCCGACGCCTTTTCCCTCGATCGCGCAACGCGCGACGCTGCGATCAAAGCTTCGACCGCCTGAAACGCACACAACGCGCCGTCCCATGGCGATGTCTTCAAGCGCCGCTTTGGCGGCGTCTCCGCCAGGCCGATTCAATTCAGGCGCATCGAAATCCGCGAGGCGGATCTTGATCCAGGTTTTGAAATACGGCTTCTCGCTTACGCACATAGTGTCCCCGTCGAGAACCATGCGCACAGTCCCGCCGAAGGTCGTGCCCGGTCGCGGCAAGGCGCCGGGACATGGATTTGGCTGCGCTTGCGCCGCACCGGCCAATCCGAACGCGATCAATGCAAGGACAACACGCATCAGTCTATTCCCACTATCCATCATTACGCGCCTGCTAGAGGCAGCGCCTGCGGCCGCCTCCACTTTACCATCATTCGCAACCAGGCCGCCGCGGATTGTCGGGTCGTAAGTCATGATCCCCCCCAAGACGACGGCGCCTATCTGGAGAGATGATGCTTTCGGATGGCCCCGCATGGCAAGGCGCCAGGCGCGGGAGCGCGAGGCGCGGTTAAAAGCGCGACTAAACCATTGAGGTGAAACTGGTCCGCACCTAGCCGTTCGGCGGACCGCCCAAGGCGAACCCGCCGTCGAACCGGATGGATTGCCCGGTGATGTAGGCCGCCTGACGCGAGGCCAGAAACGCGAAGAGATAGCCCGCCTCGTCGCTCGCCGCCGGGCGTTCCAGCGGCGTTCCATCGTACATCTGATTGATCAAAGCACTTAGATAGGTCAGCGAGGGCTCCGGCGCGCCGCTCACATCGATGAATTGTTGTTCCTTACTGAGGTCGGACACCCAGGACACCGCGACCGAATTCGCGCGTACGCCCTTCTTCGCCTCTTCGTAGGCGATCTGCCGCATCAGCGCCTCGACCGCTCCCTTCGAGAACGGCGACGCGCCGTCATAATCCACAATGCGATAATTCGCGATCGTGGTGCAAAACGAGATCGAGCCGCCGTCCGCGCGCAGGTACGGGATCGCGGCCTGCGCCAGCCGCAAGCTGCCCATTGCGTCGCCGTCGAAAAACTCGGCGATGGCCTTGGCGTCCAAATCCGCCATCGGTCCAAATGGCATCATCGGCCCGCCGCTGGAAACGACATGCCGCACTCCGCCGCCGAACGCCGCTGCGTCTTCCAGCGCCGCTTTGATGGACTCCATATCCGCGAGATCCATCCGCCGCGCTTTAACGCGTCCACCCGCCGCACTCACGGCCTTCACCAGTTCCGCAGCCCGCGTCTCATCACGGTTGTACGTGAAAACCACCGGCACGCCGGCTTGCGCCAGGACGCGCACGACGCCGGTCCCGACGCGCCCGCTCCCGGACACCAGCATGGCGCCGGGGTCGAAAGTCAAAGCGAGGCTCATGCCTGGTTCGCCCGATTGAATTCAACGGAGACTGCGTTCAGACCCATCTCAGCCTCGATCATTGCAGCGCCGCAGGATCGAGCAAGGTCTTCTCCCGCACCGTTTGGTTTTGACTCGCCAATTGCCGCTTACGGAATTTTTCCGGAGACTCTCCCGTCTCCCGCGCGAACGCCACACAGAACGCGCCACTGCTGCCGAAGCCGAGCTCGGCGGCGATCTCGCGCACCTTCATATCCGTGCCTGTTAGAAACTCGATGGCGCGCTTGAGCCGGATTTCCGTGAGAAAATCGCTGATCGTTTGTCCGGTCGATTGCTTGAAGGCGCGCGTCAGATGCCGCTCGCTGAAACCCGTCAAGCGGCTGAGATCGACGAGGCCAACCGCGCCATTGCGCGCGTTCGTAAACTCGACGATCTGGCGCAGCACACGTTGCGACAGCCCTCCGCGGCTCACCTGCGCAGGACGCGTCTGACTGTCCAGATAGCGCACCAGTTCGACCGCCAGGGCCTGGCCCAATGCATCGATCAGCAATTCCGAATGCTCGCCCGGATGCTCAGCTTCCGCCGCCAGCTGCGCGAGCAGACGTGCGATGCGGGGGCATTTCACATTCAGGCAGGCGGCGATGCGCGCCTCGTCGACAAGAATGCGTCGCCCCACAAGCCTCTTCAGCGTTTCCGGAGTAAAACTGCACCGCACCGTCTCGGTGACTCCGCCATCGGCCCGCACATGCAGCTGATAACCTTTAGGCAGCGCGATGACGCGGCCGATATTTTCAAAGTCGCGGGATGCGATCTCATCCGGTTCATCCGCCGCATCTGGCCGCTGCACGCGCTCGAAACGACCGGTGGAGAAGCTCTGCAAACGCTGCCGCTGCATGGCGACCACATGCCGCCCCTCAGACAACAGGATGTCGCAAGGGCACGCCGCGATGTTCTCGACCACTTCCACGATAAAGGACGGCGTGCGCGCCCTGGCGATCAGCGCGCTGAGTTCCGCCTGCATCCCGACGCCTCCCTCAAGGCTTTTTTTCTGCGAATTGTGTGCCGGAAACAGATCGGACATTCAATCTGGGACGCGGATATTTGTGTCCCACAGGCGACGTCTTGTCCTCAATTGAACATTTTCGCCGTGCTCGCGGGCGGCGCTGCCGGGACCGCAGAGAAAGAAACCAAACGCGCGGATGCAAGACCGCACGTCTGCCGCCACGCATAAACGGGCGACTGTCGCGAGCCCATTTCGACGGCGACGAAAAGTCCTAACCGAACGAATTGCAGGCCGCAGAGCACGTTGCAACGTCGGTGCTGTTTGCACGCTTGGCCGCCGCTGCAACGGCGCCGATGATCAACAGGACCGGAGCATCACCCTTTAGCGTCTGCACCTCGGCGAGTCCGGCCAAGGAAACCGTCCGCGCATGGGCCTGCGGCGTGCTGACGCCTTCCGCGATCAGAACCGGCGTCGCCGGGCTACGGCCTGCTTCGATCAATTGGCGCGCAGCGCCTGCAGCGACGTCCGCTCCCATATAGAGCGCACATGTGGTTTCCGGATCGGCGAGCGCCGCGCTTTGATCCGCCGCCGCGCCGCCATTCAGCCGCCCGGTCGACGCCACCAGCCTGCGCGCCAGACCACGATGCGTCAGTGGGAATTCGAATTGGGCGGCGGCGGCGCACATCGCCGTAACGCCGGGCACGGTCTCCGTCTGCACGCCATGACGCTCGAGGAAAACGCGCTCTTCATGCACCCGCCCGAAAATGGATGGATCGCCGCCCTTCAGGCGCACCACATTCAGGCCGCGCCGCGCCAGACGCAGCATCAATTTATTGATCGTGTCCTGACGCATGCTCGGACGGCCGGCGCGCTTGCCCGTCAGAATCCGCACACACGCTTGCGGCGCCATGGCCAGGATATCTGGCCCAACCAGCGCGTCATAAAGGATAGCGCCGGCGCTTTCGATCAGACGCGCGGCGCGCAACGTCAGGAGATCGGCCGCGCCAGGCCCAGCGCCGACGAGATAAACCTTGCCCAAAGAACGTTCAGTCGTCTCAAGCGGCATGGCGGGGCGCCTTTCCTTCTTGCTCGGCTTCTGCCTCCTCGGACTCGTTTGCGTCCGCGAAGACCGCCGCCTCCAATATGCGGCGGATTTCTATGCGGCAAGAACCGCAATTCGTGCCCGCGCGCGTACCGGCGCCTATCGCCTCCAAATCGCGGGCGCCGCCGGCGATGGCCGCCTTGATCGTCGTCTCCGCGACACCGTAGCAGGCGCACACCAGACGACCGCGCGACGCGCCCTTCAGTGGACGTCCGGCGAGCAACGCGGCGCGCTCGTCCAAGCCGATCGTCTCCCTGTCGAACAGGTCGCACAACCATTCCCGGTCCGGCAGAGCGCCATGTGGGGCGATCATCAACACACGGGACAGCCGGCCGTCCACGCATTCCGCCCAACGGCTGACGCGGCGCGCGACGTCGTTGTAATTCAGCACGTCGCCGCTGGATTGCCCGATAAGACATAGACGCACGTGATCGGCGTCGCCCAGATCGCCTTCACCGGCGAACTCGTGCAAGAAGCCGCCCTGAATCGGAATGCGCCGCCAGACCAGCTCGCAGCCGGGCACGGGGCTGGCGGCGGTGCGCGCAATATAGAAGCCGCGCCATGTCTCTGCATAGGGCCGGATGCGGGCGGGCGTATGCTTGAATTCCGGCTGCCCGGATTGCGGATCGACCGACGCGCCCACCAGAGGATTGCACAAACCGTGCGGCGCAAATGCACGCGTCCAGTGCATCGGCATGAAGAGCGCGCCGCGACGCTGGCGGTCGGAGACCTTCGCCACGACGATCGCCTCTCCTGCGGCCGCGCTGATCCGCGCGAGCTTTCCATCCTCAACGCCGAACGCCTCTGCATCGGCTGGATGAATCTCGACGAAAGGCTGCGGCTCGTGGCGGCAGAGCTCCGGCGCAAGACCAGTGCGCGTCATCGTATGCCACTGATCGCGGATGCGCCCGGTGTTCAGCGCAAGGGGAAACTTGGCTGATGTTTTGATCGCCGGCCCCTTCGCAGCGTGAACGTGGATACGCGCCCGGCCGTCGGCGGTCTGATATGTCCCATCCGCAAACAGCCGCGCCCGCCCGCCTGCGGCGTCGACAGGCCACTGCACCGGCTGCATTGCGTCGTAACCGTCGTCTGTGAGCTGCGCCAGCGGCCCGAGGCGCAGAAAACGGCGCCCCTTGTTTTCGTAATTGGTCAATTCCGCGTATTCGCGGAACACGTCAGCGGAAGTACGCCAGCCGAAGCCGACGCCAAAGCCCATCGCATCCGCGACCCCGGCGATCGCACGCCAGTCCTGACGCGCTTCCCCAGCGGGAGCGAGCAAGCCCCGCTGCCGTGAAATGCGGCGTTCGGAATTCGTCACCGTGCCATCCTTCTCGCTCCATGCAGCGGCCGGCAGTTTGACGTGCGCGAAATTGAGCGTGTCGGATTCCGCGACGCATTCGGACACGATCACGTTCGGGCATTGCGCCAGCGCATCGCGGACCTTGCCGGCGTTCGGAAGGCTCACAACCGGATTGGTGGCGATGACCCAGATGGCTTTGATGCGCCCGTCAGATACGGCGTCGAACATATCGACCGCCTTCAGGCCGGGCTCCTCCGCGATCGTGGGCGAGTTCCAAAAGCGCTGCACGCGCCGGCGCGCAGCGGCGTCAAAATCCATGTGCGCGGCGAGCGTTGTCGCCATGCCGCCGGTTTCGCGGCCCCCCATGGCGTTGGGCTGCCCGGTGATCGAAAACGGACAGGCGCCGGGCTTGCCGATGCGGCCGGTCGCCAAATGGCAATTGATGATGCTGGCGCCCTTGGCCACGCCCTGCGCGGACTGGTTCGCGCCCTGAGAAAACAGCGTCACGGTTTTCGGGTGCGCTGCGAACAGGCGATAGAAGTCCTCCAGAGCGCCCAAATCGACTCCGCAATCCCGCGCGACCGCCTCAAGCGACTGGTCCTGCTTCGACAGAGCCTCAAGCGCGTTTTCAAAGCCGGCGACGTGCGCGCGGATGTAATCCTTGTCGACCGCGTTGCGTTCGATCAGCCACGCCAGCAGGCCATTCCACAGGCGCACATCCGTCTGCGGCGCCAATGGCAAGTGTAAATCGGCGGCCTCGGCCGTGTCGGTGCGGCGCGGATCGAGCACCACCCATTTCTGCCCACGCGCCTTGGCGCTCTCCATTCGGCGCAGAAGGACAGGATGCGTGAACGCCGCGTTGTGTCCGGAGAAAACGATCAGGTCCGCGAGCTCCAGATCCTCATAGCACCCCGGAACCAGATCAGCGCCGAACGCCTGTTTGTGCGCGACGACGGCTGACGCCATGCATAACCGCGAATTGGTGTCGATATTTCCGCTACCGATATAGCCCTTCATGAGTTTGTTGGCGGCGTAATAATCCTCTGTCAGCAATTGACCCGAAACGTAAAACGCGACGGCGTCCGGACCATGTTGCGCGATCACGCCGGATAAACGCCGCGCTACATCGGCGATGGCGGCGCTCCAACTCACGCGCGCGCCGCCGATTTCCGGGTAAAGCAGGCGCGACGAAAGGGCGAGCGTCGATCCCAGCGCCGCGCCCTTTGAACACAAGCGCCCGAAATTCGCCGGATGATCCGGCGTCCCCGCAACGCTCAGGCTTTCGCGATCGCCCTGCGCACGCACGCCGCACCCCACGCCGCAATAGGGGCATGTTGTGTCGATCAGGACGGAGCGCGCGCCGTCCGGCATCTCACCGATCCGTCCTGATGAACACGCGCCCTTCAACGACGCGCACCTCAAACCGCGGCACGCAGCCTTTGCCGGCGTCAGCGTCCAGCGGTTCGCCCGATTCCAGATCGATGCGCCATGCATGCAGCGGACAAGCAACTGCGTGCCCGTGCACGATGCCCTGACTCAACGGTCCGGCCTTGTGCGGACACTGGTCGCGCAACGCGAACACTGCACCGTCCCCCGTCCGGAACACGGCGATCTCACCCCCTGTCGCCGTGACCTTGCGCGCGCCCCTGAGCGGAATGTCGTCAACCGCACCGACATCGGCCCAGCCGCATTCGGCGTTCACTGCGCTCATCGTATTCATTCCGCGGCCATGGTGAGGTCAAGGCTATTGAGTGGCGTGAATTCATGCGCGTCCCGGCCCGCGGCGCGCTCCGCCCAGGGGTCGATCTGCGAAAATGTCTGCGAATGTACGAAGCGCTCGAACAGCGCCTTGCGCTCCACCCCGTCGTCCATGACGCGCGCCTTGATGCTTTCAAGACTAACCCGCGCCATCCATTTATAGACGCGCTCAAGATAGAACGCCTCTTCGCGATAAATCTGCGTCACCGCCGCGATGATCTCAATCGCTTCCGCTTCGGTCGCCGCTTTCCCGAGAATTTCGGTTCCCTGAATGTGCAGGCCTGCGGCGCCACCAATATGGATTTCGTAGCCGGACTCGACGCAGATCACGCCCACATCCTTGCAGGTGGACTCGGCGCAATTGCGCGGACAACCGGAGACCGCCAGCTTCACCTTGGCCGGCGTCCAGGAGCCCCACATGAATTTCTCGAGCTTCACGCCAAGGCCCGTCGAGTCCTGCGTGCCGAAGCGGCACCACTCGCTGCCGACGCACGTCTTCACGGTGCGCAGGGCCTTGCCGTATGCGTGGCCGGACACCATGCCGGCGGCGTTGAGATCGGCCCAGATCGAGGGCAAATCCTCTTTCTGCACTCCTAGAAGATCGATTCGCTGCCCTCCGGTGACCTTCACCATCGAAACCTTGTACTTGTCAGCCGCGTCGGCGATGGCGCGCAGTTCGGCCGGCGTCGTCACGCCGCCCCACATC
>CAYNCS010000004.1:0-7105 GCA_964395875.1 uncultured Caulobacteraceae bacterium | reverse complement strand
GAACCGCGATTGATTGTCGTCCTTGTACTCGCCCGGCCATGCAGCGAGCAGGTAGTAATTCAACGCCGGACGGCAGGAGGGGCAACCGTCCGGCGTCGTCCATTCCAGCGCCTGCATGACGGCGGGCATGGACTTCAATTCCTGTTGCACGATGCGGCGCCGCACTTCGGCATGGCCGTGATGGGTGCAATTGCAGACGGATTTCGGCCCTGTGTCCACCTCAAAGGCGTCGCCCAGAGTGAAGGTCAGCAGCTTTTCGACAAGCGGCGTGCACGAGCCGCAGGATGCGGAGGCTTTCGTGACCGCGCGCACGGACTCGAGCGTATTCAAACCCTGCGTCGTGATGGCGGATACGATGGCGCCTTTGCACACGCCGTTGCATCCGCAGATTTCGGCCGCATCCGGCATCGCCGCCATTTGCGCTGATGCGGCCGCCTTAGGGTCCTGGCCGGACAAGGCCTCCGTCATGGCCTGACCGAAGACGAGACTGTCGCGAATGTCTTCGACATCCCTGCCCGACTTCATCAGATCGAAATACCAGGCTCCGTCGGCGACGTCGCCGAACAGAACCGCACCCGCGACGCGGCCGCCCTCAAGCACGACCCGCTTGTAAACGCCACGTCCGGCGTCGCGGAAAACCAGATCCTCGCAGCCCTCGCCGCCCGAATATTTCCCGGCGGAGAAAACGTCGACGCCCGACACCTTCAGGCGCGTCGACAGGATGGCGCCGCCAAATTCCGCCGCGTCATCGCTCGTCAGCACGGCGCCAATTGTGCGGCACATGTCCCAGATCGGGGCCACAAGCCCATAGACCTGGCCGCGATGCTCGACGCACTCGCCGACCGCATAGATCGCGGAATCGGAGGTGCGCATCTGGTCGGAAACGATAACACCACGCCCCAGCTCCAAGCCCGCCGCCTTCGCCAAGGCGACATTCGGCCGGATGCCGACCGCCATTACGACGAGATCGCAATCAAGCACGCGGCCGTCCTTGAGCTTCAGCCCCACGACGTGCCCATCCTTGCCGACAATCTCGTCCGAAGTGGCGCCGAGAACCGTCTCCACGCCGCGCGCGCGCAGCGCTTCCTGCAGAAGATAGCTGGCCGCGCCGTCGAGCTGTCGCTCCATCAACACGTCCATCAAATGCACGACGGTGGCGTCCATGCCGCGCCGCGCGAGGCCATAGGCAGCCTCAAGCCCCAGCAAGCCGCCGCCGATCACCACAGCTTTACCGCCGCGACCGGAGATCGACACCATCCGGTCGACGTCATCAATGTCGCGGAAAGCCACAACGCCCATCAAATCGGCGCCCGGCAGCGGCAGGCGGATCGGGTCCGACCCCGTCGCGAACAACAGCTTGTCATAGGAAACGACGAGGCCGCTCTCTGCGGTCACCGTCTTCGCTTCACGATCGATCGACACGACCTTCTGGCCGCTGTGCAGCGCGATGTTATTGTCGCTATACCACGCCTCATCATTGATGATGATGTCCTCGAACCTCTTCTCGCCCGCGAGAACCGGCGACAACATGATCCGGTCGTAATTCACCCGCGGTTCAGCGCCGAAGACGGCAATGTCATAGCGGGACGGGTCGCGTTTCAGGATCTCTTCGATTGCCCGGCAACCGGCCATGCCGTTGCCGATGACGACCAGACGCTCCTTGGCCAAACCTGACATGGCGTTCCCCTATGCCGCGTGGCGAGCGCCGTGACGCGCATGCAGGAATTCCAGAACCTCGCGGCGGATGTGATGATAATCAACGTTCTCCGCGAGCGCGATGCGATCGCGCGGACGCGGTAGATTCACATCAAGGATCTGCCCGATGCCGGCCGCAGGGCCATTCGTCATCATGACGATACGGTCGGACAGCAGCACAGCCTCGTCGACGTCGTGCGTAATCATCAGGATCGTGGTGTTCAGCTTGGCGTGAATGGCCATCACGCTGTCCTGCAAATGCGCGCGCGTCAGCGCATCCAGAGCGCCGAAGGGTTCGTCCAGCAGCAGCACCTTGGGCTGCATGGCGAGCGCGCGCGCAATGCCCACACGCTGTTTCATACCGCCGGAGATCTCGCCCGGGCGTTTGTCCTTCGCGTGGGTCATGTGCACCAGCGCGAGGTTTTCCATCACCCACTCGGCGCGTTCGGCCTTACTCTTGGTCTTGAACACCTGATCCACGGCGATGCGCACATTTTCGGTGACGGTGAGCCAAGGCAAAAGTGAGTGGTTCTGAAAGACCACCGCCGCATCCGGTCCGGGCTGCTCGACGCCCTTGCCGTCAAGAATGACCGCGCCGGTGGTCATCGGCGTCAGGCCAGCCACGATATTGAGCAGGGTCGACTTGCCGCACCCCGAATGGCCGATGATGGAGATGTATTCGCCCTTATTGATTTTGAGCGACACATCGCGAAGCACTTCGCTGGAGGCCGCGCCGCGCTTGAACGTAACGCCGACGTTTTCGATCGAAAGATAAGACATTGTTGCCTCCTTAACCGGCGCTGACGCCGCGCGACACGAGCCGGCCGAGTGCAGCCACCAGACGATCGAGAGCGAAGCCGACCAGGCCAACCCAGGCGAGCGCCACGACGATGTCGGAGATGCGCCCGGAATTATATTGGTCCCAGATGAAGAAGCCGACGCCCACGCCGCCAAGAAGCATTTCGGATGCGACGATCGCCAGCCACGCCATGCCGATGCCGATGCGCAGACCCGTGAAGATGTACGGCGTGGCGGCCGGCAACATGATCAGCGTAAAGTTACGGAACGGCGACAAACGGAGAACCCGCGCGACGTTCTGGTAGTCTTGCGGAATATTCCGGATGCCCACGGCCGTATTGATCAGGATCGGCCAGATGGACGTGATGAAGATCACGAACAGCGCCGACGGCTGCGCCTGTTGGAAGATCGCCAGCGAGATCGGCAGCCAGGCCAGCGGCGGTACGGTGCGCAAAACCTGAAACACCGGATCCAGGCCGCGATGCGCCGTAATGCTCTGCCCCACCAGCACGCCCAAGGCGATGCCGGCGAGAGCCGCCGCGCCATAGCCGAGCGCGACGCGCGACAGGGAGGTCAAAACGTGCAGACCAAGTCCCTTGTCCACGCCGCCGCGATCGAAAAAGGGATCGAGAATGAGGTCCTTTGATTCAAGCCAGATCATGCTTGGCCGCGGCAGGCCGCCCGCCTCCGGCGCGGCGAGCTCCCAGATCACCCCCAGAAGCAACACCACTACCAAGGGAGGAAGGATGACCGCGGCCGCGTGCGAGAGTCGGCGCAACGCATCGCCGGTCTTGGCCTTCGTTTTTGCCGGAAAAGGCGCCACGTTTCCTGCTTTCCTGATCTGCGGCGCCGGCGCGCCTGTTTCCGTCTTGGACACATTAGCTTTCGCGGCAGCGGTCATCTTCATCCTCACGCGAGCTTCTTAATGGACAGGGACGCCAGATAGGCTTCGGGATTCGATGGATCGAAGGTCTTGCCGTCGAAAAATTTCTCGACGCCCCGGCTGTCGGACGCCGGCGCGGCGGCGCCGATCATTTTCGCCGCATCACGCCAGATGTCGGCGCGGTTCACCTTCTTCACGAGGCCTTCGGAATCCACCGAGCCCGGCATGATCCCCCAGCGTTTGTTCTCCGTGACGAACCAAAGGTCGTGCGATTTGTATGGGAAGCTGGCGTTGTCGGCCCAGAACTTCATGTAATGTTGCGAACCCTCGACCTTGCGGCCGTCGCCGTAATCGATCTTGCCCTGCAGACGCGGCAGAATATCGCCAATCGGCACGTTGACGTACTGACGCCCGGAGACGATGGAGCACATCGCCGCACGGTTTTTCATCTGATCGCACCATTGCTGAGCCTCAAGCACAGCCGCGGTGATGGCGCGCGCCGCATTGGGGTATTTGTCCACCCAGTCGGCGCGCATGCCGAGCGCCTTTTCCGGGTGGTTGTACCAAAGCTCGCTGGTCAGGCAGGCGGTGTACCCGACCTTCTGGTTCACCAATTGGCCGTTCCAGGGTTCGCCGACACAGAAAGCGTCCTGCGTGCCGGCTTTCATGTTGGCGACCATCTGCGGCGGCGGAATGACGATGGTGGAGACGTCCGTATCCGGATTGATGCCGCCTGCCGCCAGCCAATAGCGAATCCACAGATCGTGCGTGCCGCCGCGCCAGGTCATGGCGACCTTTGCGATATTGCCGGCGCTCTTGAGCTGCGCAAATTTCGCCTTTGCGCCGCCGCTGTTCAGTCCAACCTTCACGGCCTTGAGATCATTGCCGACCGAAATCGCCTGACCGTTCGTATTCAAACGCGCCAGCGTGTACATCGGCGTCGCCTTCGGCACTTGCACGCCCGCCGTATATTGCAGCGGCTTCGGCGACAGAATATGGGCGCCGTCGATGCCGCCCGCTTTGGAGCCCAACACGATGTTATCACGCGTCGCGCCCCAGGAGGCCTGCTTCAAGACTTCGACGTCCGGCATGCCATGCTTGGTGAAGAACCCGCGTTCCTTGGCGATAATCAGCGGCGAGGAATCGGTTAGCGCGATGAAGCCCAGACGGGCGCCGGACACTTCCGGTCCCTTACCGGCCGCGAAAGCGCCCGACGGCAAAGCCATTTTCGCCGCCGCGAGGGTGGCGGCGACGCCTTTCAACGCCGCACGCCGGGTGAAGTTCATTGAGGGTTTTTTGGATTTTTCGGTCATGTCACATTCCTTCAAAGAGGCAGCGGCGCACGCGCCTTAGAGTTTGTATTCGAGGCTGAGCCAGAATTTCTGCCGGTCGGCGGGCGCTGCGGCGGTCCCGGCGGGAACGGTCTTTTCGCCGTCAAAATCCGCGTACTTCACCAACACCGACAATTGCTTCGTGATGGCGGCGGTCGCCTGGATATCCCACTCGCTGCCCAGATCCGCGCCGGTTCGTTGCGCGCTGAAATCGTGATAGCGAACCAGGAAATCCGGATTGAAGAGATAGGTGAACTTGAATCGCGGCTTGATCTGCAGCGAAACATTGAAGTCCTCGATCCCGTCGACAAAGCTCTTGTTGCCGCCCGGCGACACGAACGCGTCCGCCCAGCCCTGGAATGCATGAGTCGTTGCGAGCGGCGTCGTAAAGCCGCGC
Source organism: uncultured Caulobacteraceae bacterium (assembly GCA_964395875.1). Taxonomy (GTDB): domain Bacteria; phylum Pseudomonadota; class Alphaproteobacteria; order Caulobacterales; family Aquidulcibacteraceae; genus JBEVJO01. Next base: position 2,001 of record CAYNCS010000004.1, on the reverse strand, counting down.
GCGCCATTGCCTTCCAGCGATTCGTAACTGACCTTCGCCGTATAGATGTCGAAGGTCGCGGCGATGTCGCCGCCATAATATTCAAGGTCGAAACTTGTCGGCGCGCTTCGATAATCTTCCTGCTTGGCGTAGGTCGCGTTGTAGGCGAGCTGGAACAGGTTCACCCACGATTTGCCCGACGCCTTCACGCCTTCTGTCAGAGAGGAATTGACCGCGCTGTTCTTGAAATCCAGCGCATAGACGAAGCCTTCCAGTTTCAGCGGCTCGGCAAATGCATAGCTCGCGTTGAAAATGTGGCTGTCGGAATCCCAGTCCTTATCCTCTCCGAGAATCCGGTTGATGTGATCCAGATACGCGTAGGTCGCCTTCAGCTTGCCGAAGGTCGCATCAAGGCGCACTGCGTCAAAGGTCTGCTCGTCCTGACGCCAACCGACATTGCCTACGAAGCGCTGATCATTGATCAGGATACGCTGCCGTCCCAGCGTGGCGCTGAAATTCTGCGACGGCTTCCAGCTCAATTGCAGGCGATTGAGTTCCGTCACTTCCGGATCGTTGATGATCGGAAAACCCTTACGTCCGTTCAGGCTTGGCGTGGTCGCGCCGGGAACGTTGACCACGTAATCCTCGGACCCCAGCTGGCGCACGTCTTCAAACTCGACAAGCGCCTTGAAATTATTCCAATCGCCCGTCTCCCAGCCAAGGCGGGTGCGCAACGTCGCAGCCTGTCCGGTATTGGCGATCTTATCCTGATCGACGCTTTCATAGCGGGCGCGCGCCTCGAATATCGGCTTTCCCGCAGCGATCGCCTCGGAGATCGTCTGCGGCGCTTCCTGCGCTTTTACGGCGGTGGTGGGTGCAAAGAAGGCGAGTGCGGAAGCAATCGCGGAATTGATGAACAACGGCTTCATGAACGACATCCCCTTCGCGGCCAAAGCCGCGTGAACAACAACGCGAATCGCGGATTTCCCCCCGATCGGACGCCGTTGCCCGGATATGCCGCCCATTGGCGGTCACAGAATTTGATTGGGACGCGGATCGAAAACGCCGTTGCTTTCGTCGCGTCCCGATCTGAAGACGCAACCCCGGACTGGCTCAACGATTTCCTGCAGGACCGTCCAGCCCAACGGCGCCACGCCTAAATTTTGCACTGCAAACGTTCAGGATATGCAGGCGCCGCCCGCTTCCTCGGCAATCACCCCTTCGCGGCGCAGCGTGCGAGCGACTCGCGCCGGGTCGTCTTCGCCCGTGCGGGTTAATCCGAGCCTGTGCCGGCCCGCTCGGCTGTCGGCGCTTCATCGCCCCGTCCCATTCATAGCGCTCGCCAGGTCACCCGGGTGCGCGCGGCATTGTACTTCTTCCTCCGGCGGATCGCGTCCGCGCCACTGCTCAAGCCAGCGCATCCATACGCGAGACCTCCACCGCTTGATTGCGTCTCGCCCCCCTCCCAATGGTGCCAACTCGCCCCTCAATTATGCGCCGCCAGCGAGGGGACGGCAGCACTCATGGATTCAGGTCATGGCCGGTCATTGGTAAATGGAGTTCCACCGACGTGAAGGGGCGCCCGGTCTTGACCGAAAAGCTCTCAAGCAAACTTTCGAAAACGGCGTCTTATCGGATGACGCTCTGCGAGGTCGAAGCGGCTCAGTATGCAGTTCGTCGGACCAATGCCAATGCCGATGACGAGCCCACCCTGGCCGAGGCTGAAAAACGAAATCCGAGCACAAAAGGGGCACCGAGGAACTAGTCTCAAAGCTACATCCTCCCGACGCTTGCACGCCGTATGAACGGCTATTCCGCCCGCCGGATGCGCAAGGCGGATCATTCATCGGTTCCTCTAGCGCGCGGTCCGTCGCCTTGAATGATTTCGCGCCATCATTTGCCGTTCGCACAAAGCACGGCGCCGCTGTGGGTCAATGTGGAGCCCTATCCAACTGAGCCCGAATGGCTGCCCTACCCAAAGGAGGTCACTGAGAGGCCATGTCGTCAGCGGCGCGCTCTCGC
>CAYNCS010000003.1:3434-53098 GCA_964395875.1 uncultured Caulobacteraceae bacterium | reverse complement strand
GCGGCGATCATTGGATCGGGCAATATCGGCACCGATCTGATGATCAAGATGGTGAAGTATTCGGAGAATCTGGAGCTGGTCGCGGTGGTCGGCATCGACCCGCAATCGGAAGGTCTGGCGCTGGCGCGCCAGCACGGCGTGCCGACGACGCATGAAGGCCTGGAAGGCCTCATGAAGCTGCCGTCCTATCCTGAGATCGAGATCGTGTTCGACGCCACCTCGGCCTATGCGCACAAGGATCACGACAAGGCCCTGCGCGCCGACGGCAAGATCCTGGTCGATCTGACGCCGGCGGCCATCGGCCCCTTCACCATCCCGCCCGTGAACATGGAAGCCCATCTCGACGAGGGCAATGTGAACATGGTGACCTGCGGCGGCCAGGCCACCATCCCGATGGTGGCGGCGGTAAGCCAGGTCTCCAAGGTCCATTACGCCGAGATCGTGGCTTCGGTGTCGTCGCGCTCGGCCGGTCCCGGCACGCGCGCCAATATCGACGAATTCACCCGCACCACCGCGCGCGCCATCGAGGACGTCGGCGGGGCCGAGAAGGGCAAGGCCATCATCATCCTGAACCCGGCCGAACCACCGATGATCATGCGCGACACCGTGTTCACGCTGTCCTCCGGCGCGGACGAGGAAACCATCCGCGAATCCGTGAAGGCCATGGTCGCCAAAGTGCAGAAATACGTGCCCGGCTACCGCCTGAAGCAGGAAGTGCAGTTCGAGCGCTTCGGCGACAACAACCCGCTGACCATTCCGGGCCGCGGCGAGTTCACCGGCGTGAAGACCTCGATCTTCCTTGAGGTCGAGGGCGCCGGCGATTATCTGCCCTCCTATTCGGGCAATCTGGACATCATGACCGCCGCGGCGCGCGCCACCGGCGAGTTGATTGCAAAGAAAATCTTGGACAAGAGGGCCGCGGCATGAGCTTCGACGTCAGCAAGGATAAGCTCTACATCCAGGACGTGACGCTGCGCGACGGCATGCACGCCATCCGCCACATGTACGGCATCGATCACGTGAAGAAGATCGCGCAGGCGCTGGACGAAGCGGGTGTGGCCGCGATCGAGGTGGCGCATGGCGACGGCCTGTCGGGCGCCAGCTTCAATTACGGCTTCGGCGCCCATACCGACTGGGAATGGCTGGAAGCGGCCGCCAGCGTTTTGAAGAAATCCGTGCTGACCACGCTCATCCTGCCGGGCGTCGGTACGGTCGAGGAGCTGAAGCGCGCTTACGATCTGGGCGTGCGGTCGGTGCGCGTGGCCACGCACTGCACCGAAGCGGACGTGTCGAAACAGCATATCGGCATCGCGCGCGATCTGGGCATGGACGTGTCCGGCTTTTTGATGATGAGCCACATGATCGAGCCCGAGGCGCTGGCCAAACAGGCGCTGCTGATGGAATCCTATGGCGTACACTGCGTGTATGTGACGGATTCCGGCGGCGCCCTGGACATGGACGGCGTGCGGGATCGTCTGCGCGCTTATGACAAGGTGCTGAAGCCGGAAACCCAGCGCGGCATCCACGCCCACCACAATCTCTCGCTGGGCGCTGCGAACTCGATCGTGGCCGCGCAGGAAGGCGCGGTGCGCATCGACGCCAGCCTGGCCGGCATGGGCGCGGGCGCGGGCAACGCGCCGCTGGAAGTCTTCATCGCCGCCGCCGACCGCAAGGGCTGGAACCATGGCTGCGATGTGATGAAGCTGATGGACGCCGCCGAGGATCTGGTGCGCCCGCTGCAGGATCGCCCGGTGCGCGTCGACCGCGAGACCCTCGCGCTCGGTTATGCCGGCGTCTATTCCAGCTTCCTGCGCCACGCCGAAAAGGCGGCCGGCGATTACGGTCTGGACACGCGCGAAATCCTGGTTGAACTCGGCCGCCGGAAAATGGTCGGCGGCCAGGAGGACATGATCGTCGACGTGGCGCTCGACATCCTCAAGGCCAGAGCCAAAGCGTAACGCGCCGATGGCGTCGCTCGCGCTCGACCACATCACGGTCGTCGATACGACGCCTGTAGAACTTGCCGCCGTCGCAGCCCAATCCGGCTGCGACGGCGTTTGCATTTTCCTGCACTCCATGCCGGAGGCGCTGCCGCGTCTGCCGGATTACAATCTGATCACCGACGGAGCGGCGCGGCGGGAGACCAAAAAAGTTTGCGCCGATCTCGGCGTTGCGATCGATCTCGCTTACCCTTTCACGCTGGCGTCCCGGACTGACGTCGCCGCGTTTGAACCCGGCCTCGCGGCGAGCGCCGATCTTGGAATTCCCGCCGTAAACGCGCTCCTTTACGACCGCGAACCCGCGCGCCGTCTCGAGCGGTTTATTGCTTTTTGCGACCTGGCGAAGGGTTTTGGGCTCGACGTGGTCGTCGAGTTCTATCCCCCCTCTCAAATCAAGAGCCTGCGCGATGCGCTGGCGCTTTTGCGTGACGCGGACCGGACGAACGCAGCGCTCAACCTCGATTTGCTGCACCACATCCGCTCCGGCGCCGGGCTGGATGACTTGGCGCAGGCTCCGGCGGAACTCGTTCGCTTCGTGCAGCTGAGCGATGGGCCAGCCGAAACGCCGGCAGACAAGCTGGTCTGGGAGGCCGGCCTCCAACGCATGCTTCCAGGGGCAGGCATGCTGCCGCTCGCAGACATGATGGCGCTCTTGCCGGCGCGCGCCCGCCGGACCGTCGAAATTCCTCAGGAGGAGCAGATCATCGCGGGTTTAAGACCTCTGGAGCGGGCGAAGCGCGCTGTGGACGCAACGCTCTCGTTTCTGTCTCGATAGGCGCAAACGCGTCGCCTATTTCACCCGATCGGCGTAGCTTCTTCAGATTCCAGTCACTAATCGGGCTTGGCCGGCTCGATTTTTTACGAAAATTCCGTCCCCTCATCCATTCTTGGGTCGACTTTTTTCAAAATCGGCCAAAGACTTAATAGACATGCGCGACGGTCGCGGACACTCTGGGCAGGTGTTGCTCTGGATCGCGCGGGGACCGGTGGTCTCGCTCGGAGCTCCAAAGGCGACGGCGAAATCCGGCCGGCGTAATGTCCGGGGGGAGTTAGTGTGGCGGAAACCAACAATTTAGCGCGTACGCGTGGTGCGCGCGGCAATCCGGTGGACCGCGCGCCGGACGATGGCGTCAATTGGATGTCAGCAGTCGGTATTGACGCCGTGGACGCGCGCATCATCGAATTGCTGCGCACGGACGGCCGGATGTCGAACCGCGATCTGGCCGCGGCGGTGGGCGTGAACGAAGCCACCATACGCGCTCGTCTGCGGCGGCTGGACGAAACCAATACAATTCGCGTCGTCGCCATCCGCGACCTGCGGGCCATGGGCTTCGATCACATCGTGGCCGTGGGCGTTCAGGTGAAGGGACGCCTGGCTGAAGAAGTCGCACGCGATCTCGCGAAGTTGTCCCAGGTGTTGACTGCGAACGTGACGATCGGCGCGAACGACATCGAGCTGCAGGTCGTCGCCAAAGACCTCGCCGACATTTCGAACCTTTTGACGAACGTCTTGCCCGGAGTGCCCGGCGTCGCGCGTCTCAGTCCGGGTCTGGCGCTGAAGGTTTTCAAATATCAATCCTCATGGGCGCCGCTCGGATGACTAGAATCGAACTGGACGATTTCGACCGTCAGATCATCGAACGCCTCGGCCGTGACGCGCGCGTCAGCAATCGCGAAGTGGGGCGCGAACTCGGCGTCACCGAAGGCACGATCCGCGCGCGTTTGAAGCGGCTGTTCGAGGCGAACGCCATCTCCGTTTCGGTGGTTTGCAATTCGGCGCTGCTGCCGCATCCGATCCTCGCTTATCTCTTCATCGAGGTCGACACCGCGCACAATATCGAGGCGGTGGCGGAGGCGCTGGCCAAGGTTCCGCAGATCAGCTTCGTCGCGACGCTCTTGGGCCGCAGCGATATCCTTGCAATGACGCTGGTCGAAAACGGCGATCAGGTCACGGAATTGCTGCACAAGACGATCGACAAGATACCCGGCGTGCATCGGGTGCAATATTCGCTGGGCCAGCAATTCGTGAAGCACGATTACCACTGGAGCGTGATTTCGGATCAGCGGACGGCTTAGGGTTTCGTCCGCTCCGGCCGACGGTGCGCCGCCAAGATCGCAATTTTTTCTTTTCTGTCCGCGCGCGTTTTCGCCTGCGCAGCCGGCGCGCCGGCGACGAACATCGCCGCGGCGCGCGCGGCGTGCGCTTCGATCTCCTTCGGCGACGGCAGCGGGTGGTTGTAGGTCATGCGCCGCTGCCATTCGGAAAGCGCCAGCGCCAGATAGAGTTTGGCGAATTCTTCCGCGGCTTCGGCGGAAAATCCTGACTTCTTCAAAAACAGCGTCAGCGGATTGAGCAGATGAATCCGGTGATTGTCCTCGGACGCCTTGAGGAGTTCGGGAAATTCGTTGCTCTCGCGATAGATCAACATGGAGAGGCGCACGCTGGAATCGGTCGCCAGCACTTTCACGATTTGGACGCCATAGGCGGTCAGCGCCTGTTGCAGCGCGGCGGCGTCCGGCGTGGGCGGCGGCGGAAATGCCGAGGCGCCGAAATCCAGACAGGCGTTGAAGAGACTGAATTTGTCGGCGTAGCGATTATAGAGCGTGCGCGTCGAGACGTTGGCGCGCTCGGCGACTTCGCGCATGGTCACGGCGCGATAGCCGCGCTCCGCGAACAGGTCGCGCGCGACGTCGAGGATCTGCGCCAGCTTCTGGCGCGAATCCTCTGCGGTTGGCCGCCCTTTTCGGATCGTTGTTCCAGCCATTTCTCATCCCGCAGCGCGGCGCGCTGTGCGCACCCGGCAAGGGTGATTGCGTAAGTGCAACTGCTGTTGTACTAAACCAGCCAAAGACCGCTGTCGATGCGGCGTATCAGAAATTCTGGGAGGCTTTCATGGCGGATGCGAACGGGCAACTCTCGAATTCGGCCGGCGCCACGGCGGAAGCGGCCATCGCTGAGCTGGACCCCATGATCGCATTGCTCGCGCTCGTGCACATCACTGGCGACCGCACTCTGATAAACAAATACGGCGCACGGCTGGAAGGCGCGCAGACGACGACCCGCGAAGCCTTCACAGCGATTAATCCGGAAGAAGAGCGTGCCAAAGCCGACGAAACGGCTATCGCAGAAGTGCGGGCGCTGCTTGTGAAGGCCGTGAAAGCGGGACGTCAGCCGATCCTGAAAGAGCTCGATATGGCGCTGTTCCGTGAAATGTCGAAGCTGGCGCTTGGTCTGGAACTGCCGGAATTATCTATGGAGCCGGCGCTGCAGCATGGCGGTTTCGTCACCGACACGCGTGTGCGCAAGCCGTCGAATACGCCGCCTGCTGATTTCAAGGTTCTGGTCGTTGGCGCCGGCATGATCGGCATCAACGCCGCCGTCAAATTGCAGCAGGCGGGTTTTGATTACCACGTCATTGAAGGCCTGCCCGACGTTGGCGGCACCTGGTATGTGAACACCTATCCCGGCGCGGCCGTGGATACGCCGAGCCGCGTCTATTCTTACTCCTTCGAGCCTAACGCCGCCTGGACGACCTATTACCCGAATGGGCCGGAGTTTCTTTCCTATCTGCGGCGCGTAACCGAGAAATACGGCGTCTCCGATAGAATCGAATTCAATACCTGGGTGAGCGGCGCCGCATGGGATGAGGCGAAGCAGCTCTGGACCGTGCGGGCAAAGCGCGACGGCAAGGATATCACCTACACCGCCAACGCCGTCATCATGGCGACGGGGCCGAACAACGGGCCGAAATTCCCGGACGTCAAAAATCTCGATTCTTTCAAAGGCAAGATCACGCACGGCGCTGCGTGGGATCATTCGATCGACCTGAGGGGCAAGAAGGTCGTGATGGTGGGTTCCGCCGCTTCTGGCGTGCAGATCGCCAAGACGATCGCTGATCAGGTCGCGGATCTGACGATCGTGATGCGTCAGCCGGAATATCTGCTGCCGAACCCGCAGGCTGGCGTGAACATCGACGCGCTGGAAATCTGGGCTATGGAGAACATCCCCTTCGTCTCACAGTGGAAGCGGCTGCAGGCTTTATCGAGCCAGTTGCAGGACATGCGCGGCATGGTGATGATCGACGAGGAGCATCGCGCGAAAACCGGCGGCGTGTCGCTTATGAATGACGGCATGCGCGATATGTGCCGTGGCTATATTCAAAGCCATTTTCCAGATGATCCGAAAATGGTGGCGGATGTGACACCGGATTTCCCGGTTTTCGCCAAGCGGCCGATTCTCGACCCTGGGTTCTATGCAACGCTGAAAAAGCCGAATGTGCATTTGATCCGCGGCGCGATCGAGGCATGCGATGCGGACGCAGTGATTCTGAAGGACGGTACGCGTATTGAATGCGACGTGATTATCTTCGCCACCGGCTATCAGATGCATTGGGGAACGCAATTCGATGTGAAGGGCCGCAGCGGCAAGACGTTGAAGGAAACCTTTGATCCGGCGCCCTTTGCTTATTCCGGCATGATCATTCCGGATTATCCGAATTTCTTCTTGGCGGCGGGCCCGTACAGCCACCTCACCGCGAACCACGCGATCGTTGGCGAACAGCAAGTCCATTACATCATCGAATTGCTGCAGACGCTGGTTGATGAAAATGCGAGCGCCTTTGAGGTGACGCAGGAAGCCTGCCGCGCTTTTATCGAGGATTGCGACAAGGCGCTGAAGAACTCCACGTGGGTAAACAGCGGCACAGCGCACGGTTATTACCGGCATCAGAGCGGCAAGGTGATCATGGCGATCCCGCGGCACAATTCGCAGGTCTGGCATGAGATGCGCTCGCCGGTGCTGGCGGATTTCCATCTGACGAAGCGTCCAGGTGCGGCGCCGAAGACGGCGCGCGAAAAGTTGCCTTTGGCTGTGTAGGATCATGAGCGCTGCTGACGAATTGCTGAAGCGGCTGGATGAATTGTCCGCCCGCATACGAGAGCTGGAAGATCGTGAGGCGATTCGCAACGCCATCGCGTCGTACGGTCCTGCGGTGGATCGCGGCGACAGCGCCGCCGCCGCGGATATTTTTGCGAAGGATGGCGAATACGATGTCGGCGGCTATGGCGTGCACAAGGGGTTTGCGACGCTGAAAGCGCTGCTCGACGGCGATGTGCATCAAGGATTGATCGCAAATGGCGCCGCGCATGTGTTGAGTCCGATGCAAGTCGAGCTCGATGGCGATCGGGCTGCGGCGCGGGGTTATTCCTGCGTGTTCACATGGTCGAATGGGGCGTTCAGCGCGCATCGCGTCGCCGCCAATCGCTGGGAGCTTCAGCGCATCGACGGCGCCTGGAAAGTTACGCGGCGCATCAACCGTCTGCTGGATGGCGCGGCGGAGGCGCGTGCACTGTTGAAATGAATGCGGCGATAACCGCGCCGTTTGGGCGATAAGGGAGAGAGACATGAGCGATACGAGACTGACGGGACGCGCTGCCGTGATAACCGGCGCGAGCGATGGCATTGGGCTGGGCATTGCGCAACGCTATGCGCAGGCCGGCGCCGCCGTGGTGCTTTCCGATGTCGATGACGCCAAGGGCGAGGCGGCCGCGAAGGCGCTGAAAGATCAAGGTGCACGCGTCGTTTATCAGCATTGCGACGTGACGAAAAAGGACGAGGTGCAGTCCTTGGTCGCGCGTTCGGTTTCCGAGTTCGGGGCGATCGATATTCTGGTGAACAACGCCTATCGCGGCGAAGGCATTCGCCGGGTCGAACAATGGTCGGACGACAGCCTGCAGAACAATTTCCTGATGAACGTGTATGGTCCGAAATGGGCGATGGAAGCGGCGCTGCCCCATATGAAAGCGAAGAAGTGGGGACGTATCGTGAATATTTGTTCGCTCAATGGCGTGAACGCCCATATGGGCTCGATGCCCTACAACTCGAGCAAGGAAGCGCTGCGGGCCTATACGCGCACGGCGGCGCGCGAATGGGCCCCGTACGGCATTTGCGCCAACATCCTCTGCCCGGCTGCGGCGTCGGCGTCCTACAAGAAGTTCAAGGAATTGCAGCCGGCGACGGCGGCGGCCACGGCTGCGGCGAATCCGATGGGCCGCATGGGTGATCCGGCCGAGGATATCGGCGGGGTGGCGGTGTTCCTCGCCAGCGAAGATGCGCGCTATCTCACCGGCAACACGCTGTTTGTCGATGGCGGCGGCCACATCAACGGCGTGCCCTGGGTTCCTGAATTCGGCGACTAAAACTAGGGATGTCGCGAGCAATCGAACAGGCTGACCTGAGGAAGTCGCCTGGTCTTTTGCTCGCGCGACGGCATTGAAGGAGAGACGTTCGTGACGAAAGAGCTTCAGGGGCGCGTGGCGCTGGTGACAGGTGCGAGCCAGGGCATTGGACAAGGCTGCTCTCGCGCGATCGCCGCGGCTGGCGCTAACATGTTCATCGCACAGCGCAATGTGCAGAACGCGGAGGAGGAGGCGGCCTATCTGCGCAAGACTCACGGCGTCGAGGTCGAAGTCATGAAAGTCGACGTCACCAAACGCGCGGAAGTCGATGCGATGGTGAAGGCCTGCGCCGACAGGTTCGGCAGGCTCGACATTCTCGTCAACAATGCCGGCGCCAGCGTCGCCAAGCGCCTTGAGAACACGACCGATGAAGAAATGGCCTATTGGTTCGATCTGAATTACTGGTCGGTGTTCTGGTCGATGCGTGCGGCGTTTCCGATCATGAAGGCCCAGAAATACGGGCGCATCATCAATATGGGCTCGCTGAACGGTGTGAACGCGCACATGTTCACCGCGCCGTACAACGCCAGCAAGGAAGCGGTGCGCGCCTTGACCCGCACCGCAGCCGTGGAGTGGGGCGGGCACGGCATCACCGCGAACATCATCTGCCCCGCCGCGAACAGCCGGAACGCCGAAGAATATTTTGCGGCGAACCCGGAAATGGAAAAGGCGATCCTGCAGCAAATTCCGGCGGGCCGTTTCGGTCTGGCGGAGCAGGACATCGGGCCTGTTGCGTTGTTCCTCGCGAGCGAGGCCAGCGGCTTCATGACGGGCAATACGCTGTTCGTCGACGGCGGCGGCCACATCAACGGCGTACCCTGGCGCCCGTATGTCGAGGACTGAGTTCCTCCGGATTCGGGCCCGATAAAACATAAGGGGAGGACGGCATGAATCTGGAAGGCAAAGCGACCATCGTGACGGGCGGCGCGCGCGGCATCGGCAAAGGTGTTGCGCTAGCTTTCGCGAAGGCCGGCGCGGATGTGATGATCGTCGACAGGGAAGAAGCGCTCGGCCGCGAGACGGAAGCGGAGCTCCGCGTCGTTCGGCCGAATTGCTTCTTTCTCGAGTTCGATCTGGTGCGGCATGACAAACTGGGCGCCGTCGTTGATGCGGCCGTTTCGCGCTTCGGCAAGCTCGATATCCTGGCGAACGTCGCGCAGGCGGGCGTGATCGCGCCGATTCTGGATCAAACCCTGGAGCAGGCGAAGATAGGCATCGATACCGGGTTCTTGCCGACCTTCATGCTGATGAAAGCGGCGCATCCGCATTTGAAGAAATCAGGGGGCAATATCGTCAATTTCGGGAGTGGCGCGTTGCTCTCCGGCCTTCCGACCCAGGCCACGTATGCGGCCGCAAAAGAAGCGATCCGGGGCCTGACCAAAATTGCGGCCACGGAATGGGGACCGGACGGCATTCGCGTCAATCTGGTGTGTCCCTTCGCATTGTCGCCCGGGGTCGCCGCCTGGAAAGAATATGATCCTGCCGGATATGAATTGGGGCTGCAGCGCATTCCTTTGCGGCGCGGCGGCGATTGCGAAACCGATATCGGTGAAGCGGTGGTGTTTCTGGCGAGCGAGTCCGCGCGTTACATTACCGGCCATACGTTGATGGTGGATGGCGGCCAGACCAAGGTCTTCTAAGATTTCGTGATCGGGTCATTGCAAAAGCGGTGCAGCGATGCGCCGCTTTTTTTGCGCGCAATTGGCGGTCGTCCAATAAAAAGCAGCCGGCTTTCGCCGGCTGCTGAGGTGCCCGCATTGTTGCGGTTGAGGTGGTTGATCAGCCTCCCCAATTATAACGGATGCGCGCGCCGACCATGCGCGGCTCTCCGTACAAGGTCGACCATATTCCCAGCGAGCCGAACTGGTAGGAGTCGGTGTTGCTGATGCGATACTCTTCATCGAACAGGTTTGTGGCGAAGACCGACAGATCGATATTGCTGCCGGCGACTCGTTTCCAGTCGAAGCTTGCATTCACGAGCTCATACGCTTCCAGACGTTCGCCAGGCTGATTCTTTTCCAGCTGCGTCGCCTCGGTGTGTTGCTCGTCCGTCCACGAATAGCTGACGAACAGAGACATATTGGGCGTGAAATTGTAGCGGCCATACACGTTGACGATGTTCGGCGACAGATATTGCATTGGCAGGCATTTCAGATTTGCGGTGCCGCCTGTGCCAAGAATGCTCTGTCCGTCGCAGTCTTCCAGCACCACCACGCCGATCGGCGCGTCGAAGTCGTACTTCGTGTATTCCGCGTCGAGGTAAGAGTAATTCACGCCCAATTCTAGGGGCGGAATTGGCTTGATCACCGATTCAAGCTCCACCCCGCGGATCCGCGCCTCGGCGGAGCTGAGCGTTTGCGCGCCCTGGCCGCCGGTCAGGATGTTAAAGTCGCCCGCCGCGCGCTGAATTTTCTCGTAGTCCGTCTGGAACACAGACACGTTCAAGCGCACCGGCATGTCCTGCACAGCGAAGTCTGATTTAAACCCGGCTTCGTAGGACGTGACTTCTTCCGGGCCGAAAGTCCGCGTTTCCGGACGCACGGCGAAGCCGTTGAAGCCGCCCGCTTTGTAGCCCGTGCTGACCTTGCCATAAATCAGAAGATTGGGACGAAGCTTGTAATCCAGGCCCGCCGTCCAGGTTGGACGGGAGCTTTCCAGGCTGGCGCTGTAGGAGCATCCTGCCGATGTGGCGACGACAGCGCCGGTTGCAAGGCATTTGTAGTTCGCGCCGGTGAATTGATAGAGGTTGGCGGTGCCGTCGATATTGTCCCAGGTGTAGCGATAGCCCAGGGTCAGGCGCAGGCCGTCAAGAGATTGAACCAAGCCGCCGAGGTCGTATGTGCCTTGCGCGTAGGCTGCATAGGATTCGGACGTAACGTCATTCGCAAGCTGGCCGCCAAACACGTTGAAAGCGCCGTCGCCCGTCGGTCCGGGATCCAGACAGAAGCTTGAGAACGCAAGCGGGCAAACGTTCACCCCAATGCCATATTGCCGGCCGTTCGGCTCATTCTTGAAGTAGAAGCCCCCGAGCACGTAATCCAGTTTTCCGCCGAGCGCTTTGCCCTGCAGCTGGAGTTCTTCGGAGTATTGCTTGACGTCGTCCTTGGGAATCGAGCGCGCGGTAAAAGGGTTGTAGTCATAGGCCGGAACAAGCGTTCCGTCGCCGTCATAGGAATAATAGTTCGTGAGTTCAGCGTAATTGGCGATATTTCGGACCGTCAGATTATCTGTCAGCTGATAGTCAAGGATGTCGGTGACGCCCCAGGTCTCGATTTTAGAATATTCGTCGATCCCGAGAGAAACCTTCCGTGGGCCGCGGGCATCTTGGGCATCGATCAGGGCCTGATAGTCTGAGCAGGGGCCGACGCCGCCGCCGAGGCCGCTGTCGCACTGGTTATACCCGCCGAACGCCGCTGGAAGGCCATAAGCCGAGAAATTGAATCCTCTTGCAACCATGCCCGGACCGTTGTCACGGGACCAGGTGTTGTAGGCCATCAAGTAGTTTTCAATCTTGTCGGTCGGACGCCACGTGATGCCCAGGCGGCCCGTCCAGTAATGTCTGTCGTCGCGGTCTTTGCCCCAGTTCAGGTCTTTGGTGTATCCGTCGCGATCGACGATCTCGCCGGCGAAGCGCACCAGCAGCTTGTCTTCGATGACGGGGATGTTGACCACCGCCTGGACTTCGCGGTCGTTGTAATTGCCGCCCTGGAGCTGGATGTAGCCTTCCATCTTGTCGGTCGGCTTTTGCGGCGACAGCAGCACCGCGCCGCCGGTGGTGTTGCGGCCGAACAGCGTGCCTTGCGGACCTTTCAGGACCTGCACGTTCTGCAGATCGAGATAATTGCCGGGGCCGCCTTGCGCGGACAATGTGATGGTGCCCGGCAGCGGAGCTTCGGCCATGTACACGGCGACGCCGGGCGAAGCCTGGAAGGTCGCGCCCTGACCGCGGATGGTCGGTGATTGAGTGTTGCGCGAGCCCTGGCCATTGGCGCCGACGACGAGCGAGGGCACCGTCGCCTGCAGGCTTTGCGTATCGACGATGTTCATCTGCGCGATGCGCTCATTGCTGAACGCGGTGATCGAAACCGGAACGTCCTGGTTCTTTTCTTCCTTGCGGCGGGCGGTGACGATGATGTCGTCGACGCCGCGGACGCCGGCTTTGACCTCTTGCGCGAAAGCCGGGCTGCTGGTGGCGAGAACGGCGAAGGCGGCAGCGCCTTGCATCCAAAGGATTTTGATGCGTCTAAACCCCATTGTGGTGTTCATGGTGGCCTCCCCTTTGATTTTAAATATTTTTTGTTTCTGAGACATTTTGTCTCAGGTGGGAGGTTTCGTGTCCGCTTGCTGGTCGTCAAGTACAATTAACGTATACGCATCGGAAAAATACGGATGGGTTCGCTCAAGTATTTGAATAGATGAAATAAAAAAAGCAGCCGGCTTTCGCCGGCTGCTGAGATTGCCCCGTATTGAGCGGAGACGAGCGGATCTATCAGCCGCCCCAATTGTAGCGCAGGCGGGCGCCGACTATGCGCGGCTCGCCGTACAGGGTCGACCACGCGCCCAGCGAACCCGTTTGATAAACGTCGGTGTTGCTGATGCGATACTCTTCGTCGAGCAGGTTGGTCGCGAAGATGGCAAGGTCGATATTGCTGCCGTTGATGCGCTTCCAGTCAAACGTTGCGTTGACCAGTTCGAAGGCTTCCAGCTTTTCGCCCGGCTGGTTCTTTTCCAAATTCAGCGCTTCGGTATGCTGTTCGTCCGTCCACGAATAGCTCACAAACAGGCTCATATTATCCGAGAAATTGAGCTTGCCGTAAACGTTGACGATGTTCGGCGAGAGGTACTGCATCGGCAGACATTTCAGATCAGCGACCTGGCCGGCGACGAGGAAAGTCGCGCCGGTGCAGTCTTCGACCTGCAGCGACGTCACAGTGTACTTGAACTTCGTATATTCGGCGTCGAGGTAGCTGTAGTTGGCGCCGAGTTCGAGTTGCGGAATCGGCTTCACGACCGTTTCCAATTCAACGCCGCGAATGCGGGCTTCCGCGGTGCTGAGCGTTTGCGCGCCGCTGACCACGTTGCCCGGTGAGATGACGCGCGCGTCGCCGGCTGCGCGTTGGATCTTCTCGTAATCCGTTTGGAAGACGGTGACGTTCAAACGCACCGGCATATCCTGGACGGAGAAGTCCGACTTGAAGCCGGCTTCATACGAAGTGACTTCTTCCGGGCCGAAAGTCCGCGTTTCCGGACGCACGGCGTAGGTGTTGAAGCCGCCCGCTTTGTAGCCCTTGCTGACCTTGCCATAGACGAGGAGGTCTGGACGCAGCTTGTAGTCCAAACCGGCCGTCCAGGTCGGTTGCGAGCTTTCGAGGCTGGCAGTGAAATTACAATCGGCTGGGTTTGCTACGACGGTGCCTGAAGCCGTGCAGCCGTAGTTCACGCCGTTGAACTTGTAGGAATCCGAGAAGCCGTCGATATTGTCCCAGGTATAGCGATAGCCCAGAGTCAGGCGCAGGCCGTCGAGCGACTCAACAAGCCCGCCGAGATCGTACGTGCCCTGCGCGTACGCCGCGTAGGATTCGTTCGTGACGCCGTAGTAGGATTGTCCATTGAACGTGTTGAATGCGCCATCGCCGGTCGCGCCGGGATTGGAGCAGAACGCTTGGTACAGAGCCGGGCAAACGCTGATGGCGCCGGCATATTGCGTGCCGTTCGGCTCGTTCTTGAAGTAGAAGCCGCCGAGAACGTATTCGAGCTTTCCGTCCAGCGCCTTGCCCTGCAGCTGGAGTTCTTCCGAATACTGCTTGATGTTGTCGCGGGGGATCGAGCGGCCCGTGAACGGGTTCACGTCGTAGGACGGCAGGTTATAACCGTCGCCATCATACGAATAATAGTTCTTCAGCTCGGCGTAGCTGGCGATGTTGCGGATCGTCAGATTGTCCGTCAGCTGCAGATCAAAGATGTCGTTTACGCCCCAGGTTTCGATCTTGGAGAATTCGTCGACGCTGAGCGACACTTTGCGGGGGCCGCGCGCGTTTTGCGCGTCAATGGCGTCCTGATAGGTCGAGCACGGACCGACGCCCGGGCTGTTGCACTGATTGTAGCCGCCGAACGCCGCGGGAAGGCCATAAGCGCCGAGATTGATGCCCATGCCGACCATGCCCGGACCGTTGTCCCGGGACCAGGTGTTGTAGGCCATCAAATAGTTTTCGATCTTGTCGGTCGGACGCCACGTGATGCCCAAGCGGCCCGTCCAATAATGCTTGTCGTCGCGGTCTTTGCCCCAGTTCAGGTCTTTGGTGTAGCCGTCGCGGTCCACCATTTCGCCGGCGAAGCGCACCAGCAGCTTGTCCTCGATGACCGGAACGTTGACGACGACCTGAACTTCGCGGTCGTTGTAATTGCCGCCCTGCAGCTGAACGTAGCCTTCCATACGGTCGGTCGGCTTTTGCGGCGACAGCAGCACCGCGCCGCCGGTCGTGTTGCGGCCGAATAGGGTGCCTTGCGGACCTTTCAGGACCTGCACGTTCTGCAGGTCTAGATAATTGCCGGGGCCGCCTTGCGCGGAAAGCGTCAGAGTGCTGGGAAGCGGGGCTTCGGCCATGTAGACGGCGACGCCGGGCGAAGCCTGGAAGGTCGCGCCCTGACCGCGGATGGTCGGAGATTGCGAGTTGCGCGAACCCTGGCCGTTGGCGCCGACCACCATCGAGGGCACCGTCGCTTGCAGCGACTGGGTGTCGACAATGTTCATCTGGGCCAGACGCTCATTACCGAACGCCGTGATGGCGACGGGCACGTCCTGGTTCTTTTCTTCCTTACGGCGGGCGGTGACGACGATGTCTTCGACGCCCCGGACGCCGGCGCCTGCATCCTGCGCAAAAGCGGGATTGCCGGTGGTGACGATTGCGATGGCCGCGGCGCTGTACATCAAGAAATTCTTGGTGCGCCACGGGCGTGGTTCGGTGAGCATGCGGGTTCCTCCCCTATGAAACTCGGGTGGAACTCCACCCTCTTGATTTTCGAGACGCATTCGTCTCTCTCTCTGGGCGAGCTTTCTAATCGACCGGACAGACTGTCAAGGCGACTTATTCGTCGCAGCATTGGAAATCCGGGCGTGTTGTCGCCGCGCCACAGCGTTTCCGTCGCGCCACAGCGTTTCCGTCGCGCCACAATAAAAAAGCAGCCGGCTTTCGCCGGCTGCAGGGGAGGAGTTCTACTTTTCGGACTTTGTTACGGGATTAGGTCTTAGCCGCCCCAATTGTAACGCAGGCGGGCGCCGACCATGCGCGGCTCGCCGTACAGGGTCGACCAAGCGCCCAGCGAACCCGTTTGATAGATGTCGGTGTTGCTGATGCGATATTCTTCGTCGGTCAGGTTGGTGCCGAAGATCGACAGGTCGATATTGCTGCCGCTCACGTGCCGCCAATCGAAGGACGCGTTCACAAGGCCGTAGGCCTTCAAGCGCTCGCCTGGCTGGTTCTTCTCCAGGTTTAGCGCTTCCGTGTGTTGATCATCTGACCACGAATAGTTCACAAACAGCGAGATGTCTGGCGTGAAGTTATAGCGGCCGTAAACGTTCACGTTGTTCGGCGAGAGATATTGCAGCGGCAAGCACTTGAGGTTCGCCACGCCGCCTGTACCGAGGATGGCGTTGCCATCGCAATCTTCGACCTGAACCACGCCCACGGGGACGTTGTACGCGAAAGAAGTGTATTCAGCTTCGAGGTGGCTGTAGGTCGCGCCGAGCTCCAATTGTGGGAGCGGCTTGATTACAGATTCCAACTCAAGGCCACGGATGCGGGCCGACGCCACGCTCAAGATTTGAGCGCCGCTTGCACCTGCATTGTAGTCGCCTGCCGCGCGCTGGATCTTGCTGTAATCCGTTTGGAACACGTCGGCGTTCAAACGGACGGGCATGTCATGCACGGTGAAGTCGGACTTGAAGCCGAGTTCATATGCGGTGACGATTTCTGGACCGAAGGTGCGGGTGGTCGGGCGGACGGCGTAAGTGTTGAAGCCGCCCGCTTTGTAGCCGCGGCTGACTTTGCCGTAGAGCAGCGTGCCGTTGGGCAGCTTGTAGTCGAGGCCCGCGATCCAGGTCGGCTTGGAGCTGTCGAGGCTGGCCGTGTAAGTGCAGCCGGCGATGGACGCGGAGGTGGTGCCGTCTGATGTGCAGGTGTAGTCCACGCCGTTGAACTTGTACGCGGAGGTGAACCCGTCGATTTTGTCCCACGTGTAGCGATAACCCAGGGTCAGACGCAGGCCATCGAGTTGCTGCACGACGCCGCCCAAATCATACGTGCCTTGTGCGTAGGCTGCGTAGGATTCGGAGGTCACGCCATAATAGGATTGAGCGTTGAAGGTGTTGAGCGAGCCGTCGGCCGCGAAGGCTGTGGATTCGCAGAACGCCTTGTACGCCAACGGGCAGACGCTAACCGCGCCCGTGTATTGTGTGCCGTTGGGTTCGTTCTTGAAGTAGAAACCGCCGACAACGTAATCCAAACGTCCTTCGAGCGCCTTGCCTTGCAGTTGAAGCTCTTCGGAATATTGCTTCAGGTCATCGCGTGGGATCGAGCGGCCCGTGAACGGGTTCACGTCATATGCGTTCACATTGAAGCCGTCGCCGTCATAGCTGTAATAGTTGGTGATTTCAGAATAATTGGCGATGTTGCGCAGCGTTAGATTGTCCGTCAGCTGATAGTCAGCAATGTCGGTGACGCCCCAGGTTTCGATCTTGGAATATTCGTCGACGCTGAGCGAGATCTTGCGATTGCCGCGGGCGTTTTGCGCATCGATCAGCCCTTGATAATCCGAGCAGGGGCCGACGCCGCCGCCAAGGCCGCTATCGCATTGGTTGTAGCCATAAGGAGCCGGCACGCCATAGGCAGCCAAGTTGAAGCCCTTGCCGACCATGCCTGGGCCGTTGTCTCGCGACCAGGTGTCGTAAACCATCAAATAGTTTTCGAACTTCTCGGTCGGACGCCAGGTGACGCCGAGGCGGCCCGTCCAATAATGCTTGTCGTCGCGATTTTTGTTCCAGTTGATGTCCTTAGTGTAGCCGTCGCGATCGACCATCTCGCCGGCGAAACGGACGAGCAATTTGTCTTCGATCAGCGGAACGTTGACCACAGCTTGGACTTCGCGGTCGTTGTAATTGCCGCCTTGCAGCTGGATGTAGCCTTCCATCTTGTCGGTCGGCTTGTTCGGCTGCAGGAGCACGGCGCCGCCAGTGGTGTTGCGGCCAAAGAGCGTTCCTTGCGGGCCCTTCAAAACCTGCACGTTTTGCAGGTCGAGGTAATTGCCCGGGCCGCCTTGCGCGGAGAGGGTGAGGGTTCCGGGAAGGGGCGCTTCCGCCATATACACGGCGACGCCGGGCGAGGCTTGGAAGGTCGCGCCTTGGCCGCGGATCGTTGGGGATTGCGTGTTGCGCGAACCTTGGCCGTTCGCGCCGACGACCAGCGACGGCACCGACGCTTGCAGCGACTGGGTGTCGACGATGTTCATTTCCTTCATGCGCTCGGCGCCGAACGCTGTGATGGCGACAGGAACGTCCTGGTTCTTTTCTTCCTTACGGCGGGCCGTAACGACGATGTCTTCAACGCCGGAAACTTGAGGTTCGGCCGATTGAGCGAATGCCGGTGCGCCGGATGTCGCGGCCAGAGCGACGGCCGCGGCGCTGTACATCAAGAAATCCTTGGCGCGCCACGAGCGTGGTTCGGTGAGCATACTGTCATATCTCCCTAGACGTGGGGTTGTGTGCGGACGCCGGGCGTCTCTCATTCGAGACGCACAAAACATCCCGTGTCCGGGGGCGTGCCGATTGGGTCGCGCAAAGTCAAGGAATGCACGCTTTTGTTGCCGTTTTGCGGAATCAATGCGGCTTTAGTGCAACGCTATTTGATATTATGCGACAATTTGGCATATGAAAGTCGTTTTTCGTAATGCGTTCGGTAATGAAAAAACAACGCCCGGCTCAAACTCTAGCCGGGCGTCTGAAATTTCGATGCTTTTTCGGATTTGAGCGAATCAGCCGACCGCCAGAACGATTTTCCCGCGCGTATGGCCGGACTGGACCTGGTTGTGCGCATCCGCTGCTTTCGCCAGCGGCATGACCTGGATCGGCGGCGGAGTCGCCCGGCCCTCCGACAGCGCAGCGGCGACGGCCCGGATGTGGTCTGGCAGGCGCATGATCGCCTCCATGTTCGAGCGGATGTCGACTTGCCGCGACTTCGCGTAGTCCAGGTCGAACGCCTCGATGTCTTCGATCAGGGTTTCGATGCAAATGATGCGGCCGCCCGGGCGCACCCATTTGGCGGCGTCCTTCGGCAGCGTGCCCAGGCCGACGCAATCCACGATGAGGTCCACGCCGTCGGGGGCGAAGGCTTTCAAGGCGTCGCTCATGTCGCCTGCCCGGTAATCGATGCAGCAGTCCGCGCCTAATTGCGCGACGTAGTCGAGATTGGCCTTGCTGGCGGATCCTGCGATGCGCAGGCCCGCGCCGCGTGCGAGGGAAACCGCATAGCTGCCCACGCCGCCTGAAGCGCCATGAATAAAGACGCTCTGGCCGGATTTTGCCTGGCCGACGTCCATCAGGGCGCCCCAGGCCGTGCCGCCCGCCGTGACGATAGTGGCGGCAGCCTCCAGCGGCAGCGAATCCGGGATCGGCACGACGCCTTGAGTATAAGCCAGAGCGTATTCGGCGTAGGCGCCCCAGGCGCCGACCGCGACCTGGCTGCTAAATGTCACGCGTTGGCCTGGACGCAGGTCCGCGACTCCTGGTCCGATCGCCTCGATGGTTCCGGATCCCTCGAAACCAAGCACGAAGGGAAACCGGTATTCATAATATTTGACGAGCTTGCCTTCGCGGCATTTCCAGTCCGCCGGATTAACCCCTGCGAACGCGACGCGTACGAGCACTTCGCCCGGCCCGGGATTGGGGGTCGGCAGATCCCCGTATCGTAACTGGTCCGCGTCGCCGCAGGCTTCGATGTAGATCGCGCGCATTCTTAGTCCTCCCGCTATTGGCGTTGCTTTGGCGCATCCCGAGTGACGCTGGCAAGGGCGCTGTTTCCGCAAGGTGACTCAAATGTCGTGCGGCCGTTAACAACCGGACCGGCCCGGCGGCGGCTAGGCTGTAAAATATTTTGAACGGCGCGGCGCGGACGCGCTAGTCTGACGGAAATTGATATGCGCCCGGTCGAAAATTTCGGGCGTCAGGGAGGTGGCGATGCGACCAGTTGAAGGGCGGAATGAGTCCCACTGAAACCTCATTGCGAAGCTTCTCCCAAGTGATCTTGGCGCTGAACGCATCCCTTACGGAGGCGCGGCCCTGGAATGACTTTCTGCTGCGGCTGAGCGATTATGTCGGCGCCAAGTACGCAACGCTCATCCTCACGCCGCCCAATGCGATGGGATTGGGAACGGTGATCACACCCGCCGCTGCGCCGGAAGTCGAACAATGGTATCGTGATAATTTCTTCGACATCGACCCGTTCGCCAATTTGCCGGAAGGCAAAGTCGTGTCCCTGTATGAGTATATCAACGAGGCGGACTTCAAGAACACGTCCTACTTCAAGGATTTCCTGAATCATGTCGACAGCTCGCATGTGCTGGGCGTCGACATGCGGACCAGCGGCGGTTTTGAAGCGCGCTTGCGCGTGACGCGCGCCGCGGGCGGCGATCAATTTTCCATCGCGGAGCGCGCACGCCTTGAGCTTGTGATTCCGCACGTCCGTCAGGCGGTCGAGATTTATCAGCTACTGGAAACGTCGCGTTCGGAAGAGGCGGTGATCACGGGTGCGGTCGAGCATTTCGCTGTCGGCACCGTTATTCTCGATCACTCCTACAAAGTCTTGAAGATGAATCGCTTCGCTGCATCGATCCTGTCAGAGCAAGATGGCGTCTCTCTGGCGGGTGGGCGCGTTGTTTTCGCTGACCCGAAGACCGAAGCGGACTATCGCGCGCTGTTGAAGTCGGCGGTGCAGGGCGCAACTGACGACGCGCCGCAATTCCGCGTTTCTCGACCCTCTGGACGGCCAGATTTTTCGGTCGTGGTTCGGCAGGTGACGATTCCCGATTTCATGCATACGGGCTCCGCGCCGGCGATCGCGCTGCTGCTGAGCGATCCTGGCAGCCGCACTTTGGTGACGCCGCAATCGCTCCGTAATGTGCTTGACCTTACGCCCGCCGAGGCGGCGATCGCCGCATCGCTCGCCAATGGCATGTCGGTCAGCGATACGGCGGCGCATCTGGGCGTCGCCCTGAACACGGTGCGTACGCATCTTCGGTCGATATTTTCGAAAACCGGCGTTAGCCGCCAATCGCAGCTTGTGCATTTGATCCATACGCGCGTAAGGCCGCAGGAACGTTCAAACGAAGAAACAGCGCGCACTTGATTGCGTCCTTATCACCAGGGGAAACGTATGAGACTTGAAAACAAACGCGCCATTGTGACGGGGGGCGGCAGCGGCATAGGTCAGGCGATCGCGCGACGTTTCGCTGCGGAGGGCGCGCGCGTGGCCGTGTTCGATATGAACGCCGACGCGGCGGCCGAAACGATCAAGGGGCTGCCGGAGGGGCGACATCTGTCGATGGCTTGCGACATCGGCGACAGCGCCGCCGTGGACGCTGCGGTTGCGCGCGTGGTCGAGGCGTTCGGTGGCGTAGACGTTCTGGTCAACAACGCCGGCACGGGCCGCGGTCCAAATGACGGCAGCAACGAATTGTACGCCGGTCAGGCGGAACGTCAGGCGCAGATCGCGCGCGGCGAAATGCCGACCGCACACCCCGATCAGACGATTTACATGTCGGATGAAGGCTGGCGTCACGTCCTGAACGTCAATCTCAACGGCGCGTTCTGGTGCGCGCGCGCCGTGGTGAGAAATATGGCGGCGGACAATCGCGGCGGCTCCATCATCAATATCGCATCGACATCGTCCGTTTCAGGAGAAGGTCCGATCCACTACGTCACCAGCAAGGCGGCGGTGATCGGCTTGACCCGTGGTCTGGCGCGCGAATTGTCGTCGCGCGGCGTTCGCGTGAATGCAATCAATCCCGGTCCGACCAATACGCCGATTATGCAGTCGATTCCGGATGCGGCTGTGAAGGCGTTGGAGGCCAATATCCCGCTGGGCCGTATGGCTCATCCCATGGAAGTCGCCAACGCCGCCTTGTTCCTGGCGAGCGATGAATCTTCCTACGCCACGGGCAGCACCGTCACGGTGAACGGCGGTACCTGGTTCATCTGACCAGCGACTCCCGGCGGATCGTCAGGCTGTTTGTCACGGCTTCGACAGGCGCCGGCCGACGTATTGCGTTCAACCAAACGGCGCAAGGCGTTGCATTTGGAGTCGGGGTTTGTTGTTATCGCCAGTGTGCGGACAAGAGCGCTCGAAAAAACGCGCCCCACGCATTGAGGGAAGGAAGCGTAGTCCTCTGCGAGAGGTCTTTTATGTCGCACTGCATCATAAAACGCGCCTGCGAGTAAGCACCTGCAAAAAACGGCATGGGCGCCGGATATTTGGGAGGGAAGAATTATGAAATTATCGAAGGCTGGAGGCGTCAGCTTCATCGCGCTCGCTGCGTTGCTGGCAGGTGCGCCCGTGATGGCGCAAGATCAGCAGGGCGCGAATCCGGGCGACATCATCGTCACGGCGCAGAAGCGTTCAGAACGACTGCAGGAAGTGCCGATCGCAGTGTCGGCCGTCGGCTCGGAATTCTTGCAATCCCGCGACATCAGTTCGATCGACCGCTTGGGCTCCGTCGCGCCGAACGTGAAGATTGAGCGGGCGCCGTCTAACAAGACGATCTCGCAAATTTCCATTCGCGGCTCGGTCACGATCAACCCTGCGATCACATGGGAGCCCGCCGTCGGCCTTTATATGGACGGCGTTTACATCGCGAAGGCGCAAGGCTCGATTTTCGACGTCGCCGATCTTGAGCGCATCGAGGTTTTGCGTGGTCCGCAAGGTACGCTGTACGGTCGCAATACGCTTGCCGGCGCCGTTAATCTAATCACCAAAAAGCCGACGGGCGAACTGGGCGGATTTATCGAAGGCTCATACGGCGACTACAATTATCACAAGATCAAAGGCTCCGTGGATCTGCCGCGATACGGCATATTCTCGGTCAAGTTGTCCGGACAGATCCAGAAACGCGACGGTTTTATCGACGTCGTAGACAATCCGTATCCCGCGGCGGTTCTGGCGAGACCAAGACAAACGGATGAGCAGAACGATCTCGACAGTCACAGCTTCATGGCGCAGGTGCGCGCGGAGCCGACGGACAATCTGACGCTCGACTACACATTCGATTACAGCAATTTCGACCAGAAGACGGATTACGCGCAGCTTTACCGCGTAAATCGCAACGGCGACCCGCGCGACATCTTCGATCCGGCATCGATTAGCTATCCGTTTGCCGGCGCGTTCTTCCCTTTGAACCTGTATGATCGCAAGGATCGCCAGGACAAAGCGAGCCTCGATGCGAATTTGTTCGAACGCTCAAAAGCCACGGGTCATGCGCTGACGGCGACGTGGGACGTCGGCGGCGTGACGCTGAAATCGATCACCGCCTATCGCAATTTGCGTTGGGATGACAGCCTCGATCTGGACGGGTCGCCGCTCGATGTCGCAGCCACGCAGCGCTTCACCAAATATCACGCCTTCAGTGAAGAATTGCAGGCGACTGGAGCGTTGCTCGATGACGATCGGCTGAAATACGTGGTCGGCCTGTTTTACTTCAAGGACAAGGCCGAGACGGACAATCCGCAGCGCTTCTTCGGCGGGGCCACGAGCTTCCGTGCTGGCTACGGCTCGCATACCGAAGCGTATGCAGCCTACGCGCAGGTCGATTACGACATTACAGAAAAGCTGACGCTGACGGGTGGTCTTCGCTACAATCACGAAGAAAAGGACATCAAACGTTACCTCGAGCTGATTGGTACGGGCGTATTGCTCGATGTGCCGTATGGCGGCGTGCCGGACGCGACGGCGAACAATCTCAGTCCGCAAGTTACGGTGAAGTACGAGTTCAATCGCGACTTCAACGTCTATGCGCGCTACGCGAAGGGATTCAAGTCCGGGGGCTTCAACGGTGAAACGAATATCGTCGGCACGGATCCTGGCTCGCCGGGCTGCGCGGCGCCCGCTGAACTGACTTGCCCCTACAAGCCGGAGAAGGTTGACTCGTACGAAATCGGCTTCAAGTCGCAATGGTTCGATCGCCGCTTGACCCTGAACTCGGCCATTTTCTGGGACGAACACAAGGACATCCAGCTCTCGATCTTCACGGCGACCGGCGCTGCGGCGTCCGTCGTGAAGAACGCGGCGCAGGCGCAAATCCGCGGCCTGGAAATTGAAGCGACAGCGCGTCCGATCGATACGCTGACGCTCAACGCGTCCTTCGCGTATCTCGATGCCGAATATAAAAAATATATCGAGGCGGGCGTTGACGTCTCCAACAACCGCGCCTTCCCGCATACGCCGGAATACACCGCGTCTTTCGGGGTGGACTGGGAAGCGCTCCGTGGCGATTGGGGCAAGCTGAACCTTATCGGCGACGTGAGCTACGTTGATGAGTACTATACCTATCCGTATCCCCTGCGTACGCTGACGCCGTCTGATCAGAACGCGAACAATACGAAGTCTCCGGGGCGTACGATCGTGAACCTTGCGGCGAACGTGACGGACATTCCGTTGGGCAAAACCAAAGCCAATGTGTCGCTGTGGGCGCGGAACGTATTCGAGGAAGATCGCCCGCAGAACTTTATCGACTTCGGGCCGGGTTTCGGCGGGTTGACGGTCGCTTACTTCCCTGACCCGCGGACGGTTGGCGTCACGATCGGCGCGCGGTTCTAGTTTAAGCTTGTCGCAGACAAGCATTGTTGGAAAAGCTGGCCGGGCAGGACTAGGGTCCTTCCCGGCCGCGTTTTTTTAAGGGGAATGGTCGCGGCGCCTGATTATCGCTGATTTCGACCCTTTTTTTGTCTATTTCTGAGATCGCCTCACCAATTTTGATGAGACGTACCGCCGCACTTTGCGGCTAAAAACCCGAAAATTTCTACGCCGCGGAGGAAACGGAATAATGAAATTCTCAGTCATTTACGAAGCGCAGATGGCGGATCCGTCTCGGGAGTCCGAGCGCGCTTGCTTCAACGAAATCGTCGAGCAGGTGATCCTTGCCGAAGAGCAAGGCTTCGATAACGTCTGGTGCGTTGAACATACCGCGTTGACGCAATACGCGCACATGTCGGCTCCGGAAACCTTCCTGGCTTACATGGCGGGCCGCACGACGCGGATCGGCATCGGCCATGGCGTCGTCTGCTTGCCGCCGGCGATGAACCACCCTGTGAAGGTCGCCGAGCGCATCGCGACGCTCGACATCCTGTCGAACGGCCGTGTGCATTTTGGCATGGGCAAGGGCGGCACCCAGCAGGAAGCCGGCACCTTCGGCTACGACCTCAACGAACTTCAGCCGATGATCGATGAGAGCATGTATCTCATCCCGAAAATCCTGAAGGACGGACATGTCGAGCACGACGGCAAGTACATCAAGATCCCATCCCGTCCGATCCACCCGAGCCCCGTTCAGGACCCGCACCCGCCGATCTATTATGCGTGCACCCGCGAATCCACGCTGGAGCTCGCCGGCCGTCGCGGCATCGGGGCGCTTGTTCTGGGCTTCTCCGGCCCCGATGAAATCGCCCGCAAAAACAAGATTTATCGCGAGAACTTCAAGAACCGTAAGCCGGAAGACCAGGTCGGCTTCCGTCCGAACGAGCACCTTGCGGCGTTCTGCGCGGCTTGCGTCCTCGACGATCGCGACGAAGCCCGCCGCATCGGTCTGAAGGGTCAACGTTTCTTCGCCGAAGCGATCTCCTATTGGTATCAAGGCGGACCGAAGCCGACGGCGCATATCGAGTCCTCCGAGGAGAACGAAGGCGAACTGGCGAAGGCGCGCGAACGCGTTGTCGCCTACATCTCGGAAGAGAAGATCGTCGACGGCGCCGACGCGATGACCAGCAACTACACCGTTGCGCAAGACGCCTACGGCAACGCGGAAGACTGCATCCGCTACGTCACCCGCCTGCAGGAAGCCGGCGCCGATGAAGTGCTGTTCCTGTTCCAGATGGGCACGGTGCCGCATGCGGCGATTCTGGAGACCATTCGTAATATCGGTCAAAAGGTCATCCCGCACTTCCGCAAGGGCGCTGCAAAAGCGGCCGAGTAAAGGCAGAGGAAACGCCAGATGACGGTGTTTGCAAAGAAGGCCGCCCTCGTCACGGGCGCCGGGTCGGGCATTGGCGCGGCCGCGGCGCAGCGTTTGGCGGCCGAAGGCGCCGCCGTCGCTGTCGTGGACCTGAACAAAGCGGGCGCAGAGCGCATCGCGAACCGGATAGTGTCGAACGGCGGCCGCGCGATCGCGGTCGCCGCCGACATTACTTCTGAGGCCGACAACGTCCGGATGTTCGAGGAGGCGAAGGCCGCCTTCGGCGGCGTTGACGTCGCCTTTTTGAACGCCGGCGCGCAGCAGAAATACGGGCCGTTCGATGAAATGACGATCGAAACCTTCGATCGCATGATCGCGTTGAATCTGCGCGGGCCGTATCTTGGGCTGCGCGAGGCATTGAAGACGTTGCGCCCCGGCGGCGCATGCGTCGTCAACGCTTCGTCCGCAGCTTGGGTCGGTTTTGCGGACGCGGCCGGCTATTCGTCGGCCAAGCATGGTTGCGTGGGGCTGGTTCGCTCGGCGGCCCGGGCATTTGCGAACAAAAAGCTTCGAGTCAATGCGATTTGCCCAGGCAACGTCGCGACGCCGCTAAATGGCGTTCCCCAAAACGATACGATTGTGGCGCCGGAGACTTTGATGCCGGCGCCGGATCGCGGCGAGATGAGCCCGCAAATGGTTGCGGAAGTTGCGCTTTTCCTGATGAGTCCCGCTGCGGCGGGTGTAAACGGTCAAGCCCAACTGGTCGATGCGGGCTTGCTATCGGCCTTCCCGCCCATAGAATTCTAGGGACACATTCAGGGAGACATAGATGGCCGACACGAAGCAGGACGATCCGCGATTCAAATTCATTCCGGAGCAGGTCGTCAAATCGGACATCTTCGAGATCAATGCGCCGGCTTCGGTCGTGTGGTCGATCCTCGTCGATCTGAAGCGCTACAACGAATGGAACCCGTTCTGCATCCGGGCGGAATCTACCCTGGAAATCGGCGCGCCTGTTTATATGACGCTGATGTATTATCCGCACCCCGGCACCCTTGCGCCGAATTGCGAATATATCAGTGCGTTCGAGCCGGAACGGAAACTGTCCTGGGATGCGCCGTGGCTGGATGAATGGCCCTATCCGGCGATCCGGGATCAGATCATCGAGCCGACCAGCGACACGACCTGCCGCTATTGGTCGACGGATGCGTTTCTGGGCGAGAACGGCCTGCACGTCATGAATTTCTGCGCGGCCTGGGTGAAGCGCGCCTTTGACGATTCCGGCCGGGCTCTGAAAGCGCGCGCCGAGGCGATGTACAAGGGCGCACTTCGAGACGACAATCTGCCGATTCCTGGCAAAAGCTGATTGCTCAGATTCTGAGATACGAAGTTTGACCGGCTCGGGCGCCTCCCGGGCCGGTTTTTCATTGATTCGTACGGCGGAGCCGGAGCGGCCGTCGCCTGAAGCTCGACGGCGCGGCCCGGCGGGACCTCGAATACGGTAGGCCACCGCACTTCGTTAGCTTTGCTGGCCGCGCCCGGTTGAAGCGGGGCTGGCCTATGGTCCGGTCACACCCTACATTTTGGCGTCAGCCAGGAGGGATCGCATGCCGGATCAGGAATATACGCCGCCGAAGGTTTGGATCCCGAAACCTGCGGAAGGCCGTTTCGCCAATATCAACCGCCCTGTCGCCGGGCCCACGCACGACAAGGAGCTGCCCGTCGGCAAACATCCGCTGCAGCTTTATTCGCTAGCGACGCCCAACGGCGTGAAAGTCACGGTGCTGCTCGAGGAGCTCCTGGCGCAGGGGCACAGCGGCGCCGAATACGACGCCTGGCTCATCAACATCATGGACGGGGATCAGTTCGGCAGCGGCTTCGTCGCCGTCAATCCGAACTCAAAAATTCCGGCCCTGATGGATCGCAGCGGGCCCGAACCGATTCGCGTCTTCGAATCCGGCGCCATACTGACATATCTGGCGGACAAATTCGGAGCCTTCCTGCCGACGAACCCGAAAAAGCGAGCGGAGACGCTGTCCTGGCTGTTCTGGCAAATGGGCTCCACGCCCTATCTCGGCGGCGGGTTCGGCCATTTCTACGCCTACGCGCCGGTGAAGCTGGAATACGCCATCGACAGATTCACGATGGAGGTGAAGCGCCAGCTGGACGTTTTGAATCGTCATCTTGCGGAAAACGAATACTTCGCCGGCGATGAGTATACGATCGCCGACATGGCGATCTGGCCGTGGTATGGCGCGCTGGCGAACGGCGAACTCTATGGCGGCGGCGAGTTCATCGAGTCGCATACCTACACCAACGTCATTCGCTGGTACGAACTGGTCGGGCGGCGTCCCGCGGTCAAGCGCGGGCGCATGGTGAACCGGGCTTTTGGCGAACTGAACGAGCAATTGCGCGAGCGCCACGACGCCAGCGATTTTGACCTGCGGACCGAAGACAAGCTGCAGTCCGGCGCCTGACGGACGAGTGCAATTGGCGTTTTTCTTGACGGTTGACTGCAAGAGGCGTCAATTGCCCGGATGCGTTTGAAGGACGCGTTTGGATAAATGGGCGTGACGAATCAAGTAATTAACTGGGATGCGGCGGCGGTGCGAGAGGTCATCGCTGCCCATGCCCATCTGGATGGCGCTGCCCTGCCGATCCTGCACGCGCTTCAGGAGACCTTCGGCTATGTGCCGGACGAGGCCTTGCCGCTCATCGCGGAGGCGCTGAACATTTCGCGCGCCGATATCTACGGGGTGCTGACTTTCTATCACGACTTCCGGCGCGCCCCGCCGGGCCGGCGCGTGGTGAAGGTTTGCCGCGCCGAGGCCTGCCAGAGCATGGGCGGGCGCGAAGCCGCCGCGGCGCTGCTGGCCTCCTGCAATCTGGATTGGGGCCAAACCAGCGCCGACGGTGCGCTCACGATCGAGCCTGTCTATTGCCTTGGCCTGTGCGCCGTTGCCCCTGCAGCCCTAATTGATGGCGAGCCGCTGGGCCGGGCGAATGCCGCTCGTTTGATCGCCGCCCTCGCCGAGGGCGCGTCATGAGCGCCGTGAAGATCTTCGTGCCGGACGACAGCGCGGCGCTGGCGGTCGGGGCCGGCAAGGTCGCATGCGCCATTGCGGCGGAGGCTGAAAAGCGCGGCGCTGAGATCCAGGTCGTGCGCAACGGTTCGCGCGGCATGTACTGGCTGGAGCCGCTCGTCGAGGTGCAAACCGCGCAAGGCCGCATCGGCTATGGGCCGGTCAGCGCGGCGGACGTGGCGTGCCTCTTCGACGCAAATTTCCTTGAAGGCGGCGCCCATCCTTTGCGGATCGGCAAGCCGGAAGAGCAACCCTTCATGCTGCGCCAAACGCGCCTGACCTTCGCGCGCGTTGGCGTAATCGATCCGCTGTCGGTTGAGGATTATGTCGTCCATGGCGGTCTTCAGGGACTTAAACGCGCGCTGGAAATTGGCGCGGCGGCGACTCTGGAAGAGATCACCAAATCCGGATTGCGGGGGCGCGGCGGCGCGGGCTTTCCGACCGGGATCAAATGGAAGACGGTCGCCGACGCAACATCCGACCAGAAATATGTCGTGTGCAACGCCGATGAAGGCGACAGCGGCACGTTTGCCGACCGCATGATCCTGGAAGGCGATCCCATGGCCCTGATCGAGGGCATGGCGATTTGCGCCTTCGCGGTTGGCGCGTCCAAGGGCTATGTCTATTCGCGCTCGGAATATCCGCACGCCAATGCGAAGTTTGAAAAGGCGCTGCAGACCGTGCGCGCCAAAGGCGGTCTTGGCCCCGGCGCATTTGGGCCGTATTCCTTCTTCGACATTGAGCTGCGCATCGGCGCCGGCGCCTATGTGTGCGGTGAGGAAACCGCGCTCCTGGAAAGCCTGGAAGGTAAGCGCGGCACGGTGCGCGCCAAGCCGCCTTTGCCCGCCCATAAGGGACTCTTCGGCAAGCCGACCGTAGTGAACAACGTGCTGTCGCTGGCGACGGCGCCGGCGATCATGTGCATGGGCGCCGAAGCTTACGCGCATTTCGGCATGGGCCGGTCGCGCGGCACGATGCCGATCCAGCTCGCCGGCAACATCAGATATGGCGGGTTGTTCGAGACGGCGTTCGGCGTTTCGCTCGGTGAACTTGTCAACGATATCGGCGGCGGAACGGCGACGGGCCGGCCCGTGCGCGCGGTACAGGTGGGCGGGCCGCTTGGCGCATATTTTCCGCCAGTTCTGTTCGATACGCCCTTCGACTACGAAGCCTTTACGGTGCGCGATGGTCTGATCGGCCATGGCGGCGTTGTCGTGTTCGACGACAGCGTGGACATGCTGGAACAGGCGCGCTTCGCTATGGAATTCTGCGCGGTGGAGAGCTGCGGCAAGTGCACGCCGTGCCGCATCGGGTCGACGCGTGGTGCGGAGACGATCGACAGAATTGCGCGGGGCGAGCGGCCGGAAGCAAACATCGCGCTGGTCGAAGATCTCTGCAGAACCATGAAAATGGGCTCGCTTTGCGCGTTGGGGGGCTTCACCCCATATCCAGTGTTGAGCGCACTGAAGCACTTTCCGGAAGATTTCGCGCGCGCGCCGCGTGTCGCGGCGGAATAGGCGGACGATCATGGGACTTGTCACAGAGATCGACTTCGGAACGCCCTCTCCAAAGATAGGGGCGCCGAAGACGGACAAGATGGTGACGCTCACTATCGATGGCGCCGAGGTGCAGGTCGAGGAAGGCGCCTCGATCATGCGCGCGGCGATGCTCGCGGGCATTCAGATTCCGAAGCTGTGCGCTACGGATTCGCTTGAGGCCTTCGGGTCGTGCCGTTTGTGCCTTGTGGAGATCGAGGGCCGCGTCGGGACGCCTGCGTCCTGCACCACGCCGGTGTCGGAAGGTATGCGCGTACGCACGCAGACCGAACAATTGAAGGGGCTGCGCCGCGGCGTGATGGAGCTCTACATCTCCGATCACCCGCTGGATTGCCTCACCTGCGCCGCCAATGGCGATTGTGAATTGCAGGATATGGCCGGGGCCGTGGGCTTGCGCGATGTGCGCTACGGTTATGCGGGCCAGAACCATCTGGGCCAGGCCAAGGATGAATCCAATCCGTATTTCACCTTCGATCCGTCGAAATGCATCGTGTGCTCGCGTTGCGTCCGCGCCTGCGCGGAAACGCAGGGCACCTTCGCGCTGACGATTGCGGGCGCCGGCTTTGGCTCGAAAGTTTCGCCGGGCATGAACCAGCCCTTCATGGAATCCGAATGCGTGTCCTGCGGCGCGTGCGTGCAGGCCTGCCCGACCGCAACGCTCTCGGAGAAATCCATTATCGACATCGGGCAACCGGAACACTCGGTGGTGACGACCTGCGCTTATTGCGGCGTGGGCTGCGCCTTCAAGGCGGAAATGCGCGGCGAGGAAGTCGTGCGTATGGTCCCTTACAAGGACGGTAAGGCCAATCGCGGCCATTCCTGCGTGAAGGGCCGCTTCGCCTTCGGTTACGCCACGCACAAGGAACGCATCCTGAAGCCGATGATCCGCGCTAGCATCGCCGATCCGTGGCGCGAGGTGGAATGGGACGAGGCGATCAATCACGCCGCGTCGGAGTTCAAACGCATCCAGGCCAAATATGGCCGCCGTTCCGTGGGCGGCATCACCTCGTCGCGATGCACCAACGAGGAAACGTTTCTGGTGCAGAAGCTGATCCGCGCCGGTTTCGGCAACAACAATGTCGATACGTGTGCGCGGGTCTGTCACTCGCCGACCGGTTATGGACTCAAGACGGCGTTTGGCACGTCCGCCGGCACGCAGGATTTCGACTCGGTCGAGCATACGGACGTCGTTCTGCTGATCGGCGCCAATCCGACCGATGCCCATCCGGTCTTTGCGTCGCGCATGAAAAAGCGCCTGCGCGAAGGGGCAAAGCTTATCGTCGTCGATCCGCGGCGGATCGATCTGGTGCGCACGCCGCATGTCGAGGCGGCCTATCATCTGCCGTTGCGGCCGGGTACGAACGTCGCGATCGTAACGGCGCTGGCGCACGTGATCGTAACCGAAGGCCTGGCGAACGAAGATTTCATTCGCGCTTTTTGCGATTGGGATGAGTTCCAGGCCTGGGCGCGTTTCGTCGCGCTGCCGCAGAACTCGCCCGAAGAAGTCGAAAAGCTCTCCGGCGTGCCCGCCGATTTGATCCGTGGCGCTGCGCGGCTTTATGCGACGGGCGGCAATGGCGCGATCTATTACGGACTGGGCGTTACGGAACACTCGCAGGGTTCGACGACCGTGATGGCGATCGCCAATCTTGCGATGTCGACGGGCAATCTCGGCCGCGAGGGCGTCGGCGTGAATCCGCTGCGCGGTCAGAACAATGTGCAGGGCGCCTGCGACATGGGCTCCTTCCCGCATGAATTCTCCGGCTACCGGCATGTGTCCGAAGCGGCGGTGCGCGAATCTTTCGAGCAATTGTGGGGCCGCGAACTCGACGAAGAGCCCGGCCTGCGCATTCCGAACATGCTGGACGCCGCGGTCGATGGGTCGTTCAAAGGCATCTACATTCAGGGCGAGGACATCCTGCAATCGGACCCGAACACCCATCATGTCGCGGCGGGGCTCGCCGCGATGGAGTGCGTTGTGGTCCAGGATCTGTTCCTGAACGAGACGGCGAATTACGCGCACGTCTTCTTTCCAGGCTCCACCTTCCTGGAGAAGAACGGCACCTTCACCAACGCCGAGCGCCGCATTCAGCGTGTGCGCAAGGTCATGTTCCCGCGCAACGGTTTGGAAGACTGGGAGATCACGCAGCAACTGTCTCAGGCGCTCGGATATCCCATGCATTATGAACACCCGTCGCAGATCATGGATGAGATTGCGGCGGCGACGCCGTCTTTTGCGGGCGTCTCCTACAAGCGCCTGGAGGAATTGGGCTCGGTGCAATGGCCCTGCAACGCCAAAGCCCCGGAGGGCACGCCGGTTATGCATATCGGCGGCTTCGCGCGCGGCAAGGGCAAGTTCGTCATCACCGAGTATCTTGCGACGGATGAAAAAACCGGTCCGCGCTTTCCGCTGCTGCTCACCACGGGCCGCATCCTCAGCCAGTACAACGTCGGCGCGCAGACGCGGCGCACGGCGAATGTGGCGTGGCACGAAGAGGATCTTCTGGAAATCCATCCCCATGACGCGGAAGTGCGCGGCGTGAAGGATGGCGATTGGGTGAAGCTGGCGAGCCGCGCGGGCGAAACAAGTTTGCGCGCGCACGTGACCGAACGCGTCTCGCCCGGCGTCGTCTACACAACGTTCCACCACCCTTCGACTCAGGCGAACGTGGTGACTACGGATTATTCCGACTGGGCCACGAACTGCCCGGAATACAAAGTCACGGCGGTGCAGGTGTCGCCGTCGAATGGGCCGACGGACTGGCAGGAAAATTACGAGGATCTCGCGCGCCGCAGCCGCCGCATCGCCAAGGATGGAATCGAGGCGACCGAATGAACGCGCGGCCGCTATACACCGCGGCGCCGCGTATCTTCTGGCCGGACAAAGACGGCGCGGCGACGCGCGATATTCCGGAAGAAACGGCGCTGGCGCTGGTGATCGACGGCGGAACCGAAGCCGTGATGATGGGCTCGCCCGGCGATTTGCAGGACTTTGCGTATGGCTTTGCGCTGAATGAGGGGCTGATCGAAACGCTCGACGATGTTCGCAGTTTTGATGTCGTGGAGGCTGGCGAGGGCCTGGAGCTGCGGATGTGGCTCGTCGACGCGCGCCGGCGCGATCTGGCGGAACGGCGGCGTTTTCGCATCGGGCCGGCCGGATGCGGTTTGTGCGGGGTGGATTCCATCGCCGAAGCGCTGCGCCCGTCGCCCCGCGTCGCCTCAGAAATGCGGACGTCGGCCGCGCGCATAGTCGAGGCCATAAGCGCGCTGGAGGCATTGCAGCCATTGAACGGGCGCGTCCGCGCGGTGCATGCGGCGGCTTTCCTGAACTTGCGTAATGGCGCTGTGACGGTGCGCGAGGATCTTGGGCGGCATAACGCGCTGGACAAGCTCGCCGGGGCCTTGGCGCGCGCGCAGGTTTCAGCAGCGGAGGGCGCGGTGCTGATGACCAGCCGCCTGTCCGTCGAACTCGTGCAGAAAGCCGCGATGATGGGCGCGCCGATCGTCGCGGCTGTGTCTGCGCCCACAGGTCTGGCGCTGCGCACTGCGGAGCGCGCGGGCATCTGCGTCGCTGGAATCGTGCGGCGGGATGGCCTGGAGGTTTTCACCTTTCCCGAGAGGTTAGGTATGGGCGGTGCGTCATGAATGTCGAAAAGCTCGTTTACATGGCGAACCAGATTGGCGCCTTCTTTCATGCGCAGGGCGAGAGGGACGCGATCGCCGGCGTCGCCGATCACCTCGCGAAGTTCTGGGATCCGCGCATGCGCGACGCCATATATGCCCACGTGGAGTCCGGCGGCGAAGGCTTGAACCCGCTGGTGCTGAAAGCGATCGAGAGTTTGAAAGCGGCCAGGAGCGCCTAAGGAGATTGAAATGGTAGAGTCCGTGCGGACAGGCGGCGCGACCGCGATCAATCCCGCGACAGGACAGCCCGGTAAGACCTATCCGTGGCTCAGTGAATCCGAGCGCAACGCCGTGCTGGATCAGGCGGTCGCCGGGTTCAGGCAATGGCGCGACCTTCCAGTTGAGAACCGCGCCGCCGTGCTGCGGGGCGTCGCCGCATATTTTCGCGAGCATCTTGAGCGCTTCGCCCGCACCATGACCGAAGAGATGGGCAAGCCCATCAAGATGTCGCGCGCGGAGGTCGAGAAGTGCGCCAAGCTCTGCGAATGGAGCGCCGATCATGGCCCGGCCTACGTCGCGGATGAACTGACCGAAGTCGAAGGGCAGAAGGCGTACGTGTCTTATCTGCCCATCGGCGTGGTGTACCTCATCATGCCGTGGAATTTTCCCTTGTGGCAGGCGATGCGCGCCGCCGTGCCGATCATGCTGGCGGGCAATGGCGCGGCGCTGAAGCATGCGCCCAATTGCGTGGCGTCGGCGTACCATGTGCAGGAAGCGTTCGAAGCGGCCGGCGCGCCGAAGGGCGCATTCAGCGTGCTCAATATCCATCAGGACGATTCACCGGCGACCATCGCTGACGATCGCATCGCCGCCGTCACCCTGACGGGGAGCGTCCGCGCAGGCTCCGCCGTCGCGGCGGAGGCCGGCCGCAACATCAAGAAGTCCGTGCTGGAATTGGGCGGTTCGGATCCTTTTATCGTCTTGAAAGACGCCGATCTCGATGCGGCGGTCACGGCGGCGGTGGAATCGCGCTTTCAGAATACCGGTCAGGTCTGCATTGCAGCCAAACGCACGATTGTCGAGGCGCCGATCGTGGAGGAATTCACTCACCGCTTCGTGGAGAAGGTGAAGGCGCTGAAGATCGGTGATCCGCTACAGGAAGACACTTATATAGGGCCGATGGCGCGGCGCGATCTGCGCGACGAACTGGATCGTCAGGTGCAGCGGTCGGTTGAAGAAGGCGCAACGCTTGTCCTCGGCGGCGCCCCGACTGGGCCTGCGGAAGCGAGCTTTTATGCGCCGACGATTCTCACCGGCGTAAAGCCTGGCATGACGCCGTTCCGTGAGGAGCTGTTCGGCCCTGTCGCCTCGATCATCGTCGCGAAGGATACTGAGGACGCGCTGAAGCTGGCGAATGACAGCGCCTTCGGTCTATCGGCGGCGATCTGGACGAAGGATGTGGCGCTGGCCAAGGCGATGGCGCGCAAGCTCGAAGTCGGCGGCGTTTTCATCAATGGCTTCTCAGCGTCCGATCCGCGTACGCCCATCGGCGGCACGAAGAAGAGCGGCTATGGCCGCGAGCTCTTCCATTTCGGTTTCCGCGAATTCACGAACGCACAGGTCGTCTGGCAGGACAGAAAGTAAAAGGCCTCAGCCTTTTTTTGCGATCGTCTTGGTGATGCGCGCGATGCTGACTGTAGCGCCATTGGCGTTCACGGCGACTTCCGTCCAGGCCATGGTTTTGCCGCGGCGAATGAGCTTGCCCACCATCTCGTAGACGCAATCGCCGGGCAGCGGTCGCATATGCTGCAGGAAGATGTCGTTGGTCACCGGCAGATCGTTTTCACCGATCGTCGTCAGCAGTGCGATGAAGGACGGCACTTCGACAAGGCTGGTCACAACGCCGCCATTCAGCGTGCCCCAGGGCGTCAGCATTTCCGCGCGTGGCTTGAAGGCGATGCGGCCGACGCCTTCGCCGACTTCGGTGCACTCGACGCCGGACCACAGGCCGTAGCCTGTCTTCGTGGCGGTATCGAGCATTGCTTGCTGATGTGGTTGCAGATTGGCCATCATGCCCTCGTAAATCTGGTTTGCGCGCTTACTCAGGTTTCCAGGCGACGGCTTCAACTTCCATCAGCAGATCCGGCAGCAGCAGACCGGAAATGATCACGGCGGTGGAGCAGGGCGGATTGTCCTTGAACAGCTCGTTCTTCACAGCGCCATAGCCCGCATAGGAGTCCGAACCGACCAGATAACAGCGCAGATTGATCACGTCAGAAAGCGTTGCGCCGGCTTCGGCCAGCGCCGCATTGATGTTCTTGAAGCATTGCTGGGCCTGCGCTTTCGGATCTCCGACGCCAACGACCTTACCGCCTTTCAGCGCGACCTGGCCGGACACCGTGACGAACTCGCCGGTGCGGATGGCCTGGCTCATGCCGGTGAATTTCGCGCCGGGCGGATCGAAGCGCTTTGGGGCGTTGCTCATGCTCTGTTCCTCAGGCCGCCGCTTTGGCGCAGCGTTTCAGGATGCCGCCCAAAGTGGCGATGCCCTTTTCGATGATGTCTTCGCTGACATGGCTATAAGCGAGGCGCAGGAATTGCCGTCCGCCCGTATCGCCCATGAAGCGTTCGCCGGGCCGGAAGAAGATGCCTTCCTTCTCCGCCAGCTTCGCAGCGGTCGTCCAATCCACGCGGTCGTCGATCTCCACCCAGAGATAAAACGACCCCTGCGGTTCGGTGAAGGATACGAATTCGCCGCAATATTTGCGCATGGCCTGCACGGCGGTGTTCGCCTTCGACTTATAGACCTTGTTCGCGTTGACGATGTGCGGATCGAGCAAACCGTCGGCGAGATATTCGGTCATCACGCGCGCCAGCCATTGGCCGACGCCCAGATCCTGCCGCACGGCTGCGAGCGCGCCGATGCCGGGCACGGAGCCTGCGATCCAGCCCAGACGCAGCGCCGGGGCTACGATCTTGGAGAAACTGCCGCATTGAAGCACGAGTCCGGATTTGTCGAGTTCGAGCAGCGTCGGCAGCGGCTCGCCCGCAAAGCGCAGATCGCCATAGACATTGTCTTCGAGAATGACGAAGCCGTGCTTGCCAGCAAGCTCGACCAGCTTCTTGCGGCGCGGCAGCGACATCTCGGTGGCGGTCGGCGTCTGGAAGGTCGGGATTGTGTAGACCATTTTCACGGTCTTCCCTTCAGCCTTCACGCTCGCCAGCAATTTCTCGACAGCGTCGACATCCATACCGTCCGCGTCGACGGGCACGGTGCGCAATTCCGCGCCCGCCATGTCCATGAAGCGCAGCGCGTAGGGGAATGAGGCCGCCTCGGCGATCACCACGTCGCCCTTGTTCAGATAGCCCTTCACCGCCAGCGCGATGCCCTGGACCGAGCCGGAGGTGAGGATCACGCCGAGCGGATCGATTGAAACGCTCTGTGTGCGGTTGATGCGCGCCGCGATTTGCTGACGCAGACCGCGATAGCCGAAAACGAGTTCTTCATAACCGGTTTTCGGATCGAAATAATCGAGCACCTCCGGGCCGTCGCGCTCGATTACTTTTTTGGCGATGCGCACAAGGTCTTCGCGCGGGAAGGTTTCCGGCGCGGCGAGGCCCTGGTCAAAATTGAAAATTGCCGGCACTTCCGGGTCGGGGAAGAACAGCGGCGGGCCGCTGCTGGCCAAGGCCGAGCGCAGGCTTTCGATCGAAACGGGCATGTCGCCTCCCCATTGTTATTATGCGCTTTAATTGGTGCGCAGCTTCACGCCGGGGGGCATGAAAGTCAATAAAGCCGGTAAGCCTCACGGCCGGCTGGAAGCTTTATTTCCTGCTCTTCTCGAAGAAGGCGCGCTGGCGGGCGCGGGAGTCGTCAAGGGCCGCGCGGCCGCCCATGATCTCGCCTTCCAGATCCAGTTGCTCACGCAGGGTGGCGTCCTGCGCGTTGATCAGAAGGCGCTTCACATCGCCGAGCACGCCGGCGGGGGCGCTCGCCAGTTCTTTCGCTACCTTGGCGACAGCCGCGTCGAGCTCCGACGGCTCAACGACTTCGGTGACGAGGCCGAGGGTCTTGGCTTCGTCCGCGCCAATCGGCCGGTTCAGTGCGATGATCTCGAAGGTGCGGCGCTGGCCGACCAGTTTCGTCAGGAAGTAAGTCAGACCGCCGTCGGGCGTCAGGCCGATCTTCGTATAGCCGCTGGCCAGTTTCGCGGAACGGCTGGCGATGACGATGTCCGCGCCACAGACAAGGCTGAACGCGCCGCCGCCGGCTGCGCCCTGCAGCGCCAGAAGGATCGGTGCGTTGACCTTTTGCAGGATGTCGATGCCGTCGTGAAACAGCTTGATGCAGCGCGGGATGTACGGATCGGGATCGTCCGCGTTCGACACGAAAGCCGCAATGTCGCCGCCGACGCTGAAGATGTCGCCGCGCGCTTCAATCTGGATGAGCTGCAGAGCCGGTTCCGCCGCACAGGCTTTGGCGCAGTCGAGCCAAGCCTGCAGAAATTCCAGATCGATTGCGTTCCGCCGCTCCGGCGCATTGAAAACGATCTTCGCGACGCTGTCCTTGATCGAAAATTCGATGCGATTGCTCATGATGCTTTGCCTGTCGGTGGATTGGCGGCCAGAAGATCGGGCCGGACGATTTGCATTTCCGCTGCGGAAAGATGCAGCAGCTTTTCGGCGAGTTCGGATTCCTCGGCGTCGAACTTGCCGGCGCGGATGGCGTCGCGGAATGCGGTGAGATCGGTAATGGCGTTCGCCGGTGGCGTCGCACTGTGTTCGCGCCGTGCGACATCGAGCAGGAAGGCCGCGACCTGCGCCTGATAGCGGCGTTCGGGCGAGAGCTCGCCGCGGATGTCGTTCAGGAAGTCCCGCACGGTCAGCAGCAGATCGTCCATGGTGGGGAAGGGCGTCGTCATGCGTTCCGTCCCGTGAGCAGCATCATCAGATCGTATTCCACCAGCGCCGTGTTGCGGCCGCAGGCGGCGAAGACCAGGCCGCGCCGGTCGCCGCGCACATGCCCGTCCGCCTGCATGAGATTGAGCACGGCCCAGCGCACGAAGCCGAAGGCCTGCCACCACAGAATGCTGTCCGGGTCTGGCTCGGCGCCGCCGGCGTCGACATAGGCGTCGATGAAAATCTTGCGATTCGTGAGGCCGGCGACTTCCAGATTGTTTTTGCCAAAGCGCCACGAGCGCAGGAACAGCCAGCCGATATCCTCGACCGGATCGCCCAGATGCGAACATTCCCAGTCGAGGAGGCCCGCCACGGCGCCGTCCTTGATCATGAAATTGCCGAGGCGGTAATCGCCGTGCAGCAGCGTGGGTGCGCTGCCCTTAGGCGGGCGGCGGCGCTCCAGCCAGCGCAGACCGAACTCGATGGCGGGGCGGATCTGTCCGTAACGGTCGTAACGGTCGCGCTGCGCGTTCAACGCATCCACGCTATCCGGACGGGACGCCAGGAAGCCGAATGGCCGCGTCGGCAGTGCATGCAGCTTGGCGAGCAGCGCGCCGAAATTGCGCACCAGCGCTTCCGACTGGCCGTTTTTCTCTACTTCCGCCTGGATGCGCTTGGGCATCGTGTCGCCCGCGACGAAGGCGGTGACGAAACCCTGCCCCATCTCGTCGGCGGGCTCGTATTGGAAAACGGGCTCGGGCACGGGAAGGCCAAGTTCGAACGCCGTGCGCATGGCGCGGAATTGATGATCGACCGACAGAAACGGCGAGTCGGCCGCCTGATAGGATTCCTGACGCGACACCAGGCGGCGGCGCGAAGCGCCATCGACCAAATCGAACAACAAGGTGCGGCTCGACCCGCCCAAGGTCGCCACTTCGAAATTCTCGATGCGCGCATCTGCGCCAAAACGCCGCTTAATGGCGGCTTCGAGAAGGGGATCGCTCATACAGGCGGTCCCGCTGGGCGGTCGCCGACAAGGCGGTCGATATATTCGGACATGCCGTACGCCTCGAGACCGTTCCAGCGATATTTGACGTGCGTCTCGAGGATCTGCGTATGCAGCGTCTCGCCGTTTTCCTGGCGGCGATTGCGCAGCGGCGCCGTGGTGACGCTCTCGACTTCCACCAGATGCGATTGAGCCGCCGTGCGCACGGCGACCTTGGCGGTGACGGGCTCCAGCGCGCTGTTCCATTCGGTCATGACGCTGATGTCCATGACCTCATGATATACGCCATCGATCAGAAACGCGCCGGCGCTGCGGGCTGAGCCGTCCGGCGCGAAGATCTTCAGAAGCATGAGGCCGTTCTTGTCGTCGAAGGTCGCGAGGAACAGGCGATAGATGTAGAGATGGCTCCAGTGGCGCGGGCCCCAGGAATGGTCGCGCCAGCCATGGCCCGCCATCGGGTATTCGGTATCGCCAATGCGGATGTGGCCGGTGACGGCGGCGTGCTGATTGAAGTGGTTCCGCGAGAAGTTGCGGCCGTACATGGTTTGCTGATCTTCTGTCAGCGGCTGGCCGCCGTGCAGCGGATTGTCGGATTTGAAATCCCACAACACATCCGCTTTGGCGCGCGGCGCCTTCGAGAATGCGGTCTTCGGGTCGCGCAGCACCGAGCAATCGTCGAACAGCTGCACTTCACCCTGATAGGTGATGCGCTGGTGCTTGAAGGGCGTGAGTGTCTGGATCTGCAGACCCTCGGCGTCCCACTTGTCGTTCTTGCTGATGGCGGGGCGGCCGAAAGAACAGGCGACCTGACCGTTCGGCAGATACAGCACCACCGACTTTTCGGCGTACTGCTCGTTCACCCGATTGCCGACGCGGGCCCAGCCGCCAATGCCCGTCTTGTCGTCGAAGGCGTTCCCGTAGGCGCTTTCGTTGAAATTGCTTTCCGGTCCCGGCGTGTGGGTGAACTCGTCTTCCTCAAGAAGGCGAAAGCCATGCGACATAGGAACGTCCCTAGGATTTGAGCGCAGCGTCGCGCCGTTGTTTGTAGAAGTTCGTGCGGCGCCTGACGCGCGGATGCAAGCGCCTTGCACTGGGTCTAACGCCGCGCAGATTGACACTATAATGAATGCGGTTCATCATAGCGTCAAGAGTGGGTCCGTTGCATGCGCGAAGCGTGGGGTAGCAAGTTTTCGCGCGTTCCAACGCCTCCTAAGCCGATGCCGCGGCCCACACAAATGAACCGGCCTCGCGCCCATATCTGGCGCGTCTGAAGCCGGACGGATGGGCGGGAGGCGTGCCTGATGGGCTTGAGTTCGGCATTGATGCGGGCTGCGCAGATCGCGCCCAAACGCATTGCGCTTCGCTTTGGCGATCAGACCTTCACCTGGGCTGAGTTTGGACAGCGCGCTCCGCGCATTGCGGGCGGCCTTGCCGCGCTGGGCGTGACCAAAGGCGAACGCGTGGCGATGTTAGGGCATAACAACGCCCGCTATTCCGAGTTGTTTCACTGCGTTCCCTGGGCCGGTGGCGTTGTTGTGCCCCTCAACTGGCGCTGGAGCGAAGTCGAACTCGCTTTCGCGCTCGACGATTGCGAACCACGCGTTCTGTTCGTCGATGAGCATATGATGGCCATGGGCCGGACGCTGTGTGAGACGCGTCCGGACATACGGCTGATCGCAATGACGCAAGCGCGCGTTCCGGACCTGCCGCATTTTGACGATTTATTGGATGCCGCGCCGATCGCGGACGCGGGCATGACCGGTGATGACTTGTATGGCATTTTCTACACTGGCGGCACGACCGGCTTTTCCAAAGGCGTAATGCTCAGTCACCGCAATGTTCTCAGCGGCGCCACTGTTGCGCAGCGTGAGGGGTATTGGCGCGAGGACGACACTTATCTCGTGGCTGCGCCTTATTACCACGCCTCCGGCACTTGGCCCCTGATCTCCATGCTTGCCGCCGCTGGCACCTCCATCGTGCTGCCAGCTTTCGACGCCACGGCGGCATTGCGCGCGATCGAAGAACATAAGGCGACCACTTCGCTGTTGGTGCCGACCATGATTCAAATGGTTATCGATCATCCGAATTTCGGCAGAACGGATCTGAGCTCCCTTAAAACGGTCGTGTATGGGGCAAGCCCCATCACGGAGGTGCTGCTGAGCCGCGCCCTCGCCGCATTGCCGCAGGCTGAATTTGTGCAGGCCTACGGGATGACTGAATTGTCGCCGCAGATCGCGGCCCTGCATCACCGCCATCTGATCGGGGCGGGCCGCGAAGCCGGACGCCATCGCGCCGCCGGACGCGCGTGTTACGGGATGGAGCTCAAGATCGTCGACGACAACGACAACGAGCTTCCGCGCGGCGAAGTCGGCGAGATCATCGCCCGCGGCGAAAGCGTGATGCTGGGCTATTGGCGGCGGCCGGAAGAAACCGAAAAGGCGCTGCGTAATGGCTGGATGCATACGGGCGACGGCGGGCGGATGGACGAGAACGGCTTCGTCTATGTGGTCGACCGCATCAAGGACATGATCATTTCCGGTGGCGAGAACGTGTATTCCGTTGAGGTGGAAAACGTCATCGCCCGGCACCCCGCCGTGCATGGCTGCGTGGTGGTTGGCATCCCGCACGAGAAATGGGTCGAGCAGGTTCACGCCATCGTAATTTTGCGTGAGGGCGCAGCGGCGAGCGAGGAAGAACTGATCGCTTTTGCGCGCACGGAATTGGCTGGATTCAAAGTGCCGCGCAGCGTGACTTTCCGCACCGAGCCGTTCCCGCTGACGCCGGCCAACAAGATCCTGAAGCGTGCGCTGCGCGAACCCTTTTGGGCGGGGCGCTCCAGCAAGCTCGCCTAAACGTGGGATTGCGCGGCGGCGGGCGAACGGGGCCGCGCGCGCGGGGCCGTTTTCTTCCGCTTGTGCGCGTCGTGAATCAGATACCGGTAGGCGCCCACGGAATTGATCAAAAGCAGCGCTACGTTCTGCCAGCCGATCCCCTTGCTGTCGGGTTGCAGGAAGCCCCATGTGATAAGCGCGATGGAGCTGGTGATGAATACGATCATCGCGGCGCCGTTCCAGAGCCTTCCCAGATTGAGCGCTACGATCAAAGCTGCAATCGTTGCGGCCGCGGCGCCGTAATATTGAAGGAGGTCGAGCACGTTTTTGTCCTTGTCGAGAGGCCACAAGCTAAAGCTCGCCGCGCCTGCGTTGTTCCCGGTGC
This sequence comes from uncultured Caulobacteraceae bacterium, assembly GCA_964395875.1. Lineage (GTDB taxonomy): Bacteria > Pseudomonadota > Alphaproteobacteria > Caulobacterales > Aquidulcibacteraceae > JBEVJO01. The sequence continues at coordinate 10,269 of CAYNCS010000003.1, read as the reverse complement.
AGATCGTTTGCGTATTGCTCGACCTCTTCGAGAATCGCTTCGAGCTCTTCGTCTGAAAGATGCTCGATGCCGATAAAGCGATTTTCGCTGTTGCCTGTGCGGATCAGCTCATCGAGCTTGGCCTGGATCGCCGCGTTGTCTCTGTTCTGCGAATTCTGGATGAGGAAGACCATCAAGAAGGTGATGATCGTGGTCGACGTGTTGATGATCAACTGCCATGTGTCGGAAAAGCCCGCTATGGGACCTGAGGCGGCCCAGAGCAATACGGCGCCCAGGCAAAAAATGAAAACATACGGGCGGCCCGCGATCTTCGACACCTTTCCGGCGAAAGCGGCGAATCGGGCGCTGATCGACTTTCCTGTTCTTGCGTCTTGTTTGGCGCGTGCGGTTTGCGGCGTTGCAAGCGACATAGAACTCCTCAGCGCGGGAATAACTCCGAATCCAGGTTCCAGCTGAGCTTAAATGCCTTTGCGGCGCAAAGGTTCCGCTGCGCCGTTTTTTGGCGGAACGCTGCCGCTAAATGTCGATGTCGTAACCCGGTTCATCCCGTTGCAGGGCCCGTCCGTCCTTGCAAATCAGGGTCCATATCAAACCGGATTGCGCGTAGTCGGTGTTTACGTCCGCATGGAGGGAGACCTGAGCGATTTTGCCGAGCACGGACGCTCCAAAACCATTGATGGTGGGCGGTTGAACCTCCGGCCCGTTCTCTTCGCGCCACTCTATGGCAAAGCGTGCTTCCTCTCCCTCGTCGAGCAGACGCCATTTGATAAGTATTCGTCCCCTGTCATTGGAGAGGGAGCCATATTTTGCGGCGTTGGTGGCCAGTTCGTGGATGGCCATGCCCAGAATTTGCGCCGCTGAGGAGGACAGAGCGACCGCAGGACCACGCAAAAAAATCCGTGAACCAATTATATCGCCGAAATGGGCCAACTGAAACTTGATCAGCGTTTCCACGTCGGTCCCCCGCCAGCCGCTGTGAATCAGGGCGTCCTGACTTGCACTCAGCGACTGAAGACGCGACAACAGCCGGTCGACATAGACTTTGTCTTCCGGCCGGGCGGCTTGGCGAGCGATCGCCTGGACGAGCGTCATCATGTTTTTCGAACGGTGATTTACCTCCGCAAGCAGCAGGCGCACAAATTCTTCGCGCTCCTTCTGCTCTGTGATGTCGGTGTTCGAGCCAAACCAGCGGATGATAGCGCCGTCGTGGTCCCTGATAGGCAAAGCGCGCGACAGGAACCAGCGGTATTCGCCGCTTGCGCTGCGTAAGGGAAAGATGTCCTCCCACGGTTCGCCAGATCTCCAGTGTTGGGATATGCGTTCTATGACTCCGTTGATGTGATCGGGGTGATGAACGGAGCGCCATTCCGAATGGTTCATGTCCTCAAATGAAAGGCCTGTGTATTCGTACCAGCGCTGATTGTACCAGGTGACGTTTCCGTCCGCGTCAGTCATCCATGCAAGCTGCGCGATGTTGTCTGCAATGGCGCGAAATCGATCTTCGCTCTCGCGCAGCTTTCTCAGGTTTTCGACGTTTTCAGTGATGTCTCGAACAATCTTGGACGCAGCGATAATTCGTCCTTCCGCATCGTGAATGGGCGACACCGTGACGGACACGGGGAACATCGTGCCATCCTTGCGAAGCCGGATGGTTTCGAAGTTTTTCACCTCCACGCCCAACGCGATACTTGCCAGTATTTCGTCTTCCTCTTGCTGGCGATCGGCTGGGATCAATACGCGAATTGATTTTCCAATTATCTCATCGGATGCGTGGCCGAACATGCGTTCGGCTGCGGCATTCCAACTGAGAACGACGCCGCTTGTCGTCTTGCTTGCGATCGCGTCGCTCGACGACCTCACTATGGCGGCGAAGTGGCCATTGGCGACGAGAGAGGCTTTATCGCTCGAAGAATTTTCCGGCGACATTTCAGATGAGATCCGGACCAACAAAACCTCGCTTCAAACGAAGTACAATACATGACGGCTGGCGGCCGTCGAGCGAGGACTTTAGGGCGCAGGCGCCATTTGCGGCACAGAAACTTTCATTCGTCTGGGCGCAACAAGCTGACGCCGCGCAGGCGCGGCTACGGCTCGTAACAGTTGGGAAGCGCAATTTATAGCGGCTTTTGCCCGCGCAAAGCTCCGGCCACCGCGCTGATGATGAACAGAACCAGGAACACGAAGAAAAGAATTTTCGCGATTCCTGCGGATGCCGCGGCGATGCCGCCAAATCCCAGGACTCCTGCGACCAGCGCCACGATGAAAAACACTACCGCCCAGTATAACATGTTCGCCTCTCAGCAAGATATTCCAAGATCATCGCTTCGGCCGACTGAGTGAGAGCTAGCCTCGGCTTGTTGATCTGGTAACGCGTTCAGCGAAGTGCGGGTTCCAAGGAAGCGGCGGGAAGCAAAAGGCGGAGCGCTTTGACGACCCTGCGGAACCCTCTTTGCGTCAAGGCGTTTCTCCAGCAAAGTTTGCAGTGCTTTTCCTGACCGATACGGAGCATCTAATGCTGACAGAAACATCCGACGATACTGGAGCTGGTATTCGGACCAAGCGGAACGTGCAGGAATCTCTGGACACTATAAACAAGGGTGTTGGGTCGCTGGCGGAAGAAGGCAAGAACATCGCCGGCGTCATTGGCCAACGCGCCAAGGTCGGTGCGGCCGACGTGAAGGCGCGCGTGGAGGAGAAGGCTTCCAAGGCGATTGCAGCTACGCGTGGTCAGGTGCGCAGGACGCCAGGATTGGCGCTTGGCGTTGCCGCGGGCGTGGGCGCATTGTTTGCGCTCCTGGTGACCTCACGGCGCTAAGGCGAAGCAATTCTGCAGCGTTCTGAAGGCGGCGATGCATTCGCCGCCTTTTTTTGCGCGCCCTACGTCTTGTCGGAGCGCTCGACGCTTGGAAATTCCAGCTGAACGCCCCCTTCCGTCGCAAAGGTGAGTTCACCGCGCAGTTGAGAGGCGAAGGCGTTAAGAAGGCGCAGATCGCCGGATGCATGATCGATCGTCGAGACCTGGGGTGATGATGCGGACAATTGAACATTTTTCATCGCGCTAAGCCCGATCGCGATGTGGATGTCGCTGGTTTCATCGCGAGGCACGCGGTCCAAGAGGATCGAGACGCACTCACCCACCACGAACGCGAACGGAACCGCCCTATCGACGGAGCCACGGATCGGCTGCGTATTCACGTGCAAGTTTACTTTTTGTGAGAGAAAGGCGCGCTCGGCCAGAAGTGTGCGCGCTACACTGCCGGCGATTTCATCCAGCGCGATATCGCGCACTTCTCCGGATTCGTAGATTTTCGTGTAAGCGATGGCCAGCAGCTGAACGCGTTCGCGAGCGCGCAGAAGACCCTTGGCTTCGTCGGGCTGGACCGACGATCGCGCCTGAATCGAAAGAATGCTGGCGATCATCTGTAAATTGTTTTTAACGCGATGGTTCACTTCCAGAAGCAGGGCGCGCTCTTCATCCAGCGCTTCAACGATGCGCGCCTCACGCGTCCTCAGCGTTTTTGTAAGCGCGGCCAGGGTCCGACGCAGGCTTTTGATCTCTATCGGCGCGTTGCGAAGCAATTGTTCGGCCGCATCGGCGTCAACTCCGCGCGCGTAGGCACGGGCGATTTTTTCAACGATGGAAAGCGGCCGGGTAACGTACACTTCAATTGCGAACCACGTGAGCACAATTGCCAGGGCCCAAACGGACAACGGCGCCGCGAGCGCCCATGAAACGGCGAATACGTCGCCCGCGTTCAAAGGCGCCGGGCGCCAGCCCCGAATGACCATTAAGCCTTCGGGTGAGACGCGACTGGCGACCGCCCAATAAGGGCCGATGGGGAATGCGTCGCGATCGATAGCATCGGGCGTAGTCTGGAGCATAGTCTCCAAGCCGGTTTCCTGCTTCAGGTTCAAACGGTCGCCGACGGCGAGCCGCAGTTCTCCGTCCGTCCCGGCAAGCGCTGCAAATCCCGACCGGTTTCCAGTCGCCCCGATGATGCGCTGGAGCATCGGCGTAACAGGGCGGGTGACGCCGGAAAAAAAGGATGGCCCCGAGCGATCGTCATTCGCACGTTGGACCGCGCCGATCACGGATTCTGCGCCGACGGTTGGATTTGATACGAAGTCGGTCACTGCGTCCGGCGTCTGCGTTGCGCGGGCGATCATGTCGCCCGCATGCGTCGGGCGACCACGCGCCCGATCGATGTTGGAGCATCGAATGGTGCCGTCGGCGTTCAGGATTGTAAGGGCGGCTAACTCGGAGAACTCCTTGCTCATGTCCTTCAGGGTTGCGTCGCACTTTGGAGGATTGCCGCCGAGTTCGTGGGCTTGGGTAGACAATACGCGCGCGACTTCGCGAAGCTGGGCGGCTTCCTCGCGAAACGGTGACACTGCGGCGAGCTCTTTCACGCCTGCTGCTTGCTGAAGGCTTTCCCGCTTCGCGGCGAAGGCTGTCAGGCCCGCCTGCAGCGCAAGCAGACCCGTGGGCAGGAAGACGACAGCGAGGACGAGCGCCAGCCGGCCTCGGATGGAGCTCAGAGAAATCTGTTCCGGCCAAATCGTAGGGAGTCGAAACGTTGTTGAATCCGGAATTGAAAAAAGTTGCCTTACCAAGACCCCGTCAGCACGCCGGGCGGCAAACTGCCCCTGTCAGGATCAACAATAAAATCTTCGGGCTGCAATCCAAGCGCCTCGCCGAGCTTTGCTCTCGCTCTGTTGACCCTGCTTTTTACGGTGCCGATCGCGCACTGACAAATGTCTGCGACTTCTTCATAGGATAATCCAGCAGCTCCGATCAGCATGAGAACTTCCCGGTGATCGTCGCTCAATTGCTGGAAAGCGCGTTTGAAATCCTCCAGGTCGACGACGCCGTCCTGGCTCGGCCGTTCGCAGAGGCGCGCTGCGTGCGCGCCGTCCGCGTCCTCGACTTCGCGGCGCGATTTGCGGAGCGCCGTGTAATACGTGTTGCGCAGGATGGTGAACACCCAGGCGCGCAAACTGGTGCCGATTTCGAAGCGGTGAAGGTTGTCCAGCGCCTTCACCAGCGCTTCCTGCACCATATCGTCGGCGGTGGACTGGTTTGGGCAAAGCGACCGCGCATAGGCCCGTAAGGCGGGCATCAACGCGATCAGATCTTTCTTGAGGATTTCGGATTCGGAGACCGCCGCTGCTTTTGGGTCAGCCATTCTTGTTCCCCGCTTCGTCCAGGCGCTCCAGCAGCTTCAGCAGGTTTTCAGGCAATGGTTCGGACGCGATGTCTTCATAGACGCGCTTAAGGTTGCGGGTGATGGGATCGTCGCCGCCATCGCCAGCGGGCTGGAATTCTGCGCGGTCGCCGGACGGAGACGCAGTTTCGCCACCTTGAAGGGGTATTTTTCTCGTCGTTGCGCCTTCCATTGTATCTTCGGGGCGGCGGTTCATCGGCGCTTTCTCATCCTTTTAGCGGCGTCGCACGTTCAAAACGGAACTCGGCGGCGCGTATATTGTTCCATCGGACGGAACCAATTCAGGCCCGAAAAGTTCCAATGTCTAAGAATTAGTAATGTTTGCTCCGGGGCCAGCCAGAGATTGGGTCCGATAGCGCGTCCAACGAGGATCAAAAACATGAGCATTGCCAAAGTCGTGGCGTCACATTTGCCGCTGCTAAGACGGTATGCGCGAGCGTTAACGGGGTCACAGAAGAGCGGAGACGCATATGTCGCCGCGACGTTGGAATCCTTGATCGAGTTTCCCGCGTCGCTCGACAAGACCTTACCGCCCCGGGTGGCCCTATACAGAATTTTCCATACCATCTGGGCGAGTTCCACGGCGAAACTTTCGGACGCGCCTGCCGGAACGCTTGAAGCCAAGGTTCAGGAGCGATTGGGCGCGCTGTCTCCGCTGTCGCGGCAGGCCCTGCTTCTCACGACGGTCGAGGGATTTTCGAACGAGGAGGCGAGCAATATAATCGGGCGTCCCTTGTCCGAACTGAACAATCTGGTCGCCGCAGCCCGCGAGGAGATTGCGCGTCAGACGAAGGCCCGCGTTCTCATCATTGAAGATGAGACCCTGATCGCCATGGACCTGCATGACATCGTCACGCGTCTGGGACATGAAGTCGTCGGCGCGGCGGACACCGCCAGAATGGCCGTCGCAGTGGCCGCCAGGCAGAAGCCGGATCTTATCCTTGCTGACATTCAGCTGGCGGACGGATCATCGGGGATCGATGCGGTTTCGGAGATTCTGACGGGGACATCGGTTCCGGTGATTTTCATCACTGCATTTCCGGATCGCTTGCTCACGGGCGAGCGTCCCGAGCCGACGTTCCTGATCACCAAGCCGTATCTGGAGGAAACGGTCCAAGCGGCCGTTAGCCAGGCGCTGTTCTTCGAGAGTTCTCAACAGGCCGCGTAAGAAACAGGGAACGCGGGCGCGTCGAGTGTGTTGTCGTCTTGATCCGATTTCGGATTAATATGGGAGCTCGACATGACTCAGAGAAAGCTACGCAGCGTCGTCGCGCCTGCGATCGCCCTTCTTGCTTTGGCCTTGACCGCCGCCTGCGAGACCGTATCGGGCGCAGGCAAGGATATTTCTTCCGCTGGCCAGGGCATCTCCACCGCTGCCGATGAAACCAAGGCCGATATAAAGAAATAAGCTGGTGGAGGATGCCGGAAGTAGATCTTCCAGGCGGCGTCGCTTTGAAATGTGCAGGGCGCCCGGAGCTTTCCGCTAATGCGGCGGGGACGAGCCCTGCTCAGGGAGGCTGCGTTTCGCGCTGGGCGCGCGTCCAACAAAAAGGAGAGAATTTGTGACTCGAGCGATTTTACTTGCAGTTGCGGTCGTTGCTCTAGGGGCG
>CAYNCS010000003.1:0-3424 GCA_964395875.1 uncultured Caulobacteraceae bacterium | reverse complement strand
GCCCCAAGGGCAGCGCTGAGAAAACGGGTGAGAACATCGACTCCGCAATTGAAGAAGGCACGCAGGGGTCAAAAAATCTGGGCGATGGGCCAGTGGAACGCGCTGGTGAAAGCATCGACAATGCGACTGGAAAAGAACGCACTGATCTTCCTGATGCCGCTGCCGATGCGGCTGACGGCAACGCGAAGACGCAGCCCTGAACGGACGTTCATAGACCCTTCAAACCGGCCGGCGCGGATTCGATCCCGCCGGCTTTTTTGCGCCGGCTCTTAAGCGCCAAAATGTCTCTGCGTTACGCCGAGCTTCCGGAACCCGGACCTAGCGTCACGGTTCTTATCAGGAACCGCGAGCCTGCAAAGAATGGCGAGGGGCATGAGCAAGGATATTGCGCTGACAATCTTTTGTTTGCTGAGCACGCCAGCGTTAGCGCAAACGGCGTTCAAAGACGTACCTGCGGATTCCTCGCCTCTCCTGTCGGGCCGTATCGAAAATGGGGAATTGTCGCGCCAATTTCCTGAGTCAAATCCCGACAGGCGTTTGAGCGACGAACTACCGGGAGCCTGGCAAAGTGAAAAGCAGATACTGAACGCAGTTCAAGCTGCTGAAACGCTCGCGAACGGCGAAAAGGATGGCGTGATGTTTTACGCCACCTCAAGGCGCACAGTTGTCTCCTGGAAGCTTGGAGGAGGTCTGGAAGACGCCTCTCTATCGCGTACAGAGGTGACGCCCGGACAGGCGTCAATCGGCGTTGCCTATCGAACGGGGCAGACGTCGGTTGGATTGGCTTATGTCAGTCGCGAATATTCCCAGCGCTTTGGGGCGGAGAGCGTTTCCCACTCCGAGGACTTCGCTGGTTTGACTGTGAAAATGCAGCTGGGCGGCCGATGAGCTGCTAATATGATCCTCCTTCGTTAAAAGCGCGCACAGAAAAACGCGAGGATTTCTCCTCGCGTTTGCTTTCAAGTGCGCTCGGATTAGGCGCTCCAATACGGCTGAACGCCAAAATGCTTGTAGGCGCGATCACGGAACGCGGCGCCATCCGCGCGGGTCAATTGGTCGATCGTGTCTGCCGGCGCGTTCTCCAGTTCGTCCTTCGTAGCGTTTAGGACGTAACAATCCTGCGATGGCTCGTAGGACAAAGTCGACCACGGAATGGGATGAAACTTTTCGCCCATACCCAACATCCCGCCAAAGCCGACGACCGCAAACATCACGTTGTCCGACATCTTGTCGAGCACGATGTCTTCGATCTTACCGATGTGCGATCCCGAAGCGTCCTTCACGCCGGAACCGATGACTTTCTTTGCCCGAATAGCGCTGGTGTGACCCGATGGTGTAGGCATTGGCAATTCTCCTGATGCTGATGTCGCTAAAACCTCCAAGTGCGGCGTTTCGTTCCGGCGCTCCGGTGCGCGGATGCAGGCCCTATTCGTCGCATGGCTGAAATCACAGTTAGGATGGAACTTAGGCTACCTGGTCTCGTTAACGGCTCGAATCGTCCTGAATTGAGCCAGCGCTTGTTGAACCAATGGGTAACCGCGGCATCCCCGAATTTCGCGCCAACCTCTCCGAGGATCTCGTTTTGCACGTGTCTTGCGCAGGCGGGTCTGACCGCGTTTTCGCCGCATGGAGCGATGGCCGCCGTCTCAAAGAATGGATCGGCGGCGAAGAGTTTTTCGTTGCGCCTGCGTTCCGTAACCTGCGCCGCGGTGGGGACTGGTCCGTTCGCGTCAGGAGTTTGCGCCGGCGGATGCGGACTTGGTTTGGCGGCGTTGTTTATGAGCATGACGCGCCTAGCCGTCTGAGCTTCAGCATTGCGAGCGAGGACCTTGTCGATATTGCTGCGCCCTCGATCGTGACCGTCACCTTTAACGACAAAGGCGACACGACGCAGGTCGAGGTTCGCCAACGTGGTTTTCATTCCGAAAGCGAGCGCCGCGCCTACCGCGCCATCTGGACCAGCGCTCTACAGGCCCTCCAGGAATATATCGCGGAGAATCCTGTCAGGGATCGGTCGCTCCTGGCTATGTGCCGAGCAGTTCTGCACGCCGTGACTGGCCGTGGTTTTGGCGGGGATCGCGCGTTGGGATAGGGCAGCGCCGCGGCCTTTGCTGGGGATCTCCAGCGAATCCGTTCGCAAAGAGGCGTGCTGGCCTTTAGGTCTGAAACTCTGGCCGGGTGTATTCCGTCTGGGTGGTGTGTTGGGGTTCAATAGCGACTGCAATGTAATCGGGGGCGCCAGCGGCTACGGGATCAATATAAACGCCGGGGCCGCTGAAAACGTCCTTTTCGCGAGCTACGAAAACGCGGCCTTCCAGACCGCTGATTTGCAGTTCCGCCAACAGGGCGGCACTGCGCTCCGAGGCGGTGAAGCGCTGCGCTTCGGAAGTGAGTTGCCGATCCGGCGCGCCAAGCAAGATGGTTACGCCGCCGCAATCGGCGACATTGTCTATCGCCTGGGAAACTAGCACTTTTCCGGCTTCATTCAATTCCGTGGAGCCCTTTGGGAAATAGACCCGAAAGCGCACGGGTTGGCATGCGCGTTCGTCGTCACGGCCAGTGTTCAGAATGGACGCTGCGGGCGCCGGGTTCTCGCCGCGCTCAAGAGCGTCCATCATGTCGTGATAGGAATATTGCATTATCGCCGCGCCGGATCCGATGGCGGCGCCTATGGCGAATACGGCGACAACGACGGACTGCATCTCAAGGCTCCCGAGAAGTGTGCGCGGATCGCTTTGATCGCTGCCCGCTTCCAAGCAACCGGCGACATTCGTGCGGGTTCCTCGGGCCGCCCCGCCGTTTGCGCGTGCGGAACGAAATCGCCGCACGTGGAACCGGAATTATGTCGAAGCGTTTCTTATCAGGCGCGGAATTCCGAACGTTTTCTGAAGCGCGCAGGAGGAGGGGCCAGTGCAGCTTGGTGACGTTTTGGTAGCCTCGAAGGGTGGGCTAGTTGCAAACGCCGGCGCGTTGTCGTGTTCGGAACAGAAGCCAGTGCGCATCGAGCGGATCGTCAATATTGTTGCGGCGGTCGTGTGCGGTGGAGCGGGCGCCCTTGTGGGCGTAGTGTTCATTCTTCTTCTTCTTCTGACGTTGGTGTTGCCGGTATTCGCGACTGTCGCTGTAAGCGCCAGCGTCTTCGTATCGACCGCCGTCGTACTGTGGCGCAAGTTCGTTCGTCCTGCGCACCCGGGACGTGCGAGGGCGGGCGCAACGATCGAAATATAGTCTGACGGAGGAAATCATGTCCCTGAACCAATCTGGCGCGGATCGAGCCAAAGACTTGCAAGCGGCGCAGGGGGCTTCCACTAGTCCCTCCGCGCGCTATGCGAATCCGCGCGAGCTTTTGACGGACGCGACGCTGACCAAATCCCATGTGTGGACGGCGCTCCGCTGACAAGGAAAATCTCTAATCATGCTGAGC
>CAYNCS010000002.1:0-53317 GCA_964395875.1 uncultured Caulobacteraceae bacterium | reverse complement strand
GATCTGCACCTTCACCGTGTCGCCGATGGCGATCACTTCCGAAGGGTGGTTCACGCGCTTGTAGCTCATGTCGGTGACGTGCAGCAGGCCGTCGATGCCGCCGAGGTCCACGAACGCACCGTAATCGGTGATGTTCTTGACCACGCCTTCGCGGATTTCGCCTTCCTGCAGCTGGCCGACGATTTCGGCGCGCTGTTCGGCGCGGGATTCTTCCAGCACGGCGCGGCGGGACACCACGATATTGCCGCGCGGACGGTCCATTTTCAGGATCGAGAAGGGCTGTTCGACGTGCATCAGCGGGGCGACGTCGCGCACCGGACGGATGTCGATCTGCGAGCCCGGCAGGAAGGCCGAGGCGCCGCCGAGGTCGACGGTGAAGCCGCCCTTCACGCGCCCGACGATCGTGCCGTTGACCGGCTCGTTCGCGGCGAAAGACTTTTCAAGGCGCGTCCAGGCTTCTTCGCGGCGCGCCTTTTCACGAGAGATGACCGCGTCGCCCAAAGCGTTTTCAATGCGGTCCAGATAAACCTCAACGTCGTCGCCCACTTTCAGCTGGCGATTGTCGGCGGAGAATTCGCGCAGCGGAATGCGCCCTTCCGTCTTCAGGCCGACATCGACGATGACGAAGTCGTTCTCGATCCCGGCCACGCGGGCGGTGAGAACCTTGCCTTCTTGAATATTGCGGGAGTGGAAGCTGGCTTCCAGAAGTTCCGCGAAATCCTCGCGGCGCGGGGCTGCATCAGCCATTAATAACGTCTCCAAATTGTGTCGTTAGGGCCAGCCGGTTGTGTCCGGCGGTCTTGGCGTCCGTTCCGGCCCACCATGGGCCGGGCAGACGCCCGACAAGATCGATTGCCGAAGAAGGGGCCTAAAAGCCCTAGCGCGCCATCGCCTTTTCAACGATCGCGCGCGCCTGTTCGACGGCGGCTTCTATATCGAGAAGGGTGGTGTCGAGCAAGTGCGCGTCAGGGGCCCGCATGGCGGGGGCGACGGCCCGGTTCTGGTCCCTGTCGTCCCGGGCCCGGACCTGCGCCAGGACTTGATCGAAGGAAAACGCGCCGCCCGCGGCGTTCAGCTCGTTCAGACGGCGGCGGGTGCGCTCGTCCTCGCTGGCCGTCACATAGATCTTAACCGGCGCTTCCGGGCAGATCACGGTGGCGATGTCCCGGCCGTCGAGCACCGCGCCGCCGGGGGCCGCGGCGAAATCCCGCTGCAGCTTCAACAGCGCCGTCCGGACCTTTGGCATGGCCGCGACGACCGAAGCCGCCGCGCCGGCCTCGGCCGAGCGAATTTTATTGGGATCGATGGCCTCGGGATCGAGCGTCGCCGCAGCCAATTCAGCGGCCTGTTCGTCCTCCAGCGCCCCGCCAGCCTCCAGCCTAGCCAAGGCCACAGCCCGGTAAAGCGAGCCGGTGTCCAGATAGGGCAGACCGAAGATCGCGGCCAGACGGCGGGCGATCGTGCCTTTGCCCGAGGCCGTCGGCCCGTCGATAGCGATAACGAGCGGGGCGCTCAAACGCCCGGCCTTTCAGCGAAAACCGCCCCCAGGCTCTCCATGCGGTCGAAAAAATCCGGGAACGAGGTGGCGATCATGTCCGCCTCGGCGACGCGCGCGCCCTTCTTGCTGGCCAGCCCCAGGACCAGGCCCGACATCGCGATGCGGTGATCGCCGTGCGTGGGCAGCGCGTCCTTGACGCCCCAGCCCTCGACGCCCCCGGCGCCCTTTCCCTGCACGATCAATTCGTCCGGACCGTCGGCGCAGGTCACGCCCGCCGCCCGCAGCACATCCATCGACAACGCGATGCGGTCGCTTTCCTTCACCCGCAATTCGTGCACGCCCAACATCCGCGTCTCGCCCTCGGCGAAGCTGGCGATCACCGACAGGATCGGATATTCGTCGATCATCGACGGCGCGCGCTCGGGCGGCACGGTGACGCCCTTGAGCGCCGAATGGCGGACGACCAGATCGCCCGCAGGCTCGCCGCCTTCAGAGCGGACGTTTTCGATCGTCAGATCCGCGCCCATGTCCTTCAGGGTCTCGAACAAGCCGGTGCGCGTCGGGTTCAGCATCACGCCGGTCACCCGGACGTCAGAGCCCGGGATCAACAAGGCGGCCGCCACCAGAAACGCCGCCGAGGAGGGATCTCCGGGCGTGGCGATGGTCTGGCCCTTCAGCTGCGCCCCGCCCCAAATCCGGACCAGCCTGCGCAGTCCAAGCGCCTCGGTCTCCACGCGCGCGCCGAAGCCGCGCAGCATGTTTTCAGAGTGGTCGCGCGTGGCGTGGCTTTCATCCACCAGCGTGACCCCGTCCGCATGCAGGCCGGCCAAAAGGATCGCGGATTTCACCTGGGCGGAAGCCTGGGGCGGCGCAAACTCAATGGCTTTCAAGGCTTTCCGGCCGCGCAACGTCAGCGGCAGCTTGCCGCCCGGCGCGGTCTCCGCCTCGGCGCCCATCAGGCGCAGCGGGGCCAGAACGCGCTCCATAGGCCGGCCGCGCAATGAGGAATCCCCATCGAACGTCGCCGCGATCGGATAGCCGGCGACCACGCCCATGGCGAGGCGCGAGCCGGTGCCGGAATTGCCGAAATCCAGGGTCTGGGCCGGACTTGAGAAGCCCCTGGCCCCGACGCCCCGCACCCGCCAGGCGCCCGGCCCGAGATGCGTCACCTCCGCGCCCAGGGCCGCCACCGCCTTGGCGGTGTTCAGAACATCGTCGCTTTCCAGCAGGCCGGTGATCGCCGTCTCGCCTTCTGCCATCCCGCCCAGCAGCAAAGCCCGGTGCGACACCGACTTGTCGCCCGGCGCAGCGGCTACGCCGCGCAGGCCCGAAGAGGACTTGGACGAGAAGGGCGCCGCCGCGGCGGCGATAGGATTGGCTGAAATCGTCATTTTGGGTTCGCGGGGTTTTGACAGGGCGCTGCGAACGTGGCAAGCGGTCGCGCCCATTCACATGGATCGTCGGATAGCCCGTGCCCAAGATTGATGTCGGCGAAAAACAAACCTGCCCGCAATGCGGAGCCAAGTTTTATGACCTGACCCGCCGCCCGGCGGTGTGCCCTAAATGCGCGTTCACCTTTGACCCAGGCGACGAGGTCTTTCGCACCCGCCGCGTGAAGGCCACCCGCGCCGGCGCCTATGACCCGGCCACTGACGACGAAGAGGCGCCGGAGAACGAAGAAGCGGCGGCGCCTGACGACGAAGAAGTCGAGGCGGCGGAGCTTGAGGAAGTCGCCGACGACGCGCCGGAAGGCACGCTGATCGACGACGACGACGATACCGTCGCCGGTGAGGAAGAGGATCTGGGCGAAGGTTTCTCGGAAGCCGACGTCGAAGTCGAAGACGCTGAAGACGACGATTCCGTTCCGTTCCTCGAAGACGATGACGACGAATTCGAAGAGGAAATCGGGGATATCGGCGAAAAAGACGAAGACCTGTAAGGCCTTCACCTCAAGGCGCGGCGGCCATAGAATAGCCGCTTGATCGATCGCGGAACCGACACTATGTTCCGCGCCTCAAAATGACCGGCCCCCAAACCGGTCTACAGAATGGTCCGGGGCCGTAGCTCAGTTGGGAGAGCGCTACAATGGCATTGTAGAGGTCAGGGGTTCGATTCCCCTCGGCTCCACCATCCCACTTTTCCGGACTCCATTGGACGACGGCGCCTCAACAGGGCCTCCACTCAATCGCAGAGGCGCCGGAGCATCCTGCCGCAACCCTAATGCGGTCAGCCGCCCACGGCGCGGGATGCAGAAACGCACCGCAGCGCCCGCACACAAATGTGATGGCGCCCGGCAGCGGTAATCGTCCCTACCAAGAATAATTCCATGCAATCCGAGGCGCGGAACGCCGCCAGGCGCTCCGTTAATTGTCGCCTGGCTTTCAGAGCGCCAATTTTCTGGTCACGTACACCCGTACCGCGAGTATCGCTGCATGAATATTGGGTGAAAGCTCTACCCATTGCCCTGCTCACGGATTAACCTTTCGGGTGCTTGGGCGATGGATTTTTTTGCGAGATCGCACGCGCTTGAGCATTGCCGACGGGAAGTGAGCAGCTGGCGGCGCGCTTTGCGCAATCGCTGTTCAATCTCTGCCCCTACGCAGCTTTAAAAGAGTTCGATCCAAGAATGTTCGGGGGAACAATGCGCGCCAGCGTGGTGATCAGATCGAAAGATGAAGCGGATCGGCTGCGTCTGACGCTGACGTCCCTCGCGCATCAGACGGAGCCGGCGCAGGTCGTCGTCGTCAATGACGGCTCGTCCGATCACACGCGCGCCGTCATCGCTGAAATGCAGGGCGCGATGGATCTCGCACCGATCCATCATGACAAACCCGCCGGCCGCTCCGGCGCCGCGAACGCCGGGGCCAATCTGGCGTCGGGCGAGATCGTCATCTTCCTCGACGGCGACACGCTGGCCGCACCGGACCTTGTCGAGCGCCATATGGAGCAGCACCGGCGCGCGCCCCATCTTGTGGTGCGGGGCGAAACCTATCATCTGCGCTGCACACGGTCGTTCCAGGACCCCGAAACCGGCACGCCGATGCCGGGCGAGGAAGCCCGCGTCGCCCGCATGAGCGCAAACGAACTGGCGCGGAACCGCGTCACTCGGGAACAGATCCGCACCGACTTTCCCGCAGTCGACAAGCGCGGGCAGGGCGGCATCTATCCCGGCTTCGGTCCGCGCAAATTGTTCGAGATGGAAATGGACGCGCTGATGTCCGAGCCGGACAATCCCGTGCTGTGGTGCGCGGCGTCCGGCTCCAATCAGTCGCTGTCGCGCGAGGCCTTTCTGTCCAGCGGCGGCTTTCATCCCGCCATCACGATCAACGAGCATCGTGAATTGGCGCTTCGTCTGTGTGCGAATGGTCTGCGCATGGCCGGCTGCACCGGCCGCACGTACCACATGACTCACCGAAGCGGCTGGCGCGACCCGCTGCACGAGCCGGAGTGGGAAAACATCTTTTACGCCGAACACCCGCTGCCCGAAGTCGCCTTGATGGCGGTCCTGTGGGACAGCCTCAGCGAATCGACGACCCTGCCCGAAGCGGCGCGGCTGCATTCCCTGGCCGACCTCGCCGCCGCAGCTGAACGCTGCAAGGGCATCCTCGGACGGGACGCCGTGCGCGCAGCCCACATGCGCTACGCGCTGGAGAGCGCATGAGCGAAGCGCACACGATCAGGATTCGCGCCGCCGTCCCGCCCCAGGAGCAGGCGATCGTCGGCCGCGCGGGACTCCTGCTGTGTGATGCGCTGAAGCAAGCCTCAACCGAAGATTGGCGCGCCGAAATCAGCGTTGCGCCGGAGGCCGCCGCCCTTCAGGACGCGCCCGCCGACGGCGCGATCACAATCGTCTCGCTGATCCCGGCGCTGGATCAGCTGGATACGCTCTGGTCTGAAGCGGAAGCGCAATTGCGTCAGACCTGCGAAGCGTTGAGCGGAGCGGGCGATCCGGTCTTCCTTTGCACGATCCTGCGCCATGTTCCGCCCTCGGAGGAAGACGCCCAGCGGCGATTGCTGCGCATCCGCCGGTTGAACTTGCTGGCGGCGGAAATGTCGCGTGAGTATGGCTGCTTCGTGATCGACCTTGACCGGATACTCGCGGACATCGGCGGCCGCCGGCTGCAGACCGATTATCGCCTCGGCGGCGCCGTCGTCGTGGATCACGCCGCCAACGCGATCGCGACCTGCGTCGCCGCCAACGCCCTGGACGCCCTCGCCTCCTTTGAAATCCAGGATTCCGCGCGCGCATTTCTTGAGGCGCACAAACCCGCCGCCGGTCTGGCGACCGACATCAAATTGTCCGACGTCGTGGCCATGGGCCAGGGCCGGCGCCGGCAGATGGCGGCCACGGTCACCGACACCGTGCAGGAAAATCACGTGGGCTGGCTGGTGCGACAGGTGCTGAACGGCCGCATCGGTCCGCAGGAAGCCTTTCATCGCCTCAACCAGGCGATCCGCAATCGCGGCGCCAAAGAAAGCGTGATTCTATTGGCGCAGGGCGTGTCCCGCCTCTTCCGTCAGCGTCAGCCGCAGAGATGAGCATGTCCACGGTAATTGACCTGCATGAATCCCTGCGCGCCATGATGCGCATTCGCGCGTTTGAGACGGCGCTGTCCGAACGCAAGGATCACGGATTCCAGTTGCTGTCCTCGGGCGAAGAAGCGGTCGCGGTCGGCCTGGCCTCCGTTCTGGATGAACGCGATCAATTGCTGACGGGCGGCCGTTCGATCGGGCCGGCTCTGGCGCGCGGCGTCGATCCCGGCGGCATGATGGCGGAATTGCTGGGCAAGGTTGCGGGCTTTAATGGAGGCCGCGCGGGACGCGGGCATTTCTCGGAACCGTCCGCTGGCTTCTTCGGCGCACACGCCGTGGTCGGCGGCAATATCAGCATCGCGGCGGGCATCGCGCTCGCCAAGCAGATGGAAAAAGACGGCGGCGTGGTCGTCATCATGTTCGGCGACGGCGCCTGCGGCGCGGGCGCGCTGCATGAAACCCTGAACATGGCGGCGAACTGGAAGCTGCCGCTGCTGTTCGTCTGCAACAACAACCAATTGTCGGTGTCGGTGGCGCGCACAGACGCGCTGGCGCCGAAAAAACTCTCCGACCTAGGCGCAACCTTCGGATTGTTGTCAAAGACCGTGGACGGCCTCGACGTGGAAGCGGTCGCAGCGGCGATGAAGGAGGCGGTCGATCACGTGCGAAACGGCGCCGGGCCGGCTTTCGTCGAATGCATCTCCATCCGGTTGCGCTCGCACTCCACCACCGCGCGCGAAACACGCTCGCGTGCTGAACTGGCGGCGTTGCGGGAATTCTGCCCCATCAAGAAGATCGCGGCGCGCCTGAACCTGAGCGTCGATGACTTCGCGGCGCTGGAGAAGGAAGCGGCGGATGGCGCAGCGGCCGCGCTCGCCTTCGCCGACGCCTCGCCGTACCCAGATCCGGCCGGAGTGCTCGACCATGTCGAGTAATCCGCCCGCCACAAAGAAGATTTTTTTCCGCGAAGCGATCGCGCGCGCCGTGCGCGAGGAAATGCGCGCCGATCCGCGCATCCTGCTGATGGGTCAGGACGTCGGCTCGTTCGGCGGCTCCTATCGGGAGTTCGATGGAATCTTCACCGAATTCGGGCCGGAGCGCGTGCGCGATACGCCGGTTTCGGAAAACGCCAGCATCGGGATTGGCGCGGGCGCGGCGGCCTTCGGCTATCGCCCGCTGGTGAGCATCACCTATATGGACTTCCTGATGCTCGGCTTCGATCCGCTGATCAATTACGCCGCGAAGCTCCGCTACAAGACCAATGGCCGATTGACGGCGCCGCTGGTCGTGAAGACGACGGCGGGCGCCGCGGGCCAGGGCGTAGCGCATTCCCAATGCATTGAAGCCTGGCTGATGAGCGTGCCGGGCCTGAAGGTCGTCGCGCCGTCCACGCCCGCCGACGCCTATGGCCTGATGAAGACGGCGCTGCGTTGCGACGGTCCCGTTGTGTTCATCGACCACAAAAAGCTGTTCCCGACGCCGGGTGAAGTGCCGGTGGAGGAATTTGCAATTCCGTTCGGCGAAGCGATCGTGCGGCGCGAGGGGGCCGACGTCACGATCAGCGTGCACGGCTTCATCACGCGCGTGGCGCTGCAGGCGGCGGAGCTGCTCGCCGAGGAAGGCATATCTTGCGAAGTCGTCGATTTGCGCAGCCTCGCCCCGATGGATGTGGGCACGGTGGTGCGTTCGGTTGAAAAGACCGGCCGCCTGGCGACGCTTGAGGAAGGCCAGACCACGACCGGCGTCGGCGTGGAGGTTATGGCCCGTGTGTTTGAGCGCATTGGCCCGCGCCCCTGGGTGCGTATCGGCGCCGTGCCCGCACCGGTGTCTTCGAATCCTGTCCTGGAACCCGCCTGCCTGCCCGATCCGCAACGCGTGGCGCAGGCGATCCGGGAATTAGTGTCGCGGTGACGTTGCGAAGAAACGTCCAGATGGAGTGTGGGGAATGATCTATAAATTGCTGGTGCCCGCGGCTGTGCCCGGCGTCGAAGAAATTCGCGTCATGGAATGGCATGGCGAGCCGGGCGCCGAGTTTCAGGCGGGGGACCTGATCGTCGAACTGGAGACGCACAAAGCGGTTGTCGAGGCGCGCGCCGGGCAACCCGGCTTTCTGCGCAAGGTGAACGCCGAGCCGGGCGATTGGTGCGCCATCGGTCTGGTGTTGGCGATTTTCAGCGACACGCCCGACGAGCCGCTGCCCGAAGGCGACGACTTTTCCGATCTGAAAATCGAATTCGACGTTATCTGACCGCTGCGGTCCGCGCCGCGCTCTGGCCGATCTGGTCGAGCGCCGCGCGCAATTCCTGCCGCAACAGGGTCTGCATTTCGCCGCTCTGATGGATGCCGTCGGGCAGGTGCTCCGCCCCGCCGACGTCCGCCGCGATTGCGTCAACGTCGATGATGTAGATTTCGCGCTCCGCCGCGATGTCTTCCAGCATCAGATTGGTTTCCTTGGCGGAGATGTAGGTGAGCGTGTCGCTCATCGGCGCGTCGAACGCCATGTAGTTGGAAATGTCTTCGTGGCCGGACGTCGACATGCGGTTGAGCACGATGACCCGGCCGCCTGTGGTGCGCGCGATGGAGTCGATCATGGTTTCGTAGTCGCGCTTGATGTCGCTGATCGACCGCTTCACCGGCTCGAACGCTTCCGACAGCCATGCGCGCATGGCCGGACCCGCCGCCGTCTGGTGGTGGCGCATGATATGCACGTGACAGCCGAGCTTCTTGTGCCGCAGGATCGAGGTCGGCTCGACGGCGAGCGACAGCAAAACCGCGTCCGCCGGGCCGAGACTCAACAACCCGCGCGGCGTGAAGACACTGTAATTCTCGCGGATCGGATTGCGCTGCATCATCGACAGCATGATGCCCGCAAACGAAAGATCGTTCGGCGTGGGCTTGACGTTCGGGCGCGCAAAGAAACTCTGCAGGTCTTCGGACAGCGCATCGAATTGCGCGGGCGTGCGGCGCAATTGATCCAGCAAAACCGGCACAGCCGGCGCCAGAGGATGATCAGGCACCACGACCATTTGCGCGGCTTGCGGCACGCTTTCGAACATTTCGAAGAACGCGCATTCCTCGCCCAGCATCACGCCGGTGACGTCGCACACGCCAAGCGCCAGCAATGTCAGCGGCGTTTCGCCTTCATCGCACCACCAGCCGCGGCTGCGTGCATGCCATCCGGGCAAAAGGCCGGAATGCGTATCGGCCAGATCGGTCATGCGCCGGCCGGCCAGCGCCAGGAGACGTGCGCGCGAAGAAGCGTCAGAAATGCCCGCGCCGTCCTCGGGCTCGAAGGTCGCAACGACGTAGTCGGGGTCCCACAGATCGACGGAGCGGATGCTGAGATAGCCGCCGCGCGCGGCTTCGGCGTTCGCAAAGACCCGGCCGCCGACGCGCGATGCGATGCCGATCTGCAGCTCCAGCTCTTCGGCGAACGGCGACGGACCGGCGAGGCGGCCGCCCGTCGGCTCCAGCGTCAGATTGCAATACGCGAAAATCTGGTTCGGACGGCAATACTGGCCCGGCTCGCACAGCCAGCGCACGCCCGAACGCATGATGTTGAAGCCATCCGCCCGCAATGGTCCGAGGCGAATGTCGAGGCCCATTAGCGGACGCTCCCCGTATACATGCCGTCATGGTGCACGATGCCGGCGACGGTGGTGCGGACCGGACGCGCGGCGGGCGCACTCAAGTCTTCGTCGGGCGTGGTGCTGAACACCGCCATCACTTCATCCAACTTGCAGAACTGGCCGGGCGTGAGTTCGATTTTCCTGAGATAGCCCGGCTCGCGCATCACAACCCTAAAGAATGATATCGGCGGGCATTCCTGGGCGAAGGCGCTCGAGAGGTCGACGCTGACGTCGAACAATTTGCTGCCCATCTTCAAGGCTTCGCCTGGCTTGGCGTGCAGACATTCGATGGTGGCGCCCGTCATCTGGGCCACGATCGACGGCAACTTGAACTCATAGATCATGCAAAACCCCAAGCCCGCGCGGCAATTCTGTATCAGTGCTCTAGCTCGCGACCGAGACGGATTCAATATTGTGTGCGCATGACGGGCCGGTTGAGCGCCTGCTGCACAATTCAGCGTCTCTTGTCTCGACGTATACGAATAGAATCTCTTGTTGCGTGTGTGGTGCGGAAAAACGGCTCGTCTAACCTGCGCCGCGATCCCGCGCTTCCGCATAGTCCTGATACAGGATCGCCCCCGTGTCGACGTCCTGATAGGTGATTTCCACGCCCGCGCCCGCCCGTTTTTGCAGCATATGCCAGGCCGGCGGAAACCGGACGCTCATTGGACCGGTAAAAGCCGTTGGAAAGCACTGCGTCACAAAACGGTAGTCGATCGCGCCGGCGAATAGATCGCGCCACTCCAGATCCTCGCCCGCCATCGACAAATCCCAGGCAATGACGTCGAAGGGCAGCCAGCCCTCGCCGTCGATCCACGCTTCCGCCCAATAATGGCTGATCGGCTGCGTTCGATACAGGAGATGGCCATTGATCAGCCGCGCCGGAACACCCCGCGCCCGGCAGAGCGATGCGAACAGCGCCGCGCCCAATTGGCAATCGTACCAGCCGTGTTCGAGTACAAAATCGCCCGGCGCCTCCGGCGGGATATGCGCATACCGCACCATGCCGGAATACAGCGCATTCATCATGTAATCCCAGATGGCCGCCAGAGTAGCGCGCGGGTCGCCCGCGTCGAGTTCCGCCGCCAGCGCCTCGATGCGCTGCGTGACGCGGATGAAGCCTTCGGACTTTTTCAGATAGGTTTCGCGCTCGCGATCGGTCAAAGCGTCCGGCGACTGGAACCCGGCGGTGAACGCGTATTCGGCGCCGAGCGTCAGGCTTGGCTCAGCGCCCTTCTTTAAGCGCAGCTCGACATAATTGTCCCGGACGGCCGCGGCGTCACGCCATTCCTCCGGGACCGCGAAATCGCTGCGCAGTTCACGCAAATAGGGCTCGGTCAGCGGAACCGGCATGCGCAGGCGCAGGTTCGCGCCCTCCTCAAACCCCGACAAATCGAAGGCCCGCCGGAATGTAAAGTCGAAGCGGCGCGGGGTCCGCGCACGGCCTTTGAACTCGTCGACAAAATCGCGGTGCGTCTGAACGAAATGCTCGCGCCAATAGGAATCCTCGCCCGCGACGCCGCGCCATTTCATGAAGTTGATCACTTCCGCCGGATCGAACAGGCGTCCGCCGCCCGGCGCCGCGCGGTAACCCAGGCCCGCGCCGATCCAGCGCTCGATCGCCGCTTTCACGGTTTCCTCAGCGGCGGCGCGGCCCTTGGCCTCCAAGTCGAACACGCCGCTGACCAGCAACAACAGATCGACGATCTCCGCCTCTGGCGCGGCGCGAAACCGCTCATCGGTTTTGGGTTTGTAGCCGGGCGCGCGCGTGTAGGTGCTCATGGTCCGCTTCCGCGCCTCAATCCGCCGGTGGTTCCAGAATGTACAGGTCTTCCAGCACGCGCACGACTTCCTCGGCGATGAGCCGATAGGCCTCGGGCGCCAGGTGCATCGCGTCCACCTTGAGCGAATCCGCCCCGGCCCGCGCGAGAATCTCATCCACGTCCACGATGGAAATCCCCGTTCGTTCGGACAATTCCGCCAGCGCAAGATTGAACCGCCGGATGCGCGTTGCAAAAGTTTCACCAAGCCCGGCCAGACAATGCACGATCGGCCCCGGCACGATCGGCGACATATTGTAGATCAGGATCGGCGCCTCGGAAGTCTCGCGGATTTTGTTGATGATGCGCTCGATGTTTTCGATCGAGGTCTGCACATCCATCAGCGGCAAGGATTCGAACTCGCTCCGCAGCCATTCGCGGTCGGCCGCCGGCCATGCCGTCACGTCGTTCGGATAGAACATGAAGCCGGTCTGTTTGTGTTTCAGAGGACACGTCGCGACGTCGGGCATGATCGACAGCACATAGACGTCGGCCTTGAAGTCGAAGAGCGCCGTGCTGAATTGCATGGGCGCCGGATAGGACCCCAAAGGCAGATCCCGGTTCGCCAGCTCCGCCGGAACCTGGCCGTCAGCCGCGAGCAGCGCGTCCGACCGGACGAAGGTTTCATGCTTCAGGCGGATGAGCGTGCCTGGATGCCGCTTGCGCAGGATGTCGTTGATCCCGTTCCAGTGCAATTGGCCGCCAATGACGCACGAATGCAGGGAATCGTGCACATCGACATTGCCTTTGGCGAAGACGCTCAACCGCGCCATGCGTGAAGCTCCGTATTCTTCTCTCCGTTCACAATCACGCCGCGGCGGCGTTCGTCATCCGCTTTCGCCTGATTCCAGCTATTTGCCGTCCATGACGCCTGTTTCGTCATCGCGTCTTCTCCGGCAAAGCATAGGCGATGATATGGGTCGGCAGGATCGCCGTGTCGTTTAGCCGGCCGTAAGAGCCGGAGACCATTACGACCATCTGCCGGCCAGAGCGCGGCGCCCGATAGGTGATCGGGGTGGCCTGATTGCCCTGCGGCAGTTTCTGCGACCACAGAACGCGTCCCGTCAGGCTGTCGATCGCCCGCAGCCGCCTGTCTCCCGTCGCGCCGATAAAGACGACGTCGCCGGCGGTCGCGATGGGGCCGCCGATCATGGGCGCGGCGCCGATGGTGAAGGGCAGATGCGAGGCGATCCCACGCGGCCCGAGTTCCTCCGCCGTGCCGAGTGGAATGCTCCAGGCCAGCGTCTTCGTGCGCAGATCGATCGCATTCAGCATACCGTAAGGCGGCTGCTGGCATGGCACGCCCAGCCGCGTGATGAACCAGTTCACATTCGCCAGAAAAGGCGTGCCGGCCTGCTCGTCCGAGAATTTCGCGCCTTTCGCCGCGGCGTCGCGCGGCAGGAGCTGCACGACGGACGCCATATTGAAGGATGGTGCGAAAAGCAGGTTCCGCTCGCCGTCAATGGCCACGCCGCCCCAATCGGCGCCGCCGGCGAGGCCCGGATATTGAATCGAGCCGCGCAGCGACGGCGGCGTGAACGCGCCGTCATACCGCAGCTTCCGGAATTCCAACCGGCACCATAATTGATCGAAGGGGCTGATGCCCCACATGTCGCGTTCGCGCAGGGGCGCCCCTGCAAGCTTGGGCATGTCCGGCGAGTCCGGTTGCGTCGCCGCGGACCATTCGCCGGGAACGTCGGTCTGCGGCGCCGGCTGCTCCTTCACGCTGGAAACGGCCACGCCCGTTCTGCGATCGAGAACAAAAAAGACGCCGTGCTTGCCGATGGCGGCGAGCGCAGGGATCGGGCCATTGGCGCCCGGCATGTCGAACAGCGCCGGCGGCGCCGACGCGTCATAATCCCAAAGGTCGTGGTGCACGAACTGGAACGACCAGCGCACGTCCCCGGTCTTTGCATCAAGCGCGACGATCGAGCTGGAATATTTTTCCGACGCTTCCAGCCGGCCCGTTCCAACAAAATCGGGCGTTTCATTTCCTGTCGGCAGAAACACCAATCCTAGGCTTTCATCGACAGTGAGGATCGACCAGGCGTTTGGCGTGCCGGGCGTGAAGATTTCGTCCGGGGCCAGCGGCGCCCGAGATTTCCCCGCACGCCCCATGTCCCAGGCCCAGATCAGCTTTCCCGTGCCCGCGTCAAAAGCCCGGACCACGCCGGACGGCAGTTTTCTGGCGACGTTGTCCTGAACCAGACCGCCGACGATTGCGACGCCATGCGTGACCGCGGGCGGCGACGTGACGTAATATTGGCCGGGATCAAACGCGCCCAGGCCGGCCTTGAGCGAGACCGCTCCGCCTTCGCCGAAATCCGCGCACGGTTTTCCATCATCAGCGTCGAGCGCGATCAGACGCGCGTCCACCGTGGCGGTGAGAATGCGCTTCGCGCAGGCGCCGGTCTTTGACGGCGATTCCCAATACGCCACGCCCCGGCAGACCGCGCTTTTGACGCCGGTCAGGTCCGTGTGCGGCTCGTAACGCCAGACCAGGCGCCCGTCTTCCGCGTCCAGCGCCAGAATGACGTTGTCCGGCCGGCACACGAACAGTTTCCCATCCGCCTGAATTGGCGTCGCTTCATCCTTGCGCGCAACAGTTTCGCCCGCGCCTGTCGGGCGGGGTTCGACGTGTTCCCAGATTTGGCGGAGCTGACCCGCGTTTGTCCGATCGATCTCGCGGAGCGAGGAAAACTTCGTCCCACCGGGGTCCTGCCCAAAATATGGCCAGTCCGTGCGTTGCTGGATCGGCGCCGCTTTCTGGATTTCAGCAACCGGCCGCACGCCCTGCGCACCGCGCCATCCCAGAAGCGCCACCGCCGCAATCACGATCGCCACGAAGGTTGCGGAGGCCGCCGGAAAGACCTTGCGCATCCGGACGGCGGCGGCATTGCGCCAGTCCTCGTACAGCCGGCTCTGGATGGCGCTTAGAAAAATCAGCGGAGTGAGAATGCAAACAAGATTGACGCGCGGCAGAAGGGCCCAGCCGTTCAGCCCCACCTCCCAGAGCGCCCATGCCCAAGTCATCGCAAAATTGAGGATCGCCAGATGCGTCGCCGATGCGCGCTTTCGCATCAATTGAACGCCGCACGCGATCAGGACGACGCCGGACAAGGCATAAAACAGGCTGCCGCCGGCGGCAGCGAGTTTCGCGCCCAATCCGCCGAGCAATGCGCCGCTTCCGAACACGGCGGCCGCCAGAAGCCAATAAAAAGCCGTGGCCGCCTTGTGGCCGATGGCGCTCAGTCTTCCTTTCCCCACCGGCATTTTGTCGCCAACGCCCCCGCGCTACATCTCGTCGTCCTTATCGCAGCGCGTACCCGAGGTCGATTCAGCTGAGCGCGTTTGACGATTTTGAGCGGATTCCACGCTGACAACGCGAGCGTCCGTGAATTGCCGGCGTCAGGCTGGCAATATTAAGTGGCGGCGGCCCATAAATTTGTGCACGGAGCAGGCCATGCTCAGCGCCGCCCAATGGGGATTTGATGCTTCGCCGATCCGTGATCTGCCTGCTGACCGCCTTTTTTGCGATGTCCGCCGGAGGCTGTAGGCGCACGCCGGAGCCGGAGATCGACCACAATTTATCGATTGGGTCGACGCACGATTTAAACATCACGCGCGACATCGCCTATGCAGCCGGACCGCGGCAGTCGCTGGACGTCTATTCTCCAAATGCCGGCGACGGCGACGCCCCCGTTATTGTCTACATATATGGGGGCGCCTGGGCTTCAGGCAGCAAGGAAGAAAGCGCCTGGATCGGCGCATCTCTCGCCCGGCGCGGCTTCGTCGCAGTGATCCCGGACTATCGCATTTATCCCGAAGGCCTGTGGCCCCTCTTCCTCCAAGACAACGCTGCGGCGGTCGCCTGGACGCATCGCAAAATTGCTCAATATGGCGGTGATCCCAACAAGATCGTGCTGGTGGGGCATTCTTCCGGCGCCTTCAACGTGTTCAGTCTCGCCGTTGACCGCCGCTGGCTCGACGCGGAGGGCCTGGACCCGAAAAACGACGTGAAAGCCGTCATCGGCCTTTCGGGACCGTACAGCATGATGCCGCTCGATGGAGACCGCGAGCATGCGATTTTCGGTGAAGGCAGAGACTATACCGAGCCCTACGCGCATATCGACGGACGCTCTCCGCCTTTGCTTTTGTTGGTCGGCGCCGACGATCGCGCGGCCGGACCGTCGAACTCCCCGGAAGCGGCGAAGAGGGTCCGGGAAAAAGGCGGCGAGGCGGAGGCCATCTTGTATCCGTCCGTCAGCCACAGCGATACGCGCGACGCCTTCGGTGGACTGCCCATCGCATCGAACGCACCAATTCTCGGCGATATCCTGTCGTTTCTGGCGCGCCATGACGTGTCGCCCAAAGCGCAACCGCCAGCCAACCCTGATTCTACGCTTGAGCAGGGGCGGCCTTGAGCAATCGCCTTGCGATCAGACCGAACCAGATCAAGCCGCCAAAAAGGAAATGCGACGCAAGAAAGGACGTGTAGATCGCTGGCAGCGCCGCCCGCGCCTCCGGCGGCGTCCAGGTCACGAGCGGCGTGATGCAGGCGATTCCAACCCAGCCCCAAAGCTGTTCATGCCTTGAAAGCGCTTCTCGCCAGCCGAGAAAGAAAGCCGCAGGCGCCAGCAGCCACATATAATAATGCGCCCAGGACAACGGGCTCGCGGCGATGCTCAAGGTGACGACCATGAGGAATTGCAACGTCAGGCGATCTCGCGGATCGCTCTCTCTATTGGCCGCGTTCTTCCAGCACGCATAAGCCGCCATGGCGATTATGATCGCCGTAAGCGACTGAGCGACGAGTTTTTCCAATGGCGACGGCGCTCTGGGCGCCCAGTCTCCACCGCCGCCCAGGCTGATCCGCTCCAGAAAGGCGGGAATCGACTGGACGGAGAAGTCCGCCAGCCAGCTCTGACTGTATTTGAGGACGCTGGTTTCGAACCAAAACAGGTTCGTCTCCCAGCCGAACGCCAGAAGCGAGAACGCCACCGCGGCGATGCCTGTCGCCGCAAATCCGGCCAGTCCGCGGAAGTCGCGGCGAAACAGGAAAAAGAAGCCGAACAAAGCCAGCGGCGGTTTGGTCACGGCCGCCAATCCAAGGACGATTCCGGCCCAGACCGGCCGCTTGGCCCGCAGCAGCGCCAATCCCCCCGCCAGAGCGAGAATGAGAAAATAGCTCAGATTTCCGAACTTGAAGCCGTTCAGCAGGGGGCCGCTGACCACAAACAAGATCGCCAATTGCCAGCGCTCGCGCTGTTCCAGGTGCGCCAGGCGCACCAAAATGCGCCAGGCGAAGGTCACGCATAGAACGCCTAGAATGCTGAACACGATCGCGGCGGCCTTGGCCGGCATCAGCGCAAAGGGTGCAAATGCATACGCATAGCCGGGGATGTTCACGAAGCCGCCATAAGCGCCCACGGCCATCAATTCCCGTAACCGCACCGGGTCATGTTTCAACGCGGCTTCGCCGGCCGCATGATAGGCGTTGATATAATCCCAAAAGTAAGCGGGCGGGCTGCTGGCTCTCAACATGACGAAAACGAACGCCGCGCCCGCCGCAAACAGAAGCGCGAGCATCCATGGCGCCTTCGCCAGGTCCGGCAGGAGATTGCGGCGCGACAAGAGATCGACTCCGGCCAGCGCCGCAACCGCAAGGATTAGGTGAACCCCAAACAAAAGCGTGTGCACAAGTCGGCGTCCTGCATTTCGGGGCGCCTGACCCGGCCTGTTCGGCGCGCGCCTATGTTCACCGGCGCGGCGCGCTTGGCAACGACGCTCGCCAAACGCGACGGGCTGTATCTTCAGGCGCCTTCAAAGCAGCGCGATTCCGTTCAGGCGGCGGTGAAGGCGGGCGCCGTCAGAGCTCTTCCACCCGCTCAGGACGCATGCGCCCGAATAGCGCGTCGCCAAAGGCCAGGATGTTGCCATGCAACCGGCCGAGGCGATCCACCCACGGTTCGGGATGCACGCACCGCACGAGATTCGCCGCGACGTTGCGGCCGATTTGAGTAACCGCCTCGCTCAAGGGCATGGTGCCCTTTCCAACGAAATAAAGCGGATTGGCGACCTGCGAATAGCCGAGTTTCAAGCCTGATTGACGGCCGCGTTTCGTCCCCATGTGAACGCCCGCGACGGCGCTGCATCTGATCAAGCGGCCGCGGCTGGCGATCCGCCGGGAATAATCCAGATCCTCGAGCCAACCATACAAGGGCAGGCGTTCGTCGAAGCGGAGCTCCGGATGGGCCGTCACGCGAATGGCCATGTTGCAACCATAAGCGTGCGGCATGACGTCCATCACCGGCGGCGTGATGACTGGCTTAGACTCATGATCTGAAACGATATTCACGGCGTCCTCGAAGGAGATTCCTTCGCTGTTGATCCCGTCCGCGAGCACATATCCCGACAGGATGACGATGTCGGTTTCCGCCGCCATGATATCGCGCACCGCCTGAATGTAGCGGTGAGAGGGTACGAAATCATCGTCAGCAAACAGAACGATGTCGCAATCCGATCCCAAGTGATCGAGCGCGCAATTCCGTTGCTTGGTGAGCCCTTTTGGCGACAATTTTATTTCAGCGCCCGGCAATCCCGCGGCGAGGGGGCCGATGTCCTCCGGGCTCGGAACGCTGAAGACCAAACGATCGTACGGGCTGGTTTGCGCAGCCCAAAGCGGCGCCGTTCGCTCTACTGTATCGCGCCGGCCGGTCGTCGCGATCACTATTCCTATCCGCATCGCGGCGACGCCTTCTTATCCGCCAAGGGCCGTCAAATGGGGCCACTCAACCCTGAACACCTACGCGCGGGCGGCGCGGGCGTATCACCGCCCCCGCTCTCGCGCAACGGCGAAAATTGATACAGCAGACAACTTTCGCCAATTAAAATATTGGCATAGTCTGTCCACCGACAATCTCCGGTAGCTCTTCTATTGCAAAGACGCTGCACGCTTGCGTCTTCTGGCGCGATCGACGGCAGGGCTGCTTTTCTGCCGCGCAAGACCACAGCCAAGCAGATTTCATGATCGGTTTCCTGGACGCCATATTCGTTGCGCTGAGCGGCGCCTCCGGCTGGTTCGCCGCGGCGATTATGGCCGCCATTGGCACGGTCATCCTTCTGCGGCCGCCGTCTTTCATCACGCGCCATCCGCGATTGCGCCTTTCCATGTTCGGAATCGCCATGCTTTTGTGCATCGGCTTTGCCGTTCCGCCCTCACTGGTTGCACTTCGCCCCCTAGCGCCCAATGGCCCTTATCAACCCGCCTTCGCGGAAGTAACGCTCCCGCGCGATGCGCCGGACGCTTATCGGGGCCCAATTTATGTACGGCTTTGGTATCCCGCCGCAGCCAAGCAAAGCGAGCGGGACGTGCAGACCTGTGAAGCGCTGGATGCTCTTCCCCTGACGCGCGAAGAAGATCCAACGCGCGCGATTCTCTACGCTCCGCATTTTCGCGGGCCCGGCTACGACAATTCGGCGCGGGTGTCTTATCTAGCGAGCCACGGTTACATCATTGTGGCGCTAAACGACGTCTGGCTCGATCCTCCGATCGAAGCCACGCCGGAGGAAGAGGCGGCGCGCCTGCATGACTGGCCATTCGCCACGGACCAAGAATACGCGCGCACTTTGTCGCTCAACGATATACGCGTTCGATTGCAGGCAGTGAAAGCGTTGGCCGCGCTTGACCGGCTCAGCGCCTGCGCCAGGCGCATCCCCGCGCCAAACTGGCTGGGTTCGGTCAATTTTGATCGAGTCGGCTTTCTTGGATATTCGATCGGCGGGGCCGCGGCGGCGGAAGCCGCCACGCTGGATCCACGTATCGCTGCGGTTGTGAACCTCGACGGCGATCTTTTTGGGCAAGCGCTCCTGGGCAAAGTTAGCGCGCCTTATCTTGATTTCACGCGCGATTATCCTGTTCCCGACGCGGCGGCGCTGAACGCGTCATCTCCGCAGGAGCGCTATCCCTCACGTTTGTTGGCGCGTGAGTTCCGCGAACGGATACATTTGGCGGCGCGCCCCGGCAGTGCGGGCGTACGTATCTTGCGGAGCGATCATTCCAGCTTTAGCGATGCTGCTTTGGAGCCGCATTTGTCCCGGGTTTGGCTCCTGGACAATCCCATCAATTTTTATAACGCCATAAATTTGTATAGCCGGGATTTCTTTGACGTTCATTTGAAGGGGCGCAAGCCGGCCCTTTTCGACCGCGAGCGGTCGAGTCTTCCGTCTGCGGTCACCTACAGGGAAATTGGCTTCTATCCCGGCGGTCCCGTCGCCTTGCCGCCGGCGCGCGAGTGAGGTGCATCACCGTCGTCACAAAACTGCGAACTTGACGCGGCTGGACATCTGATCGCCGCGCCATACTCACGGCGCGCAGCGAAAGCACAGTCTCTACTACCTGAGCGATTATGTTGGACCGTCACTCTAGCGAGGAGACGTGCCTGTCCGATATTTGAAGAGGCGCCTGGAGTATTTTTGCCTCATCGTCTCTGGATTTGTCGTTTTGCTTTGGCATTCTTGAACGCCGCCACTTGTTTTGCCACCGGAACGAGTAGATTATAGAAGCGTTGGGGATACGGGGGGCCAAGTGGCCTACAATCCAAATTCAATCGAAAAAAACGACGAGCAACCGCTACGAACGGAGGCGGCTGCGTCGGCGCGTGATCTCTTGGCGGATATTCACCTCGCCAGCGCCGCAGCAGAGTCCGCGGCCGTCGAGAGCGCGGAAATCATCTATCACCCCAACGCCGCCGTACGCTCAACGCCGGTTGGCGGCGCGGCCAAACGCGCGGTCGATGTGGCCGCCGTGTGCGGCATCGCCCTGCTGGCGTCTCCACTCATTCTCGCCGTCGCGGTGTGCGCCAAACTGTCCAGCACGGGTCCGTTGCTCTTCGGACATCGTCGGGTCGGATTCAGGGGTCGCGAATTCACGTGCTGGAAGTTCCGCACGATGGTGGTCGACGCCGAAGACCGTTTGGCCGAACATCTGGCGGCGAATAAAGCAGCGGCGCTCGAATGGGCCGAAACGCAAAAGCTTCGTCACGATCCGCGGATCACCCGTATCGGCGGCATTCTTCGCAAGACAAGCCTGGATGAATTGCCGCAGCTCCTGAACGTTCTGCGCGGCGAGATGAGCCTCGTCGGTCCTCGGCCCGTCACCGCGGATGAACTTGCGCGATATGGGTCGCGCAAGACTTCGTACCTGTCGGCGCGCCCTGGCATTACTGGCCTCTGGCAGGTGAGCGGTCGCAATTCTACAACCTATGAGCGGCGGACGGCGCTCGACGAGGAATATGTGCGGCGCTGGTCCCTTCTCAGTGACCTCAAAATCGTGCTGCGCACGGTCCCTGAACTGCTTCCGTCTTCGCGCGCCTACTGACGTCCAGCGGGACTTTTTGTTTTAAGCGTTTGTCAGAGTTCCGCGGCTCTGGACGCAGGCGGGGTTTTTAACCCCGCGCGGGCGAAAGGCTTTTGGGTGCGTCCCATAACAGCCGCAACACCAGCAGCCCTGCGACGAAGAGATAGCCATGCAGCAAGTTCAGTGGCGTGGCGGATATATATTTGTGCGATGTGATGCAAATGGCGGACAGGAGGAACGCGCCCGCCATTAGCAGCAAATTCTTGGCGCCCAGTGGGGAACTCGGCGCACTGACGAGCGCCGCCGCCAATCCCGCGAACATTGGCGGCAGAATGCCGTAATGGTGCTCCCACGCGATCGGCGCCGCCATCGTGTAGGCCAAAGCCGCGGCTTGAAAATCGAATAGGCCAAGAACCTCCGACGAGCCCGCTTTGGGCCACAAGGATGCGCCCACCAGAAGAACCGCAGCCAATAGCCCGCCATAATAGACGATCGGATTGTAAGCGGGGAAACCGTGCTCCTCCCAGATCAGGGGATTGGCCATCCCCATCCAATTGTTGAGCATTCCATTGACCGAGTTATTCGCGATCATGGCTTCGCCGTGACGCGACAGGAAACTCAGGACTTCGAGATAGCCCAGATGCGCGCCCAACCCAAAAGTCGCCAGCGATATGAGTCCGCAGGGAATGAGAACAGCGGCGGCGCCAAACATGAACCGCCATCTGCGCCGCACGAGCGCCCATAGCGCCAGAACCGCCAGTTGCGGCTTCAGCAAACAGACGAACCCGACCAGGACGCCCGCCGTGGCGTCCCGCTTCAGCAAAAAGGCTATGCAAGCCAGCGTGAAACACAGGTCGATCCAAATTTGGATTTGCCCGGACCAGAACGCCATCATCACCGGGTAGAAAACGAATACGGAAACGCCGCTCATAATCGCGCCGGCGACGCCAATTGCCGAGCGCGCATATTCCGCACCCATTGTCCTTGTGAGCGTGAGCCTGAAAACAAAACCGACGCCGAGCGCATTCGCCAGCACCAGCAACCGATTCAGATTGTTCAGGAAGGCGTCGGAGGTGTTGATCCCAAGACCCTGCAACGCCGCCAACGGAAGAAGCGCCGTGGGGGCGTATTGGAACTTCACGTGCCGGTTGAAGAAAATCTCCTGGTACAGTGTGCCCGCTTTGTCGGTCCGGGCATATGCCAGCGCCTGGCGCATCGGCTCCCAGGAATCCCAATTGCCGAAGTGAAAATTCGTCAGCCATTCCTTCCACGCCGGGAAAGTCGACCAGCCGAGCAATTTATATTGGACGACGTTCAGGGGAATGAGGGCCGCAACGATATAGAATCCGGCCAGGACGATCTTGCCCGCGGGGTCGTCATTAAGGCGGCGCCAAAGGCGGTGAAAGGCGTTCAACCCCTCCGCGATGGTTTTGTTTAGCCCTCGGCCCTGCATTTGAGACGCCATTTGATTGCCCCCCGTCGCCCTCACCTATCGATATCAGGGGGACCAAACAAGCAAGGCTATCCAGAAGCGCGCTGTTTCACGCGGCCAGCGCGAACGTATTTTACGCTGTGATGGTTACGTTATACCCATGGTATAGGTTTTTTCCGTCCACCGACGATGAAATCTGTGCGGGTGGAGCAGGTATTGGCGAATATGACCATTCCCGTTCCGGATGACAGGGCCTTCAAGGCGAACAGGAGAACGACCGTGAATGAGCAGGTTGTTGCAGCGGCGCGGACCGTTCCAGCCCGCGATGGGAAACCGCCTCTCGCCGTCGACCTCGATGGAACGCTGATCCGCACCGATCTATTTGTCGAAGCGCTTCTCCGTCTCCTGTTTCGCTCTCCCTGGCGCGCTTTGGAGCTCGCCCTCTGGTTCCTAAAGGGCCGAGCCTATGTAAAGTCCAGACTCGCCGAGATCTCGCCGTGCGATCCGGCATCGCTGCCATTTGACGATCGCGTGGTCGCATGGCTGCAGGATGAAGTCGGAGACGGCCGGACCGTCGTTCTCGCAACGGCGTCGCATAGGAGCGAAGCGGAGCGGGTCGCGGCGCACCTGGGATTATTTTCCGCGGTCTTCGCCTCCGACACGGACACGAACCTCAAGTCCCATCGCAAGGCGGACGCGCTCCAGGCTGCGTATCCGGAAGGCTTTGTATACGCGGGGAACGAAGCCGCCGATCTCAAGGTGTGGGCGAAAGCTAGCGGCGCCGTCCTGGTCAGCGTACCACCGGCCATTGGACGCCAGGCGCAAGCAAGCGCCCCCGTCGAAAAAACGTTCCCTGCCCATGGCGGCAAGCTGCGCGCTTTCATAAAGGCGATTCGTCCGCAGCAATGGGCCAAGAACGTCCTGGTTTTTCTGCCCATGCTTGTGGGCCAGGGCTGGATGGACCCCGTGTCCTGGCTCCAGGCGTTTACGGCGTTCTGGGCGCTCAGCTTCACGGCGTCGAGCGTGTATCTGATCAACGACGCTTCGGACATCGACGCCGATCGCCGCCACCACCGGAAACGGACGCGCCCCTTCGCGAGCGGCGCGCTGTCGCCCGTCACCGGCGTTGCGGCCTCTTTCGTGTTCCTGGGGATCGGTCTCTATCTTGGCTCCGCGGCCGGCGTGCTGGGTCTTCTTCTTCTCTATCTCGTCTCCACCACGCTTTATACTTTTTGGCTCAAGCAGGTCGTGTTGATCGACGTGTTTCTGCTCGCCAGCCTTTATACTCTGCGTGTGATCCTGGGCGGACAGGCGACCGGCGATCCCGCCTCCGATTGGTTGCTGGCGTTTTCGTGCTTCTTCTTTTTGAATCTGGCCTTGGCCAAACGCGCGGCGGAGGTCGACGCCTTGCGCGCCCGTTCTGGTGGTGAGTTGAGCCGGCGCTCCTACTTCAGCACCGACGGGGCCATGCTGAAAATGATGGGCGTGAGCGCCGGCTTTGTGTCAGCGCTGGTGCTTGCACTCTACTTGCAGGATGATTCCATCACCGCGCGCTATAATGAGCCGTTTTTGCTTTGGGGCTTGCCGGCGGCGGTGGTTTTTTGGGTCTGCCGGGTTTGGCTGATGGCGGATCGTGGGGAAATGCACGACGATCCGCTCGTATTTGCATTCAGGGACCGCACATCATGGGCGGTGGCCGCCTTCGGCGGCGCGTGCATGATCGGGGCTATGCTGATGCCGCCGGGCGTCCTTCCCTTCTGATTACGACCTGAACGCGAAAAACTTCGCTCCGGCGAAGTTCCAGAACAGCACCAGGATCGTGGCGGCCGCCTGCCCAACCAAATAATGAGCCCCCGCTTTCAGGAAAAGACCGAGCAGCAAGGTGTTCAAGCCCAATCCGATGAGGTTCACGAGAAAGAACTTCAGAAAGGTGCTTCTGGAGCTTCGCGCTGTCCCGGTGAAGGCAAACCGCCGATTCAGCGAATAACTGGTGATGGCGCCGCATATATAAGCCGGAACAGCCGCATAGGTTGGTGGGACTCGCCCTATCTCGACGAGAGCAATCAGGGTGCAATATTGGACGATGGTCGCCACGCCGCCGGCCGCGGCGAACAGAAAGAACTGTTTGAGACCGGGGCGGCGTGCGGCGGCCTCCAACAATTTTTCTCTGATCACCTCAGTATACCTCTTAATTGGCGCCACCGGGGCGGTGAGCATTCGGCGTCTCCGTCAAACTCGCCCGACCCATCGCCGCGATGCATGGCGTCCCGATCACTCTTTTCTAGGTGGAATCCAGCGCGCGTGAAAGAAAGCGTACTATGCGCCCATGCTTGATTTTTCCTTTTGAGGACCTTGACCCGCCCTGGCGCCCAATATGATTGCCGAATCTGCACGTTTTGCGCCGCCTTTTAAATGCAGGCGCCGCATTTAAGCGCGGTCTCCAAGGCGCCGGTAGCTTCTGGTTCTCTTGTGTTTTATTTTGCCGGTTCAGAACGTTACTTTCTCACCATTCCACTTGCATTTGCCGGTGACCACAATGGCCGAAAAACTCGACGAGCCGATTGCAGACGTCGCCATGAGCGTCCCTCGCAAGGATCTTCTTGCGGAAGTCATCCGCGCCAGCCTCCGGCAATCCGTCGCAACGGCGCTCGCCCGACCCGCGGCCAAAATCATTCGCTACCCAAACGCAGTCACCGCCGAGCCTGTCGGCGGCGCAACAAAACGTGCGTTCGACGTCATCGGCGCCAGCGCGATAATCCTGCTGGCCCTTCCGCTTATCGCGCTGGCCTTTATCGCGGCGGCGCTGCAAGGCGCCGGCGGCGTCTTTTTCGGTCATCGGCGGATTGGGTTTCGCGGCGGCGCCTTCCGGTGCCTGAAGTTCCGCAGCATGGCGCCAGACGCCGAAGTGCGGCTCAAACGCTATCTGGCCGAGAACCCGGAAGCCGCCGAGGAATGGATGCGCGACCAGAAGTTGCGCAAAGACCCACGGATCACAACAATCGGCGCAATCCTTCGCAAGACCAGCCTCGATGAACTGCCGCAATTGATCAACGTTCTGCGCGGCGAAATGAGCCTGGTCGGCCCACGTCCTGTGACCGAGGAAGAGCTCTTCCGGTATGGCGACCGCCGGGCGGCGTATTTGTCGGCGCGTCCAGGCCTCACCGGACTTTGGCAGGTCAGCGGCCGCAATTCCACGACCTACGAACGCCGTACGGAACTCGACGCGGAATATGTTGCGAACTGGAGCCTGCAGCGTGACGTCGTGATCATTCTGAAGACGATCCCGGCGATGCTGGGGTCCTCCAAAGGCGTCTGAGCCGGACGCTGGGCAATCGCTTCATTGATCGCTATGAGCAGCGTGGAAAACGCGCTACTTATAGACAGGCCGTAGCCTGAATTCAGGTGGTTGGGGTGGGATTGAGAGTCGCTATCGTCCATTACTGGCTCGTCGGCATGCGCGGCGGGGAGCGGGTGCTTGAGCGAATCCTGAATCTCTATCCGAACGCCGACATATTCACGCACGTTTATGCGCCGGAGCGCGTATCCGACCGAATTCGCTCCGCGAACGTTCAAACGACCTTTATCCAGAAACTTCCCGGCGCCACCCGGCACTACCAGAAGTATCTGCCGTTGATGCCGCGCGCCCTGGAGGCCCTCGATCTCGGCGCATACGATCTCGTGATCAGCAGCGAGGCGGGACCCGCCAAAGGCGTCATAGCGAAACCCGACGCCGCGCACGTCTGCTATTGCCACTCTCCTATGCGGTATCTGTGGGATCAGGCCCCGCTCTATCGGAAGAACGCAGGTCTTGTCGCCCGCCTGGGAATGGATTTGTTTTCCCACGATCTGCGCATCTGGGATGTTACGTCCGCGCAGCGCGTCGACCGCTTCATGGCGAATTCCAATTTTATCGCAAGCCGGATTCGCAAATATTACCGACGCGACGCGGCGGTGGTTTTTCCTCCTGTGGAGGTCGATGCATTTTCCATCTCCCCTGACGTGGAACCGCATTATTTGTGGCTCGGACAGATGACCGCCTACAAGCGACCTGATCTGGCGGTGGAGGCGTTCAACCGCTTGGGTCTGCCGCTTCTGATGGTGGGGGACGGCGAGCTGGAGCCCAAACTGCGGGCGCAAGCGAATTCCAACATCCGGTTCGCCAAGAACCTGCCTTACGCCGCGCTGAAGAAAGCCTATGCGACGGCGCGAGGACTGATCTTCACCGCGGAAGAGGATTTCGGAATCGTGCCCGTCGAAATGATGGCGTCCGGCCGGCCGGTCCTGGCGTTTCAGAGGGGCGGCGCGCTGGACACAGTCACAGACGGCGTGTCGGGGCGCTTCTTCGATGACCCCTCCATCGACGGATTGATTGCCGGCATCCAAGACTTTGAACGCTTCCTTTCGGATTTTTCTCCGGAAGCCTGCAAAAATAGCGTCTCGCGATTCGCGCCTGAACATTTCGACGCTGCGTTTCAGTCCAGCGTCGTGGGCGCCTTGGCGGACCTTAACCGCCCTCGCTCTGTGAACGGCGCTTTGGCAGGCCCTCTCGAGCGCGCCGCTGAATGACCTTGCCGGTCTATCTGAACGGAAAGTTCTACTCCGCCCACATGACCGGCGTTCACCGCGTAGCGGAGGAATTGCTGCGCGCGATGGACGACATTCTCGCTGAGTCCGGCGCGCGCCAGACAATGGATATTCTGTTGCCGTCGAACGCCGGCGCCGTCGGAGGATTCGCGCGTATTCAATGCGCAGAACCCGGCAAGCTGCCCTGGATCTGGTGGGAGCAGCTCGAACTGCCCGTCCGTGCCCGTGACGGCTTGCTGGTCAATCTCTGCAATCTGGGGCCTTTGGCGGCGGCGCGCGCGCTGACCATGATCCACGACGCGCAGATCTACATCACGCCGGAATCCTATTCGCCGGCGTTCGTCGCCTGGTACAAGCTCGCGCTTCCCACCCTGGGCCACAGGTCCGCCTGCGTGCTGACGGTCTCGGAATATTCCCGGCAGATGCTGGCGCAGCACAAGGTCGCGCCGCTCGAAAAGATTCGCGTGCTGCACAATGGCGTCGATCACATACTGCGCGTGACGCCTGCGTGCGACGCAGCGGCGAGACTGAATCTTTCGCCCCGAAAGTTCGTCCTGGCGCTTGCAAACACCCAGGCGCACAAGAATATCGGCCTTCTCTTCAAAGCCATCGAACTCCTGGACGATGCGGACATGCGTCTGGTTCTGATCGGCGGCGCAAAGGCCGAAGATTTCACCGCCGCGGGGTTTCCGCCAAACGACAAAGTGATCTTCGCCGGGCGCGTCTCCGATTCCGACATGCGCGGCCTGATGATGGATGCTTTGTGCTTTGCCTGTCCATCCTTGACGGAAGGGTTCGGCCTGCCGCCGCTGGAAGCCATGCTGACCGGCTGCCCCGCTATCGTGGCGCCATGCGGCGCGCTGCCGGAAGTCTGCGGATCGGCGGCGCTCTACGCCGGCGCGCACTCTCCGCAGGAATGGGCTGGCGCCATGCGTTCCCTCGCAACGCAACCCGCTTTATGGGAGGCGCAGAGGACGCAAGGCGCGGCGCACGCCAGCCAATTCACTTGGCGCAAAAGCGCGGCGCAATTGCTGGAAATCATTTCCAGCTTCGCCGCCTAGCGCCGCAGCCGCAGTCCGCTGAGCAGGTATCCGCGTTCTCGGCTCCACAACGACCAGGCCATCCAGACGAACATGCCGATCTCCGCGGCGATAAGCGCGACGGCGCCGCCAAGTGCGCCGAAGCGCCAGCCGAGAACCGGCGCGGCGACAAGAAACGCGAAGAATGTTCTGACGCTGATGCGCGAGACCAGATCCTTGTGCCCAAGCGGCAAAAGAAACAGCAGATTGAATACGCCGTTCGCCGCGGCGAGCGCAGGCAAAAGCGCCATCACCTGAAAGCTTGGCACCGCCGCGTTGAAGGCGCGGCCCATGACCAGATTGATCACCGGATCAGCAAAAAGCTGCAGACCGCCGGCCAGGCAGATTCCAATCGCCATCTGCGCCCCCAGCGCCATGACGCCCAAGCGCGCCGCTGCCGCCGGGTTCTTCGTCATAAGCGCGTTGATCCGCGGGTAGATGGCGAGATTGATCGGCGCAAGGACCATCAGTGCGACGCGGACGAGTTTGTCGGAGGCGGCGTAGAGGCCGACCTGAGCGGGATTCGACACCAGACTCAGGATTAAAGGCGCGGCGGCGGCGTAACCGATCGCGGCGGTCTGGCTCAGAAAATAGTGCCGACAATCCCATATCTGAGCCCACAGCACAGACAAAGGATGCGCCACACGCGCGAAGCGCCACTGACGCTGGATGTACCAATAGCTCAAGGCGCCGATCAGAAAGCCCGACAGACCCTGCAGCAAGAGCATGAGCCAGAGATCTTCGGGTTTGTGAATGATAAGGAACGTCAGAAGAGCGGTCACCACGCGCACGCTGACGGCCATTGTCGTGAAGCGGCCAAGCGCTTCAAGCCCGCGTGCAAACCATTCCATCTGAATGATGGAGCCCAGCATGTTCAGCACGCCGGCGAGAATGATCAGTACGCGGTATTGCGCCGGCGCCGCAAACGACACGGCGACGACCGAGGTCAAACCGAGAACGCCGATCAACGCCTTGGCTTCGATCGTTTCCCAGAAAACCTTCCGCAACGCTTCGGGATCTTCTCGAAGACGCGCCACGTTCTTGGTCGCGCTCAAGGTGAAGCCCCAATCGATGAGCATCCATAAATAGGCGTTGAGGCTGATCGAAAACGCGAGGACGCCATAAGGCTCCACGCCCAGGACGCGCGCAAGATACGGCACCGTGAGCAAGCCGAGCGCATAATTGCTCAGCTGCAAAACGCCGGTCAGCGCAACGTTCCGTAGAATGGTCGCATCCAGACGGAAACGTCTTCTGGCGATGGGCGCGTCTTGCGGCGTGGGGAGATCGGACGGCATGTGAGTCAGCACCGGAGAATCAGAGTGCGCCGCGCCGTCAGAGAGGTCCGCACTGATGTCATGGAGGGAGCGCCCGCTTTCTTCACCCTTCACCTATCACGATCATTGCGGCCCGACCTAGGTCCTGTCCCGCGCGAGGCGTAATTGCCGACAAGATGCGCCCAGCGCCATCCGCCCACCCACACAGCTAGGCCCACCGCCGCGGAATGCCAAAACCATTGTTTGAGTCGAGAGGCGATTGCCGAAGCGCCGCCCATTCCCGCGCCACTTCAGGCCCCCCGCAGGATGGCGTCCCGGACCGCGAGCCCCTGCGGTTTCAGCGCGTCGATCGCCCAACCGTTTTCGTGTTCAGCATGCGGCTTGAGCGAAGCCAGGCCCATGCGCGCCTCGAAATGATCGCCCCAATAGGGCTCGTCCAGCAATTCATACGGGAAGGCGGCGGTGACATTGTAGTCCGTCCGCATCTTCCGGTAGTAGCCGATGCGTTCGACAAGCTGGCGTGCATTTTCTTCATGCGAGTTATCGCCGCCGCCGCCCGCATTGAACTCCGTCACCCAGATTGGCCGGCCGTATTCCTTCAGCGTTTCGAGGTAGGATTCCCGGATCGTCTCGTAATCGTGCCAGACGGTGATCTCCCAGGGGATGCCGTCGTTCTTCATGCGCTCGAAGGCGCCAAGATGGCCGAACCCGGCCGTCCCCATCGCGCGCAGCGCTTTCTTGTCGGCCGCTGCGACGCCTTCGGCCAGACCCGACAGCACCGCGCTCACCTTCGCCCAACGTTGACCGACATAATCGAGCGGACCGACGCCGCCCGCGTGGCCCCATTCACACGGATATTGCGTCCCATCGTCGCGAATCTCGCAAGGCTGGATGATGGCGTAATTTTCCAGCTCGTTGCCGAGTTCCCAGATCGGCACCCGGCCCTTGAAACGCGCGGCCATTCGTTTGCCGAGTTCGAAGTTCGCCGCCTTGATTTCGTTTGCGGGAACCTTGTCCAAATCCAGTTCCGCCCCAACAAGGATCGGCAGAATGGTGACGTCCCATGAATCGGCCGCTCGTAGAATCTGCTCAAGGTAATCGGCCGAGCCGTCGCCGCGCAGATTGATGCGATAGTGCGTGAATCCAAGATCGCGCACCAGTTCGAGCTGATCGTTCAGGGAGACGCCGGGATAGGCCGTGATCGGATGCCCGTTGACGCCCCAGATCAAATCGTCCGGCGCCGAGAGGTCCGCACGCTGACGGCCCCGCGCCCTGCTCGAATGAAGCGGCGCGGCGACGCCGACGCCCAGCGCCACGCCGCCGCGCAGAAATCGCCGGCGCCCGATCTGAGGGCGCTGTCCAGACGCCTTCCGATTGTAGGACATGCCGAGCCTCTATCCTCGCAGGAATGCAATTCCGGGATACTTCAGAATATATTTCCGCCCGGTCATTGTCGATGGCGGTACGGCGCGCGACGCCGTCAAACGCTTGCGATGACGCGCAAGAACTCGGCGGCGACGCGCCGCTGACCGGTTTGGTTCAAATGGCCGCCGTCATTTGTGAACTCAGCGGCCAAGGACGGAGGATTGGCGATGCTCTCCGCTGCGGCGAGGTCGAACAGGCGATCCGCTGGAATGCGTGCGCGCAGCGCCTCATTGAAGCGCGTTCTTTGCGCGTTGTCCTCGACATCCGGCGCGCCGCGTCCGAGCATTTTCTTCAGAGATTCCTTGGCGCCCGATCGAATAGCCGTCAGCGGACAGGTTACCGCGATGAAGGCCACGTCCGGCCGTATCGACTTCAGGGTCTCCAGGGTCGCGACATATTTGTCCGCGACGGCGCCGGCGTCGGACCCAGCCGTGATGTCGACGTAGCACAGCTTCAAAAGAGCGACGTCCACAGCCGGTGCGCCGCTTGCGGACATCACCCGCGCGAAGTGCTCGATCTTGCCGGCCGGCGATCCGTTCTCACCGACATAGAAATGATACAATCCGGCGCCGATTTCCGGCGGCGAGTCTGTTTCGATCACATGCAGCGCCACGCCGGTTTCCGCCGACAGCAACGCGACGCCCTCGAGAATATTGCCGCCCACCGATTGGTGCGCGAACACGACGCGCTTGCCCGCCACGCCCGCCAAAGCGTCCTGGGGCGTATTGATCGCCATTTTGGCTCCTTCCGATGTTTCTTGCGCGCAGCCGGCCAGGGCAAGGGCGGCGCCCGTCACGATCACTTCTCGCCGCGATATCATGACATTTTCTCCGCCTGGATGCTTATTGCGAAACGAAATATTGGATCGCCTGACTCGACCACAAGGTCGCGACAAACGCGAACGGCGCCAAAAGTGGGCGCCCCGCCGCCACACAGAGACCTGCCGCGGCGAGGCCCGGAGCCACCATCGTCAGTGCAATGTATCGGACGAGGCCGACGCGATCCGCCAAAGCGACGCCGTTCCACAGCGTGATCGGCGAATTGCGCTTGGTTTGCGCCGCCGGTTTGGGCGAGGCCACGAGAAACGGGCCGGCATTTTCGGGCGCCTGAATGGGGTCATCGAGCGCATCCGCAAGGTGGGGCCGCGCCGCCGCCCAGCGCAGGAAGTCGTCACGCTGCCAATAGACGGCGGTGTAACGGGGACAAAATTTTCCCGCATCATACAATTGCTGCCGCTTCTTGTTGTTGTGCGTGAAGCTGTAGCGGTCCGCCGGGTGCGGCTGCATATCAACAAGATATGCCCCGCCCTCCAGAAACAGATCGCGCATCCACGCCATATGCGGCGTGATCTCGCCCGTGACTTTCGAATAGAGCCAGGCCGCCGTGTTGATCCCCTTGAGCTGCGGCTGCATCTCCACGGCTTTCGCCAGACGCCACAGCGAGCGTTCGAAATTTTCCCGCGACAGTATGAGCGAACCCTTGCGCCCGTAATTCAAATGGACGGACATGACCGGCTGTATGCCGCGCATCACCAGAGCCAGGTGCGCGAGATAGCCCGGCAGCGCCAAAGGATGAACGCTGAGCACACCGCGAGCCGGCGGCACGCGCTCGTAAGAGAGCGCCACCTCGCCAGCAATAAAACGCCGCAAGGTCGCGATCTTCGTCAGATCGTCGAAGCGTTGTGGTTCATTGTCGACGTCAAACATCGGCGCCCATTGCGCTTCGTTCGCCGCGACTTCTTCGCAGAACAGCGCGCAATAATGGATGATCGAGGGCGGCAGCGATTGCGACGCCCACTGCGGCGCTGTGTGCTGGAGCGACCGCAGCACGGCGTAGCGCTCAAGCGAGTACACGCCTTCCAGCGCGGACGCGACGCTGCGCTTGAGACCTTTCAGACGTTCGACGCGCTCTCCGTCGAGCGGATAGCCGGACAACAGGCCGAACCAGAATTCGGGCGTGCGCGCATCGGCCGGCAGCGCCGCGTCGATCCGTTTGAAACCCGGCTGATCCAGCGCGGCGCGGACGCAGGCGAGCCCTGCATCCATATCCGCCTTGATCGACAGGGCCGACACTTGCGCGTTAGCCGATAATGAGCGCATCGGCGAGTCCGCGCGCGGCGGCGCGGCGCTTGCCGTTAAAGTCGCGATAGACATGAGCTGTTTGCTCCGGCGTGAGGCCCAAGGCAGGCGCGGCTGCGGCCGCGTCGATTTCGTTCAGCAGCGCATACAAAGCGAGGTCGGCCCGCTTGTAGTCGAGCGCGTAATAGAACTCTTCCTGGGTTTGCGGCAGGCTGTAGGTGTTGGTGCTCGGCGTCTGGCGGCGAATCTCTTCGGTCACGCCCAGCGTTTCGGCCAGGGCGTACACCTGGTTCTTGTAGAGATGCGCGATCGGTTTGACGTCCGCGAGCCCGTCGCCGCCGCGCACAAAGAAACCGAGATCGTATTCCAGCTTGTTCGGCGTTCCGATGACCGCGTAGTTCAGACGGTCCGCATGGTAATATTCCAGGTTCTTGCGGATGCGCTGTTTGAAATTTGTCGCCGCGACCACCGTCAGATAAACGTCGAGCGGCATGCGCCGCGTGGTTTGCTCGCCCTTCGGATCCTGGGTCACCAGATTGAAAAACGGGATCGTGTCGTTCTCTGCGGGGCTGATCGTGATCTTGTGCCGCCAATCCCGCTGGTATTCTGGCACGATGCGCCGGATGGCGTCGTCGCGACGGCTGTAGCAAGCTATGGCTTCCAGAGACTCTTCGATGCTCTCCACAGCGTACGGAATGCCCAGCTTCTGGCACAGCCGTTCGCCGCGCGCATGGGCGTCATCCGTCATATCGCGTTCCGGCATAAGCAGGCCAAACACGCGTTTGGGGCCCAAAGAATGCTCCGCCAGCGCCGCGCAGACGGCGGAATCGATGCCGCCGCTGACGCCGATCACCAGGCCGCGCCGGCTCAGACTTCGCACCGACTGCTTGAGAAAATAGCTGATGCGCTCGATCTCCGCCGGACGATCAAGCGTGAACACGTCGGGCGACAAGGCCCCGATGGAGGCGTTTGTTGGTTTCATAGATTCCCCACAATGCGTCTTTCCTCGCCCACGGCCGCGCAAGCGCGGTCGATCATCACGGATGGCGCGCGCCGCGAAATGGCGTTCACGCCGCGCTGGATGTTGCTTTCGAATTCTTTGCCGAAGCGCCGCGCCAGCATGCAGGTCGTGATGAGACCCGCGACGCCCATTTCCTCGCGCTCGCCCAGGCCCTGGCCGTCGCGGCGGCGCACGCGATCCAGAAACAACCCAGCGGATTTTTTGTCGATCAATGTGCTGTCTTCGAGCAGATTGGCGACGTCTTCAAGGCTGTCGCGCGTCAGCAGCGCCGAGGCGATCGGCGCGCGGAACGGCTGTTTCTTCCGCGCCCAAAGATCGCGCGGCAATTTGCGAGCGGCGAGTCTGCGCAGGAGAATTTTATCCGAGAGCCCCTGCAGCTTCAGGTTTGCGGGCAGCGACAGCGCGAAATCCACCAGATGCGCATCGAGGAACGGGTAGCGCGCTTCCACGCCATGCGCCATGGCGACGCGATCCGCCTGCGAGGCGAGGAGATAGGGCGTCATGAAGGTCTGGATCTCCGTGACCTGCGCGCGCTCCAGCGGCGAATACGCCATCCAATGCTGCGGCAGGCGGCGGGCGAGGGATTCTTCCAAAGCCTCGGGCGACATCGCGTTGCGGATTTCCGGCGCCAACAGGCGCAACGCCCAGGCATTGTTCCTCCAGCGCACCAGATGCGCATAATGCGGATGCCCGGTCTCGCTCAGGCGATAGCCGA
This sequence comes from uncultured Caulobacteraceae bacterium, assembly GCA_964395875.1. Taxonomy (GTDB): domain Bacteria; phylum Pseudomonadota; class Alphaproteobacteria; order Caulobacterales; family Aquidulcibacteraceae; genus JBEVJO01. Next base: position 18,871 of record CAYNCS010000002.1, on the reverse strand, counting down.
AAAAGTCCCGCCACAACGCATTCGAGCGCGCTTCCGCCGACCCCACATAATGGTGGATGCGCGACAACAAGGCCGGCCGCATCGCGGAGTCCGGACGCCGCGCCCAGAAGCGGCGGATCGAATCTTCCTTGAAGAGGGTGTAGCCGCCAAACAATTCGTCGGCGCCCTCACCCGTCAGCACGGTTTTCACGCCGGCGTCCCGCACCGATTGCGACAGGTGAAACATCGGCGACGGCGAAGTGCGCAAAAGCGGCGTCTCGCAGTGCCAGACGACCTCGTCGAGGCTGGCGCGGATGTCCGTTCCCGCGCAGATCATTTCATGGTGCCGGCTTTGAATGACGTCCGCCATCGCGCGCTGTTGCGGCCGCTCGTCGTAGCGTTCTTCCTCGAAACCGATCCCGAATGTGTCGAGCGGCGCCTCGCCCAATAGTTCGCGCGCGAACACGCCGATCACCGAAGAGTCCAGACCGCCGCTGACATAGGCGCCGACCGGAACATCGGCGCGCAGCCGCAACCGGATCGACGACGCCAGCAGGGATTCCAGCGCGTCGCAGGCTTCGTCCTCGCCGCCGCGCCACGGCGCGTCGAGCGCCTGGGTCGGCGACCAATAGGGCCGTTCCTCGATTTGCAGATCCATGCCGATCTTGAGCGCGCAGCCGCTCGGCGCCTGCCTGACCCCTTTGAACACGGTTTGCGGCGCCGTCGGCGACCAACGCACGAACGATTCCACAAGGCCCGCCGGATCGAATTCGCGGGCGAGCGCGCCGCTGGCGTGGATGGCCTTGACTTCGGACGCGAATACGATCCCTTCTGGCGTTTCGGCGTAATACAACGGCAGGATTCCCAGACGATCCCGCACCAGCCAGACGGCGCGGCGCCGCTTGTCCCACAATGCGAAAGCGAATTGACCGTTGAACAGCGTCCACGCCCGTTCGCCCCATTCGGCGTAGGCCTGGATGATCACTTCGGTGTCGCTTGAGGTTGCGAATGCACGGCCTGCGGCGATGAGATCGTTGCGCAACTCGACGTGATTGAAAATCTCTCCGTTGAAGCACACCCAGATCTCTTCATCGCGATCGGCCATCGGCTGCGCGCCGCCGGCGAGGTCGACAATGCTGAGCCGTGTGTGGGCGAGGCCGATGTGATCGTCGCGAAAAAACCCGGCGCCGTCCGGCCCGCGATGCAGCAGCGCGCCCGCCATGCGCTGCAGGGCGCCGATGTCCGGCGGCGGTGCGCGGTCGCCCGCGATTATGCCCGCGATCCCGCACATCAGTGCGCCCGCTCCGCTTCACGCAATTTTGCGCGCGTAACCTTGCCGCTATCGGTCTGCGGCAGCTCGGCGCAGATCTCGATGAATTTCGGGACGAGCCAGGATTCCAGGCTCCGCTGACAAGCTTTGCGGAGGCTCGCCGCGTCGATTTCGGCGCCGGGACTAAGCACCACGAACGCTTTCACCGCTTTGCCGTCCGCCGCATCGTCGACGCCGATGACGGCGGCCTGCTGAACCCCGGGAATTTCGTGCAGCGCGTCCTCAACCAGTCGCGGCGCAACGCGCTCTCCGCGGCACTTGAACATGTCGTCAACGCGGCCGACGAAGAACAGATCGCCCTCTTCGTCCGCGTAAAAAAGATCGCCCGTCCGCAGCAGACGGTCATTGGTCAGCGGATCGGTCTGGATCGCCTTCGCCGTCGCTTCGGGCTTGTTCCAATAGCCGCGCATCACATTGGCGCCGCGCACAACGAGTTCGCCGACCTCACCCGCGGGCAATTTGCGTCCGTGTTCGTCCGCGACGAACGCCTCGGAATTCGGGATGGCGCCGCCGACGCTGCCGGGCTTCAGCGCGAGACGCTCCGGCGGCATGTACGCCGCACGCGTACATTCGGTCAGACCATACATGGAAAAAAAGCGCGCATTCGGCGCCAGATCCTGCAGCCCGCGCACATGCGCCGGCGACAAGGGCGCGGCCGCATTGGTGAGGTAGCGCAAACTGGAGAGATCGGCGGCGGCCGTCGTTTTCAGATCCAGCAAACGGGCGAAGAGCGATGGCACGCCAGGCAGCGCCGTCACCTTGTAAGCGGCGATGCGTTTCAACAGCTCCGCCGGGAATGCGAAGGATTGCTCCAGCACCACATGCGCGCCGGTCGCCGCAGCCGTCAGCACCTGGAACAGGCCGTAGCCGAACGCCAGGGGCAACACGCAGAGGATCACGTCGTCGCTGCGCGATCCCAGATACTCGCCGATGACCGTCGCGTTGTTCACCACATTGCGGTGGGTGAGCATCACGCCTTTGGGCTCGCCCGTCGAACCCGACGTGTAGATCAGGAGCGCAAGATCTTCGTCGATCGGCTCGCGCCGATCCGGAATCGCCCGGTCGCCTTGCGACGCCGCGCCAAGCTGAACGAGCAAGGATTCCAGCGGCGCGGCGGCGTCGAACTCGACCAATAGCGGCTGAGAGTCCAGGCGGCTGAGCGCATCCGCGCTGCGCGCCGCCTGCGCTTTTGCGGCGAGCAAGATCGCGGCGCCGGAATCCTTGAGAACTTGCGCGGTCGAGGCCGGCTTCGCCGCATAGTTCAAGGGTACGAAAACCGCGCCCGCTTTCCACGCAGCCCATAAAGCAATGACGAACTCCGCGCCGTTTTCCAGCTGCGCCGCCACGCGATCGCCGCGCCCGATCCCGGCCGCGCGCAATAGCGCCGCCGCCTGATCGCTCAAGGCGTCGATTTCGGCAAAGCAGAGCGTGCGGCCCCTTGCGCTGATCGCCGCGGCGCCCGGCCAAAAGCGGGCTGCGCTTTGTATCAGGTCACGCGCCAACACGGTCAGGCTTCGCCGGTTTTACGCTCGACCAAAGCTACAATGCGGGAAATGGAGTCCAGGTTTTCCGGACTGATTTCCTCGTCCGCGAGTTGAACGCCAAACGCCTCATCGATGAAGGCGACCAATTCGATCGCCGCGGTGGAATCCAAAATCCCCGCACTGATCATGGACACGTCATCATCGAAGCCCGATTCGTCACCCAGAAGAAGGTTCTCGACGATATAAGACTTGATCTTCGCGCGTACGCCGTTCTCGACGTCTGTTTTCATTGCGGCCCCACCATCTTTCAAACGCGTGCGTCGCCGCGCTTCCCGATACAGCTACGATACGAAGCCCACTCAGGCTTCGAAAAAGCAGTACGATTGCAGAAAATCCAAACAGCGCGGATGCCGTTGCCGCCGCTGACATTTTGTTCGCGACGTCGTCCTCAACCCGTTCGGTGGCGGATTATTCTCGTAGCTCAAAACAGGCTACGTATTCCGCCTTTCCCACATTTGTTACGGATATCATCTGGCTAAGCTTGGATCAACAGAATCGAGACTCTGAATTAATCCTTGTGCTGTCGGATCACGTTTGATTGGCGCGACAAAACAGCCTGCGCCGCGACGGCGCAATCGAACCACGCGATCATCACAACGCGCGGGCTATCCCTGATAATAATGTCCGGCGTAGCGGGATTGATACGTGACGTCGCCATAGGCGCCGCGCCCCGGCGCACCCGCGTCCACGCAATTCAGCGCAATTCCTCCAACCAGCCCGCCGCACTGTTCAATCTGTTCGATGGCGCTGAAAGCGGCGCGGGCCGGCGTGCTGGCCCAGCGCACCACCAACACCGTTTGCTGCACAAGGCTGCAGATAATCCGCGATTCCGCGACGGCGAGAACAGGCGGGCAGTCGAGAAGCACCAGATCGTACTCATCCGCCAATTCGTCCAGCAATTGTTGCATCGCCGGCGACCCGAAAACGTCCCACGGCGTGAAGCTGCCTTCGGCGGCCGGCAGAATGTCCACGCTGGACACAGCGTCCCGGGTGATGACGTTTCTCCAGCCGACCTCGCCCCTCAAAACCTGGAGCAAACCTTTCTCGGGATGAGAATCCACCAAGGTGCTGAGCGAGCGGCGGCGCAAGTCGCAGTCCACCGCGATGACGCGCTGCCCCGAAAGTCCGGAGACGCGCGCCAGGCATATGGACGTCGTGGTTTTTCCCTCGCCCGGCATCGCGGACGCAACGGCGATCGTTTTGGCGTGCATGACGCCGCCTGAATACAAGAGCGACGTGCGCAGCGAGCGGAATCCTTCGGCGAAGGCGGACATTGGTTTGTCCACCAGATAACGTGCAGGGCTCCAATCTTCGACAGGCTCGGGCGTGGCTTCCGACGCCGGAGCATCGTCGGTAGTCCTCTTGCTCCACGCTAGCGCCCGTCCGAGCCGCTTCTCCAGAAGGCCGCTGCTGCGGTTCGCGAAAGTCGTCAGGTCGCCGAAGCTGCTGACCTTTACGGCGCTTTCGGCCAAGCTTCGGAAGTCTTCGAAAGCGTGCTTGTTCACCTCCTGGCTTTTGACCATCGGGATCGCCGCCAAAACGCGCTTTCCAGTTTCGGCTTCGACGGATTTCACGTCATCCAAGCCTTCGTCCATGAATTCAACGATCAGGCCGGATCCAACGCCCATCACCGCGCCCAGAACCAGCCCCAGCATCAATGCAAGGCTCAGTTTGGGCGAGCTGTGGCCGTTCGGCACCGCCGCCGGACTGACGAGCTGCGCGTCCGTGACCTCCATGGAGACGGATTCCGAGATCTCCTGATAGCGGCGCAGGAAAGCTTCGTAGATGGCGCGAGTCGCACCGGCGTCACGCTCCAGTTCGCGCAACCGCACCATGCCCGAATTGTTGGCGACCAATTGCCCCTGCATCGACGACTGGTTGTTTTCAAGCGTGGCGAGACGCGCGCGGGCGACTTCCACCTCATTCTTAAGATTGGCGGCGATACGCTCGACCTCCGCCTTGATCTGGGTCTGGATGCCCGCGCGTTCCTGACGGGCGTTGGCGATAGCGGGGTGCAGGTCGCCATAACGCGATTCCAGATCCGCCTGACGGCGCGCCGCATCCGCTTCCTGCGCCCGCAGGAGACGAATGGTCTCCGAATTGATCACGGCGGCGATCGAGTCCGCAGAGCCGCCGCTGCGAATGATCTGCTGAACCTGCTGATAGCGCGCCTCGCGCTCCGCAACTTCAGTGCGCGCCTGAAGGACCGATCCCTGCATACCGGTAATCTGTTGTTCCGTGAGAGACTCGCCTTGCGCCGTCAAAAGCCCGCTCTGGGCGCGGTACGCCTCCACCGCGGCTTCTTTTTGCTGCACTTCAGACTTCAGGCTGGTCAAGCGACCGCTCAGCCAGGAGTTGGCTTTCTGACTGGCTTCATAACGGGCCCGCACCTGCTCCTGGAAATACAGCGCCACCAATTCGTTCGCCATGCGCGCTGATTGTTGCGCCGTCAGCGTGGTGACGGAGATCTCAACCACATATGTAAGGCCCCTGCGCCGCGCATCCGTTGATGCGGCGATGCGGTCGATAATGCCTTCGCGCAATTGCCGCGCAGCGCCCGCGTCTGTGCGGCTCTGATCGTTTGGCCAGATGATGGACTTCAGCAGCGCGACGGGGCCCTTCTTCCCCAAAGACGGATTCCATTCCGGACTCTTGGCGAGTTGCAGGCGATCGGCGAGCTGACCCATCAGCTTGCGCGTCTTGAGCAGCTCGATCTGGGATTCAATGGCGCCCGCATCAAGGTTCTGCTCGGGTGCGCCAGCCTGATCCGCCCGCGCGATGTCGCCATGTTGCGGCGAGATCAGAACGAGGGCCGTCGCCGTATATTTTTTCGGTTGCAACATTGTGACGCCGGCGAACAGCGCCGCCACCAGAAACCCGACGCTCAGGATGATCCATTGCCGGCGCTGAAAAAACCGGAGCAGCGCACGGACGTCCAGACCGCCTCCGTCATCCTCGACTTCCGGCGCGCGCGTGCGCGCAGCGTTGGTGACGGCTACGTTTTTCGGGCTTCGAGGGCTTTCGGGTTGGATTTGGTGCATTGCCATGCCATCAGCCCTCCGGGCACAGATCGATCTTTAGATACAATGAAATTTGTCGCGCCAAAACAACCATCGCAAATAATATCGTCTTAGCCAGCCCGTGCACAGATTGAGCGAAGTCTTCTCTGCGGTTGCGTCGTCCCTCGCAATGGTGCGCAAGCTTTTATCGGACGCGCTCGCCTCTTGCGAGAATCCAAGGCGCCGCCGCCGACGGCAGCGCGATCGGTGGCGCGCGCTTGCGCCGAACCGACCTAATAGGAGGCCTCATCTGGCGCCATACCGCGCTCCGAGATAAGCATTGTACATCAGACGCGCGCGCGGGCCTTGTGATGGTTTTGACTCTATTTGGCGTTGTGGCGGCGGCGATTGGGCTCACCTTATTGGTGTTTAAGCGACCCATTCGCGACTTTCTTTTTGTTTTGCTGGTTTGCGCGGTGTTCGGTTCCGCCGAAGCGGTAGCGCTGCCGATGCTAGGCGGCGCGTCGCTCGCTGTGCCCTATTTCTTTGTTCTGTTTGTCATTCTCCGGATGATGCTCGTCGCGTTCAAAAACGCGCCGCTTCTGGGCGAAGCGGCTTTCGCGAACATCTGGCTGGTGCTTTTCGCGATCTATGGCGTCATCGCCGCGGTTTTCCTTCCGCGTCTCTTCGAGGGCACAATCAGCATTATTTCCATGCGGCCAATGCCTTTTCGCGTGCCGCTGACGTTCACGTCCCAAAACATCACCCAATCGACTTACATTTGTCTGTCAGCGCTTGCGGCAATTTCGGCGTACACTGCGGCGCGTATGCCGAAAGCCGAAGCCGCGATAACTCTCGGCTGGGTGCTGGCGAGCCTCGCCTTTCTCACGTTCGCCCTGGTGGATCTGATCGGCTTCTACAGCGGCGCGGGCAATTTGATGGATTGGGCGCGGACTGCATCCTACGCGATGGTCGCACAATCAGAGATGGGCATTCGCCGCATCTCCGGCTCCTTCACCGAACCTTCAAGCTTTGCGACGTTCGGCGCCGTGCCCCTGGCGTATTTCTCACTGCTTTGGTTGTTCGACGTGAAAGGCGCGCCAGCGGGACCTTTGGCGGCTGCGCTGGCGGTCGCGATGGCGCTGTCGACCTCCACCACGGCGTTCGCGATGCTGGCGTTGCTTTCTCTGGTTTTGATGGCGGGAATCGTCCTTGTCCCGATGCGACCACGCGTCCGCCTTCGCAAATTTCTGCAATTCGCGGGCGCCATTCTTTTCGGGGCCGCGGCGTTGACCGCGCTCGCCTTCCTGATGCCGTCCTTCAGCAGCACCTTCGCGGATCTGGCGCAACGCATGACGGTGGGCAAGGCGTCGAGCAGTTCCGCCATCGAACGCGGGCAATGGGCGGCGCAAGGGTTCCTCGCATTTAACGTGTCCCATGGACTCGGCGTCGGCCCAGGCAGCTTCCGGTCCTCTGGCCTGTTTCAGGCCATCCTGGGATCGCTGGGCGTCGGCGGTTGCATCTTTTTTTCCATGCAAGTGATTCAGATGCTGTGGATCCTGTGGCGCAGCCGGTCGGGAGGCGTAGAGCGATTCACCAGCGCCACGGCCATGACCGCATTGCTGATGTTGACGCCCCTGCTGGCGTCTTCTGCTGGTCCCGACCCCGGAATTCTGTTCGGCATTATGTCGGGGCTCGCTTTGGGCAGATACAAAGCGGCGCGCCTGCGCGCCAAGATGGAGCGGACTGCGGCGGTGGAGCAAGCAGCGTCAGCGCCCGCTCAAAGCGCTGTGACGGCTCTCTGAGCGTCTTTACGACTTGTAATAGCGTGTTGCGAACTTCGCCTGATAGGCCGTATCGGTTTCGGTGAGGCGTCCGCGTGCGCGCGAGTCTACGAACGTCAACACGAGGCCGCAGACGTCCGATCCCGTGGTCTCCAACAGACGGATGGCGGCTTTGATCATCGTAGCGGGCGTCCGCGTCCAGTGGGCCACCAAAATGGTCCGATCCGCGAGCCGCGAAATGGTCCGCGCGTCGGCGACGGCGAGCGCTGGCGGCGCCGACAGGATCACCAGATCATACGCCTTCCGAAACTCCGAAAAGAGCCGCTCCATCGCCGGCGAGCCGAAAAAGTCGCGCGGCCGATAATAGGATTCGGACATCAGCATCAGATCCGCGCCCGACTGTGCGTCCCGGACCACTGCGTCGCGCCAGCCAACTTCGCCGCTCGCCGCTTCGAAAATGCCCTTTTGCGGCGACAAGCCGAGCATACGGCTCAGAGCGTGCCGCCGGAGATCGCAATCGACGATCAGGGTGCGTTGTCCCGCCAAAGCCGCGACGCGGGCCAGGGCCAGCGCGGTCGTTGTCTTGCCTTCGCCATGCCGCGCGGCGGTGATGCAGATCAGCCTGGGTTGGTCGCCTTGATCTGCGTAAAGCAGCGACGTGCGCAGATTTCGGAGGGATTCGGCGTAGGCCGACATCGGGTTGACGATGACAGCGTCTGCAACCTTGTGGCGCGGCAAGTCTGCAATGTCGCGTCCACGCAGAAGCGGCACGGAACCAATCACAGGACGCCCGGTTTTTCTCATCGCGCGCGCGGCGCCGCCGATCCCGCGATCCAAGTAATCGATCAGCGCTGCGCAACCGACCCCCACAACCAGGCCGATCACCGCACTCCAGAGCGCCAGGTTTCCAAGAGGACTGTCCGCCTTTTCGGCCTCGACTGCGCGATCAACGACGCGCGCGCTGAACGCGGGTCGCCCGGCTGCACCGGTCTGCGAAACGCCAGCAAGCTGCGCCTTCAGCCGATCCTCGACATACAAATCGGAAAGCGTGTTAGCGATCACTACGGAATCCGAAGGGACAGGGGTTGTAACGCTCAACTCAACGATGAGGCTTGCGTTCACGCGCCGGATCCGCACGCCATGCCGCAATCTTTCGATAATCGCCGCACGTGCGCGCAACGGCGTATTCGGCTTCAGCTGCACTCCCAGCGATTGCAGCCGGGGCGCCAGACCATCCAACGCAGGCGGCAACGACGCCGAGCCGTAATTCCAGTTGCGGTCGTGCACCAAATCCAGCCGATCGACCGCCTCGCCGATCAGGACTCCGGAGCGCAGGGCGCGCGTTTCGTTCCAGATCACGCCTTCGTCGACGGCGGGAGGCGCAACCGCGGCCGGGTCAGAGTCTGGCGGCGACAACAGAATGCTGGAGGTCGCAGCGAATCCTGTTTTTGGCAGGTGCAGCAGGCCGTCGATGACCAAAGCGGACAATAACCATGCAACGATGATGGTCCACCGGCGCCGGTTGAGAAACGGCAGCACAAGGCGAAAGAGCGGTTCGCGCGGGGCCGAGGCGCGCACGCGGAGAGGGTATTCCGGTAAGGATGCCTTCGTTTGCATCTGGCGCTGTCCGCTCCCCTCCACCGCGACGGTACGCAGCGCCTAGAAAATCCGCTCTCCAATCCTCACCGTGTCGCCCGGCTGCACCGGGGTCTGACTGGTCAGATCATACGCCACTTCCGCGTCCTGACCGACGTGCTTGATGAAAACACGATGCGTCTCCGCACGATACGTGAAACCCCCGGCCGTTGCGGCCGCGCTCATCACGGTCATGCCCGCGGCAAAAGGATAGGTTCCAGGCCGTTGAACCTGACCGAGAATATAAAAAGGCCGGTACATCAGCACTTCGGCGCTGGCCTGAGGATTTTTGAGAAAGCCCTGCTTCAGCGTGGTTTCCAGCGCGCGCGAGAAATCCGTGATCGTCATTCCTTCCGCCTGGACGTCGCCCACGAGCGGAAACGCGATTTTGCCTTTTGGACTCACAACATATTCGTTGGAGAGGGTCGGCTCGTCATAAATGACGATGCGAAGACGATCGCCAGGACCGAGCTTGTAATCCTCAAGAGAAGCGCTTTGCAGCTGCTTCGTCGTGCCGTGTTCAACCCGTCCGGAGGGATCGCCTGAAGCGCAGGCCGCAAAGAGCAAGCCCGCAAAAAGGAAGAAAAGTCCGCGCAGTGACATTTGTAAGTCTACAGCCTTTGGTGAGCGTCTTTACCATAATGCGCCCCGGACTTTTTGTCTCGTCAATCTGAAATGAACGCAATCTGGTTCGCTTCCAAGCGGGCGGCTGTGAGCCTGCCGGTTGCGTAAGCCCCCGTATCGATGGCGACGCGTCTGTGGTCGCGAAACGCCTCTTTGACCGGGCTGTGGCCATGGACGACAATTTTATCCCAGCGCCTGGTGTCGCTTAGAAAGCGCTGCCGGATCCAATAGAGGTCGTGCTCGGTCTGATCGTCGATGCCACGATCCGGATCAACCCCGGCATGGACGAAAAAATAGTCCCCGATCGTCACGGCCGGCACAAGGGCGTCCAGAAACTCCTTATGCGCGGCGGGCATCGACGCCACGAGCGCCTTGGCGGCCGTGTCGAGAGCCGCGGCCGGCGCCTCAACGAACACCGGCTTCACGCGATAGGACAGAAGGGTCTCGGCGCCGCCATAGGCAAGCCAGGCGCGGCCCTGTTCAGGATCCCGCATGAAAGCCTGCATCGCCTGTTCGTGATTGCCGCGCAGGAAGTGGCGCTCAAAGCCGTGAGGGCGGCCGCTGAGCAGCATCTCGATCACCCTGGCGCTCTCCAGGCCGCGGTCGACGTAATCGCCCAGGAAGACCACGATCGGGCGCAAATGGGGATGCGCCGCGGCCTCCGCCTCCAGCCGGTCCAGCATTCTCGCCAGGAGATCCGCGCGGCCATGAATGTCTCCGACGGCGAAGCCCAAAGCTCCCTCCGGAAACCCCGCTTGTACGATCTTGTGGTTGGAGCGATCCAGTTTGGTCCCTAAGCGCTGCATTTTCTCATCATTTGGAAGGGTCCATGCCACAAATATCTCGGCACATCGGCAAAATGGCGCGCGCCAGACTCACACAAGAATACTCCTTATTAGAATAGGCGCGCTCGCCTGATCGGACAATATTTGCGGAGCTACACAGCTGGCTCCATCTGTAGGCTGCGCCGCAACCATGGCCAATTTGGGCGCCGGCGCCACGCAATTATCCGGCAAATACCTTCTGAATAAGGCTCTCACGCGCCTGCATCGCGACTCGCCGGGCGGCCAGGGCAGCCTGTTCGATGCTGCGCAATACCCGCTTACAAGCGTAGGAAGCCTTAAAATACAACTTTTGGTATAGGGGCGATCCACTCCACGCGCCCACACGCCAGTAATGCAGACAAGCCTCGGACCGGCGCCAGGAGGACCGAACAAAATATGGCGCAAGCGGATCCGACGTCCGCCTGCAATCGGGCCGCGCGGCGGCGCGCCGCGCATAGGCCGGCGTTCGTCGCGCGTCGCCGGGTAGAAAAATAGCCGGCCGGGAGTAACGGTAAAAATTCATGGACGCGGGGTCCTGATAAAGGCCGCGCCATAATCGGCGATCGCGGTTAAACCTTACTGAAGCGCCGGCCCGGCAGGGAGAAAGTTGAGGCCTTGAGGAAATCCGGACGCGGAACCCGCAGAGACCGTCTCGCGTTTAGCGTCCCGGCGGCGCAAGGGCGGCGGCTGTGGGTGCAGCAAGAGTATAAACCTCCCGTTGCGGCCGCCAAATAATTGTATGTCGACAGATTAAATTTACGACCCCTGCGATGATTTTTCAGTCTGCGGCGCCTGGACAGAGAATTCGTTCGCAAGTCCTCTCCGCATCAGTCATTTAGTTGCGATGCGAACGGGCCTTCGGAAGGAATTGGGCTCCGCCGCCAATACCAGGCGACAGTGAATGAGCGACAGAATCCTCGTAACAGGCGGGGCCGGCTATGTCGGCTCACACATTTGCAAGGCCCTCGCGCAGGCCGGCTTTGAGCCGGTCGTCTACGACAATTTCTCGAACGGTCACCGCGCATTTGTGAAATGGGGCCCGCTCGTGGAAGGCGACATTCGTGACGGCGAAAGGGTCGCCCGCGCTTTGGCCGAATATCGCCCTAGAGCTGTAATTCACTGCGCCGCATTCATAGAGGTTGGCGAGTCCGTGAAGGAGCCGGCGCGTTTTTACGACAACAATGTCGGCGGCGCGATAAAGGTATTTAACGCCGCGCTGCGTGCAGGCGTCGAGAACGTCGTCTTCTCGTCAACTTGCGCGGTCTACGGTGCGCCCCGGTACGCGCCCATGGACGAAGCCCATCCCGTCTGTCCTTTGAGTCCCTACGGGCGCACCAAGCTGATGATCGACGAGACCCTCGCGGACCTCGCGGCGCATACACCGTTGCGATACGTAAGTTTGCGCTATTTCAACGCTTCCGGCGCAGACCCCGACGGGGAAATCGGAGAACGCCATCAACCGGAATCGCACGCGTTGCCCTTGGCGATCCACACAGCGCTCGGACGCCGCGATCATTTTTCCGTTTTCGGCACGGATTATGAAACTGACGACGGTTCCGCCATTCGAGACTATATCCACGTCACCGACCTGGCGGCCGCGCATGTCGCCGCGCTGAATTCGCTTCAGAACGGCGCGCCTAGCAACATATTCAATTTGGGCGCCGGCGTCGGCGTAAGCGTGCTGCAGCTCATCGAGGCCGTGCAACGCGTTTCCGGCCGCAGATTTGATGTCCGCCTCGAATCTCGCCGAGCGGGCGATGCTCCGATTTTGGTCGCCAACAACGCTAAACCGCGAGAATTGCTGAAATGGTCGCCAAGATTTCAATTTGATGCGGTGGTCGAGACCGCATTCGCTTGGCACTCGGTGCACGAGCCACGCATTTTCGGCGTTGGTTGATTGCGCGCAACGTTCCAGCTTCTTGCCGGAAAGTTCGGCAGTTCCGCCGGGGCTGCAACTTTGATACAAGGCTTTTGGGGGCAATTGGCTTGTTTTCCGTCGTGCGACGGAGCGAACACGCTTAAACTCCGCGAATAGAATTTCGACACCGGGTGAACGTAACGCCGACGAGGCAGACCATGCCCAGATTGGACAATCTGCAAGAGGCTGTTGAAGCGGAGATCGGAGAGCGCATCCGCGTCCGCCGTTCCGCCTTGGGCATGAGTCAGGCCGAACTCGCCGACCGGATCGGCATGTCGTTTCAGCAAGTTCAGAAATATGAGCGCGGCGCCAATCGGATAGCGAGCTCCATTCTCGTGCGCGTGGCCGATGCGCTAGGATGTGCGCCTGGCGAGCTTCTGACCAACGGCCGATCTAGAGGACGTGCGTCCAGCGCAATCGATCGGGAGATCGACGCCGTCGCATCGCGGATCAAGATGCTGAAGTCCACCGCCGCTAGGAAAAAAATTCTGGGCGCCCTGGGAAAGCTCCTCTCGGAAGCCGAGTCCGCGGCGAAGGCGGCTAGGCCGGCGATCGCCAAAGCCAAAGCGCGGTCTAAACCCGCGCCGACCAAGAAGCGCACCGCCAGGAAATCCCGCTGAGTTCTTTGCAGGCTTGCGTTTCTGGTTGTGCTGGTCGGTGTGACCGCGCTCAACTTTGTCGCGGTGGATTGCTTCAAGACGTTAAAGGCGCCCGCGAGCCGGCAAAGAACCGGGGCGGCAGTCTAACGTGCGCATCGGGTTTTTTATTCCCCGGCGCCTGTCTCAGCCAACATCCGCGCGGTGACCTTACGCAAACCAGCGAGCACGGCCTGCCGCGTTGCTGGATCAGCATTGTCGGCGGACTGACGTAGAATACGCATAGTCGAAACATGCACGTTGACGGCGTCCCACGACAACGCCTTATCTTCCGCGCGATTGCCGATCAGCTCACACAAGCTGTACGCCGCCTCTGAAAGCTCCGGTTCGCCGAACATGCCGGCGACGTCGAAAATGTCATTCGAAAGCAGATAGGCCTTGCGTTCGTCGGCCGCCGTGATGCCCCCGCGCATGCGTCCGCAAATTTCGGCCAGTTCGCCGATCTTGACGTCCATGCTTGCGACGCCCGTTTCCTTGTAGGCCTGCACGTTGGCCTCGGCCTTCTTGACGGCGTCGCTGACGAGCATGCCGTCACGCCGATTCACCATCGTCTTGATGCGCGGCTCGGGCTGGTAAAAGGCAGCCTTGGATTTGGGTTTATTCGCGTTTTCAACCGTCATATCGAGATCTTCTGCGGCTTGAACATGGTGTTGAGTTCGTTTTGCGAGAGGTTGGCGCTGGTCTGATCGCCCAGCTCCACCGGCAGATCGGTTTCACGCCGGCCCTCCGAACCGGGAGGCGGACCTTCAAACTTGAAGCGGCGGTCTGGCCCGGCATAGGACCCGTCCGCCACATCGATAAACTGGCGCTTATCCGACGCCACCCAGTGGATGCGCTGAAGCACCACGGCCGGCGTGAGCGGTTTGGCGATGAAGAAGTTCGCCCCGCAATCGCGCGCGCGCTTGATGCTCGAAATCTTGGCATGGCCGCTGATCAAGATGATCGGCACGAAGCGGCTTTCCGACTTTGAGCGCCGGATGTCGCGGATGAACTCAAGACCATCTTCGTCCTCTAGCTCCGGATCGATTAAGATCAAGTCCACGGCGTTGACGGAGAAAATTTCCATCGCCCTTTTCGCCGTCTGGCAGCGCAGTATCTTATGCACGCCAAATCCGGATAAAATCTGAACGATCACATCAGACGAATGCGTCGAGCGGTCGACCACCATGACGACTGCGCTGGAGAGATTAAACTTTGAGTTGGCGTCGACGGGCTTCATCGCGACGGCTCACAACATCTCAAGGTCGCCGGTATCTGCGGCTTGGGTGTGCGACACGGCCCGGCCAAGCGCTTCCGCAAGACGGCCCTGAATTGCATGCAGCCGCACGGCGTCCAGCGCGCGGTCGAGGCAAAGCGTCTGCTCGGAATGAATACCGTGGGCCAGGATGGACATGAAATTGCGCAGCTCACCCATGTGCTGCAGCAGAAGATCGAGCAGCTGCAGATCGTGGACGAGTTCCGGCTCGCACTCCCGCAACGAAAGCCCGGTCAGGGAGCTTTCGAGATTCAGCGCCTGCAAAGTGAGAACATGCATCTCCTTCGCGAGGCCATCCATGACGGCCGCCACGTCTACGGCCGTATTTGCGCCAGTGGCCATGTGAGCGTTACAGGGGGTAAAGTCCTGCCCTCTTCTTTTAGAACAAATCCAAGTCGCCGGAGCCTTCGGGCTCCGGGGTCGACGCCGGCGCCTTCCGGCGCGGCATTTCCGCAGCCAGCGCGCTTTGGTTGACTTTTTCTAGCAACAATTGACGCGCAGCCCCGGACGTCGGGGAAAAGCGAACGCGCCGGGCGCGGTCGCCTCCGAGACTTTCACCAATGCAAGGTATGCCTTCTTCCTTAAGAAACCGCCGTGCAAAGGCTGCATTTTGGGCGCCGATGTCGGACAATCCGGCTAAAACGCGGGCGCCGCCGAAGAGTTTGGCTTCCAAGCGCTCACGCCGCGCGCCGCGCCGCAAGAGGCCGTTGATCAACAATTCCATCGAATTGACGCCGTAGCGCAACCCGTCGTCCTTGGATGATTCATCGCCCGGCAACAAAAAGTGATTCATGCCGCCGATGCGCAGCGCAGGATCGTGCAGGCAGCAGGCCACGCATGATCCCAGGATCGCAGTGAGGACGATCGACGGATCGTCCGTGACGGCAAATTCGCCCTGAATCACATGCTGCAATCTTTCGGCGGCGTTGGCGGCGGCCGTCATGTCAACGCTCCGAACACATCTTCGATTTTTGATTTAAGCTGCGCGGCGGTGAACGGCTTCACGATGTAATTGTTCACGCCGAATTGCATAGCGCGCTGCACCAGCTCCTTGTCGGCGCGACCTGTGAGCATGATGAACGCCGTCCCTCGAATAGGTTCGTGGGCGCGAATGGCGCGCAGCAGACCGAGGCCGTCCAGCTTCGGCATATTGAAGTCAGAAATCACAAGATGCACGGGACGCTGCACCAGTGCTTTGAAGGCTTCTTCGCCGTCGCTGGCGTCCGATATGTCCACGACGCCAATCTGTTGCAGCGCCGCCCGCGCGAGGGCGCGCATGGACAATTGATCGTCAACCAACAAGACTTTGAGAGCAGATGCAGCCGGCATTATGCAACCTCCCGCGTCTCAGCCGAACACAAGCTCAGCACGGCGCCAGGAATCTTGTTTAAATGCAATTGACGCTCGACTGCGCCAATTTCCTGCGCTGCCTTGGGCATACCATAGACAACGCAAGAGGACTCGTCTTGCCCAATCGAGCGCGCGCCTTTTTTGCGCATTTCGAGCAAACCCGCGGCGCCGTCCCGGCCCATGCCCGTCAAAATCACGCCCACGGCCTCCGCCCCCGCGCATTGCGCGACGGAGCGAAACAATACGTCGACGGATGGGCAGTGCCCGTTCACCGGAGGCGACGACACCAGGCGGCAGCGCAGGGTTTTTGAACCTGTCACTTCGAGGTGCGCGTCTCCACCTGGGGCAATGTAGATGTGCCCCGGCGCCAACACGGCGCCCTCGGTCGCCTCCGCCACCGCAGGCGCGCATATTCTGTTCAGGCGCGCAGCGAAGCTGGTCGTGAAAGTAGGCGGCATATGCTGGGTGATGACCGTCGGCGGACAATTGGCAGGAAAATGCGTCAGGATGTTCACCAGGGCTTCAACGCCGCCGGTCGAGGAGCCGATCGCAAGCAGCTTGCCGTTGGGTTTGAACAATGCTGGCGCCGCCGCCGGCAATCGGTCCGCCGACGTTCTGACGCGCGATCTCGCCGCAGCTCTCACCTTGGCCGGCAATTCCGTGAACGCCTCAGCCGATGCGAAGTGCGAAGGCTTTCCGACGCAATCGAACGCGCCCATTTCAAGCGCCGCCAGCGTCACGTCGGCGCCTTGCTGGGTCAAGGTCGAAACCATGATCACCGGCATCGGCCGCAGACGCATGATCTTTTCGAGAAACTCGAGACCGTTCATGCGCGGCATTTCAACGTCCAGCGTGAGAACGTCTGGATTGAGCGCCTTAATGGCGTCGCGTGCAACGAGTGGATCTTCCGCTTCGCCGCACACTTCGATTTCAGGGTCTTGCGACAGGCAGGTGCGGATCACCTTACGCATCGTGGCCGAGTCGTCTATGATCAGTACACGTGTTTTCTTCATGCCGCGGCTCTCTGTGCTTTCAAGCGGTAGGCGGTCAACCCGTCGCTTTCGAAGCCTGGATCGCTGACGCGTTCCGAATGCCCGATATAAAGCCGCCCGCTCGGCTTGAGAGCGGCGGCGAAGCGAGGCCACAGCGCGGCTTGCGTCTCGTCATTGAAATAGATCACGCAATTGCGGCAATAGATCGCGTCGAACCTCCCCTTCATCGGCCACGAACCAATCAGGTTCAGTTCTTTGAATGAGATCAGCGAACGCATCTCCGGCGTAGCGGCGTAAGTGCGCTGCCCACGCGCGCCGTCCACTTCAAACCACCGCTCCAGGAGCGCGGAGGGAATGGGCTCAACGGAGCTCTCGGCATAGCGGCCTTCGCTGGCCCTGCGCACCACGACAGGATCGATGTCGGTCGCAAGAATTTTGACGTCGAGATCCAGCGCGTCAGGGAAGACCTGCAGCACAGTGAGCGCGATGGAATACGCCTCCTCGCCGGTCGAACAAGCAGCAGACCAAATTCGCAACGGAGCTCCGCCGCGCACTTCCGCGGCGCGCGGCTCAAGCACTTGCCGGCGCAGCAAATCGAAGTGATGCGGTTCGCGATAGAATTTGGTGAGGTTCGTCGTCAGGGCCGACATCATGGCGATGCGTTCCTCGGACCCTTCGGGGGACGCGAGAAATTTGCGGTATTGCTTGAAGGATGCAAAGCCGAGCTTGCGTAACCGCTTCGTCAGACGCGAATAAACGAGCGTCGACTTGGATTCCGGCATGAAAATTCCGGTTTCCTTGTGCAGCGTGTTCGCGATCGCGCGAAAATCGTCGGGGGTGAAATCGAATTCACCCTCGGCGAACACCGCTTGCGGCTGTAGCTCGAAATTGGAGTCCTGCGTCACGCCGCCTCCGCCTGTTGTTCCGGAAGAATGCGATCAAGGACGATCCAGGAAATCATGCGCCCATCGAGCGCGATGATGCCTTTTACAAAGGACTTCACGGCGTCGCAGCTGACATCGGGCGTCGGCTGCACCACGCTGTCCTCAACGGTGAGGATATCCGACACGGCGTCGACCAGAAGACCGACCAGATGAGAATCGATCCGCACCACGATGATCACGGACCGCGCCGTCGGCGTGGTCTGCCCTAAGCCCAGGCGGCTGGACAGATCGATCACCGGCAATACGGCGCCGCGCAGATTGATGACGCCAAGCATGAAGCTCGGCGCGCGCGGCAGCGGCGTCGCAGGCGCCCAGCCCCGAATTTCCCGCACGGACATGATGTCCACGCAATATTCCTGGTCGCCGATGCGGAACGAGATGAGTTCGCTGGCGGCTGCAATGAGAGAGTGCGCGTGCTCGGTCATGACTTAACTCGCTTCCAGAAATTGCGGCGCTATCTCAGCGCTTTCGTTGAGGCCGGCGATCACCGCGTCGGTGTCCAGGATGAGGGCGACGCGGCCGTCGCCGAGGATGGTGGCCGCCGCGATGCCCTCCACCCTTTGATAATTTTGCTCAAGGCTCTTGATGACGACCTGGCGCTGGCCCTGAATTTCTTCGACGAGCAGCGCCGACCGGCCGCCGCCTTCGCCTTCGACCAGCAAGATCACGCCTTTTGTTGGGTCGCCGACGCCCTCGCTCCAACCGAGTCGCTCGGCCACGTCGATCATCGGCACATAGGTGCCTCGCACAAACAGCACATTGCCGCGCGCTCCCAGTCTGCGCACGTCGTTCTGCTTCGGCTGCAGCGTTTCGACGATTGTTGTAAGCGGTACGACGAGCGTCTGATCGCCTGCTTTCACCACCATGCCGTCCAGAACGGCCAGGGTGAGCGGCAAACTCATCGTGAAGATAGAGCCTTTGCCCGGCGCAGACGTAATCGTGATGCGCCCGCCCAACGCCTGAATCGATTTTTTCACCACATCCATGCCGACGCCGCGGCCCGAGAATTCTGTTTATTAGTAATCTGTGGTGAATCG
>CAYNCS010000001.1:13941-57677 GCA_964395875.1 uncultured Caulobacteraceae bacterium | reverse complement strand
TCCAGCGCTTTCAGGCGCTCGTCATTGGCCGTCTTGAACGCTTCAAACGCGCGCCAGACGTCGCCCGCCGCGCCCTTCGCGGCGGGGTCTTGGTTTTTATTCAATGCATGCTCCTTTGATTTACACGCCGCGCACCACGCGCAGCCGCGCTTGCGGCGCCATGGGAATGCCGACCACCGACACCTCCCAGAGATCGATTTCGAGAAGCTCCCGCCCGCGTGCTGGTCTTGGCCGTGACCTGCGCGTGATGAAGCCAATGGAGAGGCCGTCGATGGCGCCCTGCTCCAGCAACCTGATTGCTTCGGCGCCGCGTGTCGTTTCAGCGCTGACGATTCCGCGCACAAGCAGGCCGCGCGAATCCTCGGCGAGAGTGAACCACTCGCCCACCGGCTCTGCGCGGTGATCCAACAGCATCGGCAGCGGCGCGCCGCTACGCGCGCGGATGCTGTCGCGAAAGGCGCCGCGCTGCACGACGTCGCCATTGAGGTCTTCAAGGCCAAAGAGCGAGGCATAGCCCTCCACGCGCAGGCGCGCGGAAGCGGCCGCCGGTGCGGCGGTTTGATCGAATGGCATTTGCGTGATCCCTAGTCGCGCCGGTCCAGCCGGTCTTCAATCCGCGCCAGGCTGGCGCGGGCCTGATCGACCTGCGCCTCCAGCCGCGCCAGACGTTCGGCCGAGAGCGTCTGGCTTTCGATGCGCGTCTCCACCGCGTGCAGGCGCGCGCTTTGGCCGCCCGCCCACAGGAACACGCCGCCGATCTGCACGAACACGGTGGCAATCACCGCGAGCGTGATGCGCGGATCGAGCCGCATGCTGAAATGGTCCGCGTCCATCAGGCCGATTCCCTCGCGCCCGGGTTCTTGTCTTTGGGACCAACACCGACCAGCGCGCGCTTTTCATCCTCGCTGAGAAAGGTCGCGGCCTCCGCCCGTGCCCACAGCATCTGGCGCTCTTCGGAGAGCACGCCCACGCGGTCATAGTCGCAGCGCACGCATGCGGGCGGATCGAAGCGATCGCCCAGCCAATTGCTCAAAGATCGCGCGAGCTTTTGCGCCAACGGCGCCGTGACCTGACGCGCGAAGGCCTGATTGGCCTCGCGGTAATTCGAATAGGTGTTGTCGCCGGGAATGCCGAGCAGCATGGGCGGCACGCCGAAGGCGAGCGCGATTTCGCGCGCCGCCTCGCGCCGCGCCTCGATGAAATCCATGTCGGCGGGCGACAGCGACATCGGCCGCCAGTCGAGCCCGCCTTCCAGCAGCAAAGGCCGCCCGGCGTTACGTGGCCCCTGCTGCAGGCTTTCGAGTTCGCTTTTCAGCCGCTCGAACTGATCGTCTGTGAGGCGCGCGCCGGCGCCATCGGCGTTATAAACAAGCGCCCCGGAAGGCCGCGCCGCGTTCTCGATCAGCGCCTTGTTCCACGCCCCGCCTTCATTGTGGATGTCGATGGCGGAGCTCGCCGCCTGCAGCGGCGACAGACCGTAATGGTCGTCGAAGGGGTGAAACAGTTTCAGATGCAGGATCGGCGAGCGGCCCGAGTCCTGATCCACGAGATAACGGATCGCGCGACCGTCCGTGCGATATTCCCAGGCGAGCGGCCAGCCTTTCGGCCCCGGCACGACCTGCATGCGATCCGGCCGCAATGCATAGAGCGCCTTGGGAATTCCGTCGATCTCGACCAGTTCGAGATAGGCGTCACCCGCGATCTGCAGGTGGCCCAGAATCGTTTCAAATAACTCCTGCCCCGTTTCGTCCGGATTGGGTTTGGCCAGAAGCGCCGTTAGCGGATGTTCCTCAGCAGATTTTCCGTCGCGCTCCACGATCAGCGGCAAAGCGGCTGCGCTTTCGGCGATCAGGCGCACGCAGCGATAGGCCACCGCGTTGCGCTCAAAGCCTTCGCGGGCGCGCCGCGCCGCATTGCCCGTGGGCCACACGGGTCGCGCCAGATTCGACAATGCGATCAGCCGCCGCGACGGGCTGGATTTCTTCTCGCGCAGACGCGCGAATGCATCGCCCAGAGCGCGAAGAGCGCCGGACTGTTTGAGCCTTCCGGCCATTGGCATCTCCATCTAGAAACGGCGCACGCTGGGTTCGGACTTCCTGTCGACCAACAATGTCCTGATCGCCCACACCAAGGCGTCGAGGCGGTCATCGCCTACGCGCGCGCCGTCCGCGCCCAGAGCGCACATCTGCTCTTCCAGTTCCGGAAAGACGCCCGCGTGCGAGACCTCGCCGCGCTCGTAACAAAGCGCGACGGGTTCGGCGCGCTTCTGCTTGCCGTGCCTTGCATGCACAAGCTGCACCGCCGCCGCGGGCCCTTCCCGGCCCAGGACGATGCGCACCATTTCCCCGCCCTGATTGGCTTCGGCGAGGATGCAATCCGCCTTGAATTCTTCGAAAGCACGCATCGCCCGTTGCGACCAGACGCTGGGGCTCCGCGCCTTCAGGCTCCAGTCGGCCAGCACATAAGCGCGGCCGTCCACGCCGAGGCCAGCAACCACAATCCCGCATTCGTCATTGTGCGCGGCGCCCGCCCCCACGCTTGGATCCACCGCCACAATTACGCGGCGCATGGCCGGCGCAGCATGCGGCTGGATGCGATGCTGGTCGATCAGCTGGCGGGAGAACAGAATGTCCGAGACATCCTCGATCAATTCACCGTCCAGCTCCTGCCGCGCCAGTCTTGTGCCGCCATAAGCCCGCGTCACCGAGCCCCAGAAACCCGGCGCCAGATTGGCGAGATTGTCCTGTGTGCTCATGCGCGTCAGGGCCAGATCCGGACTTTGCAGCAGCGCGCGCATCGCCTGGCTTGTGCGCGGCGTCGTGGTGATCACCGCGCGGGGCGCATTGCCCAACCGCAACGCCATGTCCAAAGTCGACAGCACCGTCCCTCCGTTTCGCCAAACACAGAATTCATCGCACCAGGCCGCATGGAATTGCGGCCCGCGCAGCCCTTCCAGACTCTCCGCCGAGAAGGCGAAGGCCTGCGCGCCGTTCGGCCAGACCAGCCGCCCGCGCGAACTTTCAAACACCGGCCTTTGATCCTTCGGCGCGATGGCGAGCAGACCGGACTCGCCTTCGATCATGACATTGCGCACGTCGGCGTAGGTCGGCCCCACCAGCGCGAAGCGGCCGCGGCCTCCGGACTCGGCCTGCGCGCGGAGCCATTCCGCGCCAGCCCGCGTCTTTCCGGAGCCGCGACCGCCCATGATGAGCCAGAACCGCCAATCGCCGTCCGGCGGCAGCTGGGCGCCATTGGCCCAGAAGCTCCATTCATCGAGGAGCTGCTCCCGCTTCGCCGGTCCCAGCCGCTTCACGATCCGCCGCCGCAATCTGGGCGGCGCGGAGGCGAGCAAGCCTGCTTTCGATCTCGCGCCAGACATCGGCCTTCCGCTGCTGCGCGGCGGCGTCTTGGGCGGATCGTTCAGACATTTGCTCCTCAGCCTCGGCCCGCCGCTGACGCAGCAGGCCGGATAGCGACTCGGCGACCTTGGACAAAGCAACCAGGGTCTTGGCTCTACGCTCGGACTCCTCCGCATCGTCGGCGGAGACGCCCTTGGCCGCGAGTTCCAGCTCTTTCACCAGAGCGTCCAGAACCGGCCCCATCGGGTCCGGCGGGGTCATGCCCGCACCAACTCCGGGGGCCTTTTTTTCGACCATGGCCAAACATAGCCCCGCAACCGGCTGGGTCGGATTCGCGGCGTTCGCGACGGCCTTAGAATCGCAATAAATCTTCTGTAACCGGTTCAAGAAGGCCGGGATAAGCGCGGGAAGCGTCCTTTTTTCTGTTCGGCGGCGCCAGGGTTTGTCTTGGCGTATCCGGGCAGCTCAAGAACACGAACGACGCAAAAACAAAGGCTTGGACGGTCGCTTGAGGTTGAGATTGCACATCGCCAGCAGGGGCCGCACAAAGCAGAGCCCGACTCGCTCCGGAAGCAATGCGCCGGCCGGACGCGTTGTGTTGTGTGACTAAAATATGATTCCGTTTCGCGCCGACATTCTTGAAGCCATCCGCCGCACCCGGCGGCAGACGAAGATCATCGTCGGTTCCTCGCTGGCCGGTTTCATCGCCGCGGTGACGATCGGCGCCTTCGCGATGTGGATGTATCTCTTCGGCGGGATGCCCTCCATTCCGAACGAGGAAGCGCTGTGGCGGATCAACCGCGAACCCGCCATTGAGTTCGTGGACCGCAACGGGCAAACCATCGGCATTCGCGGGCCGCGTTACGGCCGCCCGGTTCAGGCTGGCGACATGCCGCCTTATGTCGTGGCGGCGTTCCTGGCCGTCGAGGATGCGCGCTTCTTCGAACACAAGGGCGTGGACGAACTCGGCATCCTGCGCGCCATTTTTACGAACGTCGTGCATGGGCGAACCGTGCAAGGCGGCTCGACCATCACACAACAGCTGGTGAAAAACCTCCTTCTGACGCCGCAAAGAACCGTCCGGCGTAAGGTGCAGGAGATCGTCCTCTCCAACCGCATCGAGAAAAAATTCTCGAAGAACCAGATTCTGACGCTCTATCTGAACCGCATCTTTCTCGGCTCAAACGCTTACGGCGTGGACGCAGCCTCGCGCCGGTATTTCGGCAAGAGCGTGAAGGAGATCGACCTCGCCGAGGCCGCGATGCTGGCCGGCCTGCCCAAGGCGCCGACGCGCTTTTCGCCGGCAGTGAACTTCAAGGAAGCCAAGGCGCGCCAGGCCGTCGTGCTCGAACGCATGGTCGCCGCCGGCTTCATCAAGGAAGCGGACGCCGACGCCGCGAAGGCGCAAAGGATTGAGGTCAAGCCGCAGGAGAACTTCAACGATTTCGGCTATGTGATGGATTACGCAGCCGATCAGGTCCAACGCTGGACCGATAAGAAATCGCCGCCCGATCTGATCGTGAAACTGTCCGTGGATGCACGCACCCAGCGCGCCGCCGCGCAGACGGTTTCCGACGTCATCAAGACCGAAGGCCCCGGAGCCGGCGCCAGTCAGGCAGCGATGGTGCTGATGGATCTCGACGGCGGCGTGCGCGCCATGGTGGGCGGCAGCTCGTTCCGCGCCAGCCAGTATAACCGCGCCACGCAGGCGCTGCGTCAGCCCGGCTCGGCTTTCAAGACCTTCGTGTACGCCGCAGCTTTCGAGCGCGGCGTGCGGCCATGGTCGATCCGCATCGATCAGCCCGTCACTATTCAGGGTTGGTCGCCGCAGAATTACGACAACGAATTCCACGGCGAGATGTCGGTGCGCGAAGCTTATGCGCGGTCCATCAACACGGTATCCGCGCAGGTGGCGAACGAGATCGGTCAACGCAAGGTGGTGGAGCTGGCGCACCGCTTCGGCATCGAATCCGTGCTGCACCCCTACCCGTCGATTTCCCTGGGCTCGGACGAAACCACCGTTCTGGAAATGACGCGCGCTTACGGCGTGCTGGCCACCGGCGGCATGAAACTCACGCCCTATATCGTCGAGGAAATCCAGAGCCAGCGCGGCAAGTTGGTCTACACCCGCAAGCCGGTTGAGAAGCAGCGCGTGTACGATGAAGATCTGGCGCGCCTGATGAACGGCATGATGCGCGCCGTCGTGGTCGGCGGCACGGGCCGCCGTGCCGGCCTCTCCGACCGGGACGCCGCGGGCAAGACCGGGACCAGCACCGACTATAAGGATGCGTGGTTCGTGGGCTTCACCGGCGATTTCGTCGGCGGCGTCTGGATCGGCAACGACAACAATCAGTCGATGAACAAGATCACTGGCGGCAGCTTGCCCGCGGGCATCTGGCACAATGTCGTCACCGCTGCGAGCGAAGGCCTGCCAGCCAAGCCGCTGCTGCTGCCGACGGAAGCCGGTCCCGCCGAAGGCGGCCTGTCGGCCTTTTATGAGGATCTCGCCGCGGCTTTCGCCGCAGTCGAGAATATGGTTGAAGGGCCGGAAGAACCGTCTACCCGTCAGCAATGATCTTCATCCAGAGCGCGCCATGAGCCGCGCGCCCATCGCTCAATTCAAGAACGTCAGCCTGACGCTGGGCGGCGCGCCGCTCTTTTCGGGCGTCGATTTCGCTTTGTCCAAAGGCGATCGCGCCTGCCTGATCGGCGCGAACGGCGCTGGCAAATCCACTTTGATGCGTATCCTCGCCGGCGCGCTGGAGCAGGATGCAGGCGAAGTGTTCCGTCAGCCCGGCGCGCGCATGGCCTATGTCTCGCAGGAGCCCTCCTTCGCCGGCTTCGCCACCTTGCTCGACTTCGCTGCGGACGGTCTGGACGATCACGGCCGGCGCATGGCGGAAGCGGAGCTGATCGAGTTCGGGCTCGACCCTGCACGGTCTTGCGAAGGCTTGTCGGGCGGCGAAAGCCGCCGCGCCGCACTGGCGCGCGTCTTCGCCAGTGAAGCCGATATTCTGCTGCTCGACGAGCCCACCAACCACCTCGACATCGCCGCCATCGAACTCCTGGAGCAGCGCCTGTCCGCCTATCGCGGCGCGGCGCTGATCGTCAGCCACGACCGGCGCTTTCTGGAACGCGTCTCCAGCGCCTGCCTCTGGCTGCGCAACGGCAAGGTGCAGCGCCTGGATCGCGGCTTCGGCGCCTTCGAGGAATGGGCCGAAGCGACCGAGAAAGCCGAAGCCGAAGCGCTTTCGCGGCTGGAGACTCAGCTGCGCGCCGAGGAACACTGGCTGTTGCGCGGCGTCACGGCGCGGCGGGCCCGCAATGAAGGCCGCCGCCGCAAATTGATGGCCATGCGCGCCGAGCGCCGCGAACAAAAAAGCCTGCAGCGCAACGAAGGCCCGAGCTTCTCAATGCAGGCGGGCGAAGCCTCCGGCAAATTGGTGCTCGAAGCCAAGAAGATCGGCAAATCCTGGCCTGGCGGCGACGGCGAGGCGCCCAAGACCGTGATCCGCAATTTCGATCTTCTGATCACGCGCGGCGACCGCATCGGCGTGGTCGGCCCCAATGGCGTCGGCAAATCGACGCTTCTGAAAATCTTGCTGGGCGAGATAGAGCCCGACGAAGGTTCGGTGCGGCGCGGGTCTAACCTCACGATCGCGCATTTGGACCAGACGCGGGAAGCGCTCGACCCAAAAGCGACGCTATGGGACACGCTGGCGCCGCTCGGCGGCGATCAGGTCATGGTGCGCGGCCATCCACGCCACGTCGCCGCCTACGCTGCCGACTTTCTGTTTACGCAAAAACAGCTGCGCCAGCCGGTCAGCGCGCTATCGGGCGGGGAGCGCAATCGCCTCTTGCTGGCGGTGGCGATGACCAAGCCCGCGAACCTGTTGGTGCTCGACGAACCGACCAACGATCTCGACATGGAGACGCTTGATCTGCTGGAGGACACATTGGCCTCCTATGACGGCACGCTGGTCATCGTGAGCCACGACCGCGCCTTCCTGGACAATGTGGTCACTTCAATTCTTGCGCCGGTCGGCGGCGGCCGCTGGTCGGAAACGCCGGGCGGATATTCGGATTATGAGCGCGAACGCGCCACTTACGCCGCGCAGGAAGCCGCGCGCTCGGCCAAAGCCGCCCCGTCTTCGGCGGCGCCCGCCGTGGCTTCGTCCAAGCGCGAGCAGAAAAAGCTGAGCTACAAGGACGAGCGCCGCCTCGCCGAACTGAACGATCTCTTGCCGAAAACCCAGACGGAAATCGGCGCGCTTGAGGCGCGCCTGGGCGATCCCGGCCTCTATGCAAAATCGCCCGCCGAAGCCGCGAAGCTGGGCCAGCAGCTTGAGCAAAAACGCAATCTGCTTGAGGAACTGGAGCTGGAATGGCTTGAACTCGAAGAGAAGCGCGAGGCGCTCTCCTAAAGCGTCGGGTCTTCGCCTCTGCAGCGCAGGTTAGAGTTTATTAACCAGCGTAAAGGAAATTCAGAGCGCGAGTCCGTATCCGATCTGGAGAGTGAACATGGCCCGGTCGACGTCTATTTCGTTAGTCGCGTTCCTGGTCTTCGCCGATCCGACCATCGCAGCGGAAACGGCGACTCATGCGGGTAAGCCCGTCGCCGCCTTGATCGGCCAGCCCAGCATCGATCCGTCCGCGCAACAGCTTGTCGTTGAACTGGAAACGCGCTCCAGCGCCGAACCCTTCACGCTCCCGGCGTGGACGCCGGAGATCAACCCGAGCCTGTGGCGCCCGGGCCCGTACGGCGCGTGGGATCTGGACGCGCCGGATCGGCGCAGCGCGATGCGCTTTTCGATCTCGGGCGCCTTCCTGAGCAATAGCGGCGCGCGCTTTGACGCAACGCCTGCCCAGCCCTCTGCGCGCATGGCCGCCTGAGGCGCTGATTTTAAATAATTTTTGGCGACGACGTTTCGCCGCTTTTTTTGGCGGTCACACGCTCTTTCTAGACCGAATATTTACCAACTAACATCAAGATGCCGGCCTTAGGCGTAGGAGGCTTGTGTCTTGCAATCGGTCGGCGCGCGTTACGCGAAACTTATGGATTTGGCGCAGGAACCGTCGAGCGAGAAGCGCCGCGTTCTGCTTCACGAAGTGACCGACCTGTTCGTGGAATCGCGCGAGCAAAGCACGAAGATTTCCGACGATTTGTTCGACGACATCCTGACGACAGTCTCCGCCGACATGGAATCTGCCGTGCGCGCCGAACTCGCCAACCGCTTCGCCGATATGCCGGACATGCCGCGGCGCCTTGCGCTGGCCTTTGCCCACGACGACGCGATCCAGGTCGCGGAGCCGGTCCTTGTCCGCGCCAAGGCCCTCACCGAGAGCGATCTGCTCGGCGTCATCAAGGCCAAGGGCGCCGACCACATGGAAGCCATCGCGCGTCGCCCGATGGTGAGCGAGACCGTCACCGACGCTCTGGTGGCGCGCGGCGACGACCGCGTGGCGATTTCATTGCTGCGCAACCAGTCGGCGCAGATCAGCCGCGCCTCAATGGAAAAGGTCGTGGACCGCGCCAGCCGCAATTCCGAGCTGCACGAACCAATCGTCGAGCGCAAGGAACTGCCCAGCGATCTTCTGTTCCAGATGTATGATCAGGTTGAAGCCAAATTGCGCAAGCGCGTGATCGCGCGCTTCGCCGACGTCGACCCGAAGGCGCTGGAAGAAGCCCTCGCCGCCAGCCGCGCTAAGCTCGCCGCTCTCGACGGCAAGGCGCCGGACGATTACCCAGAAGCGGTCAAACTGATCACGGCGCTGCGCCAGACCCGCGGCATCAATGGGGCGACCGTCGTCAATCTAATCCGCGAAAAGAAGCTCACAGCGTTTTACATCGGCCTGGCTGAAATGCTGGATCTGGACTTCCAGATGGTGCGCCGAATGATCGAGACGCAGGACCTGGACGGCCTGGCGACCGCCTGCCGCGCCGCCGGCTTCGACCGCGCCCTCTTTGTGACGATCGCCGTACTGTCCGCTGGCGCCGACGACGCCTTGGGCAAGGCCACGCAGATGGGCGAGATGTATGTGAAGGTGCCGATCGAGGCCGCCCAGCGCGCCATGCGCTTCTTCCGGCTGCGCCGTTCCGCGGCTTAAGCTCAAGCGCCTGTTTTACCGCAACATTAACGCTGCGGCCTGACGACCGCCGTTTCTTTCGGCGCCGTCCGGCCTGAAACGCGGCGCTGCCGGCTATTTTGCCGCCGGGCGGACGCCCTTGCTTTCAATTGCCAGCCGTCTCCCGCTCCATGGTTCTGATCGAACAGTGGGGATACCGTTTGGGCAGTCAGGCATTTCATGCGACCGGCGCGGCGCCAGAATCATGCAGCGCCCGGTTTCTGCGCGCGGCGCAGATCTGCCGGATCCGCGACCTCAACCAGCTTCTGGTGTTCAGCGACCTGATCAAGGAGATCGCCGACCTGATCCACGTGCTGCAAAAGGAGCGCGGCGCGTCGGCGGTGTTTCTCGGCTCCAGCGGCGCCCAGTTCGCGGACAAGCTGGCGGAACGCACGGCGGAATCGGTGGCGATCGAGGCGAATGTCCGGGCGCGCCTCCTTCACGTCGACGAGCAAATCGACCGCATCAGTTCAGGGGCCCGCTTTTTCGCGCGCATCGCGCTGGGCTTTGAAACTTTCGACGCACTGGCCAGACTGCGCGCGCAGGTTCAGGGACTGATGATTGCACCGCAGGACGCGGTCAAAGCGTTCACCGACGCCATCGCCAGCCTGCTGTCGATCATCTTCGAAGCGGCCGACATCGCCGCCAATCCGCAGATCTCCCAGGCGATGGTGGCGCTGGTCAATTTCATCCAGGGCAAGGAATTTGCCGGCCAGGAACGCGCCACCGGCAGCGCGGGTTTTTCGCGCGGTTATTTCGAGGGCGCGGAGCTGCGCCGCCTCCACAATCTGATCGCCGCGCAGGCGCATGCCTTTCGCGTGTTCAATGAATTCGCGGACGCGAAGCACAAGGTGGCGCTGCAGAGCGTCGCGCTCGGCGCAGACTCGCTGGAGATCGAGCGCATGCGTCAGATCGCGTTCGCGGGCGGACAGATGGGCGATCTGCAGAACGTCTCCGGTCAGGACTGGTTCGAGCAATGCACGCGCCGCATTGACGCGATGAAGCTCATCGAGGACCAACTCACCATTGATCTGAAAATCCTCTGCGCCGCGCGGCTGGCCGAAGCCAATCAAGGCGCGGACGCCACGCTGAAGACGATCGGCGATGCAGCGCCTGTCGCGCTCCTGATCAGGGACCCCGACGCGGCGCTGAAGGAAGCCGGCTTCGATCCCGGCCCGGGCCTTTACGCAATGGGCGGCTTCGACCCGCGCCTTATGCGCTCCATCCTGGATGTTGTGCAGGCTCAGTCGCGGCGCCTGCACGACGTCAGTGCGGAACTGGAAAGCGCACGCACAGCCCTCTCCGAGCGCAAGCTCGTGGAGCGCGCAAAATCCATTTTGATGAGCGCGCGGCAATTGTCCGAACAGGACGCGTATACGCTCATGCGCAAGACAGCGATGAACCAGCACAAGCGCATCTATGAGGTCGCCGAGGCGATTATCAGCATGGCCGACATCCTGAAATAGTCCGTTCGGCAATCCAAACGGCGCGCGCCTGGTCGCCCCGCCTGGTCGCCCCGCCCGGTCGCCCGCCAGGGCGCACCAAGGGTTTGGGCGCCTGCAAAGCCCCGGCGTTTGTCTCCTCCCGCGATTTTGCGGTGGCGCGGCGCGCGAAAGCGCGCTTAGGTCGGCCCCTATTCCAAAGCACAATGGGAGAACGCAATGGGTGATGTGAACGCGAAGGTCCAGAAGGATATCGACCAGCCGATCGGCAAGATCTGGGCGGTGGTCAGCGATTTCGCCAATGTCGGCTGGGCCATGCCGGGCGTGAAGGTGACGTCCGAGGGCAGCGGCGTCGGTATGGTGCGCACCATGCACATTCCGAACTCCGATCCCGTGGCCGAGGTCCTGGAGACGCTCGATCCGGCGAACTATTCCTTCAGCTACACGATCGCGAAAATGCCGATGCCGATGACCGGCTTTCGCGGCTGGGCCAAGCTCGAAAAACTCTCCGACAGCAAAACGCGCGTGCATTGGGGCGCCGAAGGCCAGACCCTGCCGGGCGGCGATGCAGCGCAGTTGAACGCAATGTTCGAAGGCATGTATGGCCAGCTCGTCGCGTCGCTGGACGCAGAGGTCAGCAAATAAGCTGAAATGCGCCGTGCGGAGGCAATTCGCGCCGCCGGCGTCTCAGCGCAAAAAAATGGGCCCGCGTCTTTCGACGCGGGCCTTTTTGTTTTGCAGCCTTGAAGCTCGAACCTACTCGGCGGCTTTTGCGTAGCCGGAAAGCAGGTCGTAATTCCTGTGCATCTTGATCAGGTTCGCTTCCTTGCGGCCGAACAGCAAATCCGGAACGACGCCCGCTTCCATCAGGATTTGCGAATTGGACTGGATCTTCATGTCCTCTTCGATCGCGACGGTGTTCAGGAAGTTCGCGTATCCCTTTTCCGTTTCAGCGTTGGCGGCTTCACCCTTCTTGCCCCACGCATAGACGCGGAACATGTAATTGCACACGCCGACATGATTGCCCGGATCGGAGCGCTGCATCGCGATGATGCCGCGGCCGAAGACAAGAACGGTGTTCGGGAAGATGGCGTTGGAGATCGAGTGGCCGCACCATTCGTCCCACTCTTCTTCCGGCTTGTCCTTCAGTTCGAGGATATTGATGTCCGGCGTCGCCAGGATGTGGTGCAGGCCCATGTCGACATGCATGAACTGGCGGCCGGACATCGGGCCGACCGTGTTCGGATGAAGATACGGCACGTGATAGCCTTCCACACCGCCGTCGACGGCGTGCTTCCAGTTGATGCGCGCTTCCTGCTCGAGGTGGTTCACGAAGTGGATCTTGTCCAGTCCGTAGTCGGACAGATGCTCGCCCATGCGGCCGAGGAATTCCTTGGCGTTGAGTTCCGCGCCTGGCTTCGGGTGCACGACGATGAGGCCATACAATTCTTCGCAGGGCAGCTCGACCAGATTGCGCGCCGCGAGTTCTTCTTTCTTGAAGGCTTCCGGAATGGGCACGCCCATCAGGCGGCCGTCATTGGCGAAGGTCCAGCCGTGATACGGGCAGGTGAAGCTCTTGGCGTGGCCGCAGCCTTCGGCCAGTTGCACGCCGCGGTGACGGCAGGCGTTCCAGAACGCGTGCACCTTGCCGTCGCGATCGCGCGTGATCAGGATCGGGCGGCCGGCCATGGTTGTGGAATAATAGTCGTTGGGTTCCGGAATGTCGGCGGTCAGAGCCAGAACCTGAGGCATCGACAGGAAAATCTTTTCCTTCTCGACTTCAAAGCGTTTCTGGTCCGTGAAGCGGCCGATGTCGAATTCGACCGAGTCCGGCGCCAGATCTTCGGTGTTGCTTTCCACGCCGCGGATCATTTCCTTGGCCATGGCGATGCGTTCATGACGCTTCATGATGTTCCTCCCGATGAGCCTTGCCGCCCCTTGCGGAGCGCCAACTCCAAGGCTGTTTAATATATAGGCTAGAATAAATGCTGGCCCGGATGCAACCGCGAATTCTGCGTGCGTGCAGAAAAATCATCTATAAGACAAATAGTTCGGTCGTATTCCCGAACGCGGAGGTCTGAAAATATGAGTGAATTGCCGCCCTGCCCGAAATGCGGCTCCGCTTTCGTTTACGAAGACGGTCCGCTGCTGATCTGCCCGGAATGCGCGCATGAATGGACTATCGCCGGCGCGCCCGCCGCAGCGGACGACGACGCGGAGACAATCCGCGACGCCAATGGCAACGTACTGGCGGACGGCGACACCGTAACGGTGATCAAGGATCTCAAGATCAAGGGATCGTCGCAGGCCGTGAAGGTCGGCACCAAGGTAAAAAATATCCGCCTCGTCCCCGGAGGCGACCACAATATCGATTGCCGCATCGACGGGATCGGCCAGATGAGCCTCAAATCGGAATTCGTGCGCAAGGTTTGAGTCCGGCCGCCTCAACTCTTTCTGGCGACAGACGCTTGAAAGCGTCCCGATCCGCCTTACCTCCCTGAACAGCGGGCCGGGCCCCTCTGACGATCGCCTTTCGGCGCTCGTGATGTCGGACCGCGTCGGGAGTTCCCCGATGCAGGCTCGGCTTTTTTCGCCCCCTGCCGGCGCTCCCGGGTTTCAAAACCGAGAGGAGCGACAATGTCGGTAAGGAAGATCAAGTCGTTATTTGCGAAACTGGCGAGACTGAAATCCGAAATCGAAACTGAAAAGAAGGCCGTATACCCTGATTGGTTGCGGCTCAGGCATCTCAAGAAAATAAGGCTCAGGATCAAGGATCAATTGGCGCGCCTTGCCGCAAAGCCGCAAAGCGGGCCCGAAGCCCCTCCGCACAAACGCAGGCATCCCCGTTACACCCCCTCCCCCCGAACCGGACGCCTAATTCAGATGCGCAGAAACTTGCGGGTCCGGAGCTAGGCCATGCAATTGCTCATAGATTTCATGTCGGCGGATTTTCTCGGAAAGGACGCCTGGATCTGGTTCGCCTTTATCGGCGCGGTGATTGCGTTGCTCGCCTTCGATCTGGGCGTGGTGAATCGGAAGGATCACGAGATCGGCATCCGCGAGTCTCTGGTCTTGTCGGCGGTTTACATCGCGATCGGCTTGAGCTTTGCGGGAGTCGTCTGGGCGCTCTACAATAACGCGTCGCCCATCGGTTCCATCGACCCACAGCTTCTGGCCGTCACCGGCGCCGAACGCGCCTGGACCGCCGTGCAGCTTTACCTGACCGGCTTCGCCGTGGAGAAGACGCTGGCGCTCGACAACGTCTTCGTCATTTCGCTGGTCTTCACCTATCTTGCGATCCCACGGCTCTACCAGCACCGCGTTCTGTTCTGGGGCATAATCGGCGTCATCGTGTTGCGCGCGCTGATGATCGGCCTCGGCGCCGTGCTCGTCAGCCAGTTCTCGTGGATCCTGTACGTCTTCGGCGCCTTCCTGATCTTCACGGGTCTGATGATGCTGAAGAAGGACGATGCATCCGAGGACATGAGCCAGAACAAGGTTCTGCTCTGGCTCAAGCGGCAACTGAAAGTGACGCCGGACCTGCACGGCAATCGCTTTCGCGTGCAATTGCCGGACCCGAAAACCGGCAAGCTGCGCTGGGTGGCGACGCCATTATTGCTCGCCTTGCTGTTCGTGGAGATTGTCGATGTGATCTTCGCGGTGGACAGCGTGCCGGCGATCTTCGCGATCACGAGCGATCCGTACATCGTCTACACCTCAAACATCTTCGCGATTTTAGGTTTGCGGGCTTTGTTCTTTGCGTTATCGGCGATGGTGCACCGCTTCCATTATTTGAAGTACGCCCTCGCGGCGACGCTGGTGTTTATCGGCTCGAAGATCTTCCTCGGAGACTTTTTCGAGAACGGTAAGTTCCCGGCCTTGTGGTCTCTCGGGATCACGATGGGCCTGATCGGCTCCGGCATCGTCTATTCGCTCTGGAAGACTCGCTCCGGCGCGGACAAGACGGCAAAGGGCGCGCCCGCCACTTAAGGCGCAGCGCTTCGCAAAAACTCGGGACGCGCCATCGCTGGCGCGTCCTTTTTGTTTGGCGTCGCTCCCGCCGCTTCAGGCCCTGAAGAAAGCCAGCAGATCCTTGTTGATGACGTCCGGATGCGTGGTGCACATGCCATGGGGCAGACCTTTGTAGGTCTTCAGATCCCCCTTCTTCAGGAGCTCGGCCGAGAGCGGCGCGGAATCCGCATAGGGCACGATCTGATCGTCGTCGCCATGCATGACCAGCGTCGGGACCGCGATGGATTTCAGATCGTCCGTGAAGTCCGTTTCCGAAAACGCCTTGATGCAATCGTAATGCGCCTTGGCGCCGCCCATCATTCCCTGGCGCCACCAATTGTCGATGACGCCCTGGCTCACCGCCGCGCCCGAACGGTTGAAGCCGTAAAACGGACCGGACGGAATCTCGCGGAAGAACTGCGCCCGATTGGCGACGAGCGCGGCGCGGAAGCCGTCGAAAACCTCGATCGGCAGGCCGCCCGGATTTTTTTTGGTCTTGACCATGATCGGCGGCACGGCCCCGATCAGCACAGCCTTGGCGACGCGGCCAGCCTTGGCGCGCGCCACATAATGCGCCACCTCGCCGCCGCCGGTGGAATGGCCGACATGGATCGCATCCTTCAAATGCAGCGCGTCCGTCAACGCCGCAACGTCCGCGGCGTAAGTGTCCATTTCATTGCCTTCCCAGGTCTGGGTTGAGCGTCCATGCCCGCGCCGGTCATGCGCGAGCACGCGATACCCCTGCATCAGGAAGAACATCATCTGATTGTCCCAATCATCAGCGGTCAGCGGCCAGCCATGATGAAAAACAACCGGTTGCGCGTCTTTGGGACCCCAATCCTTGTAGAAAATTTCAACGCCGTCTCTTGTAGTGATCGCGGGCATGCGCGTGCTCCCGAATGTGAAGGTTTTTTGATGCTACGCCACCGCAGGCGCTTGAAAGCGCATTGCTCAGATGCACGACAAGCGTAAGCGTGACGACGAAAAGCACAGCAACGTAAGTTGTCACCCGCCCGAGGATTTTTGACGACGATCACGGCGCCTAAATTCGAGGCGCCCAATCCGCGCTTCAGCGCGGCGCGGTACTGTTACCGTGTGCTGACCGTCTCTGGGTCACCCGCCATTCGCGTTGCGCCCTGCGCCGGTGTATATGATTTTCAGACAGCCAACGGGGGGCGGCCGTCGTGAAAGTCCGGCATTTTCTGTTGTTGCTTGGAATCGCGCTGACGCTTGCGCTGAAGGCCTGCGACTC
Source organism: uncultured Caulobacteraceae bacterium (assembly GCA_964395875.1). Taxonomy (GTDB): domain Bacteria; phylum Pseudomonadota; class Alphaproteobacteria; order Caulobacterales; family Aquidulcibacteraceae; genus JBEVJO01. Next base: position 41,487 of record CAYNCS010000001.1, on the reverse strand, counting down.
CTTCGGCTTCGCCACCAAATCCAGCGAAGCGGCGGCCGAACGCCTCAATCTCGTCGTTCGTCCATTTTACGATCAGCCCGCCCGCAGCAATCGCGAAAATATCGTCGTGATCACGTTCAGCGACGATGACGTACGCGCCCTTTCGGAAGCGGACGGGGACTGGGGCCTGCGCACGCTCGGCCCTTCGTACAGCGATCAGCGCGCGATCATCGCCGCTGCGGCGCGCAGCGGCGCCCGCGCAATCTTCTTCGACATCTCCTATTCGAAAAATCTCGAAAGCGATCTGTCCGCGAACCTGCTGGCGAAGGAAGCGGAATTGGCGGGCGTCGCTGGCGCGAAGGTTCTTTTCGGGCCCATCGCCGACACCGCTTCACTCGCCCCATTTGCGGGCGCTTTGCGGCGGACAGGCGTGCAATGGCGCGCCGGACGGGCGGACGAATATCCTTTCAACACCAGGACCGGACATTCGGCCGCCTACGACCTCTATCGTCTGTCCTGCGCCGATTCAGCGCGCATGCGCGTTCCGCTGCATTGTCCCGCGTCGCTGTTGCGCGAGACGCAAAGGCCCTCATTGATGACGCTCTGGGGTTATGGCAGCCCGCCGGAGACGGATGACTTCTGGGCGGACCGCGAGGATTGCAGCGCCCGCGCCGGCGGCGCCGGGGCGATCTCCGATTTCTTCAGGGAACTGTTCATCGCCATGGCGGGCAAACTGGCGCCGGGCGCCGTCCAGCGTCAGGGCCGCCAATGCCCCTATCATGTCACCCTGCCCGGCAGCCTCGTCGTCGCCGCCCAAAGCAACCCTCAAGCTGACGCCGCGCTGCGCGACGTTTTCGCAGGGCGTGTGGTGCTGGTCGGCGGCGCGATGAAGAGCGGCGGCGATTTCGTCAGCGCGCCCGGGCTCGGCAAGGTTCCCGGCGTCTTCCTGCACGCCGCGGCGCTGGACAACCTGTTCACCCTTGGCGAGGGATATTTCCGGTCTCCGCCGAACCTGTTTCTCGCGCTGGACGCCGGGGCGGCTCTCGAATTGGGCGTCACCATCGGCTCCGCCGTCATCATCTATTTTCTGATGTCCTGGCCGCACGACACTCCCGTCTCTCAAAAATGGCTGCGCGGCGGCGGCGCGGTCATTGCGCCCATGGCCCTTTCAGTCGCAGCCGGATTTTTCGTCCTCTTCGTTCTGCGATGGGCGCCCGGCGACGTCGCCAGCATCATCGCGGCTGCCTTCGCCGGCTATGCGCTCACCACCAGGACGCCCTGGGAAAGCTTCGCCGCCGCGGAAATGACCCGAACCTTGTGGTCCGCATTCGCCCTCGCCTTAGCGGTGCTGGGCGGCGGACTCTGGTTGTACGCGACTTTGTACGCTTTCAAGTGACGGAGAACGGCATGCACCAAGCGCACCGGCGATCGAGACACGCTCTTCCCATCGGGCTGGCGCTCCTGAGCGCGGCGCTCTACAGCGCTTTGACGAGCGCCCCGGCGCAAGCCGGACCTGACTCCTGCCGCGCCATCAAAATCCTGGGGCCAGCCCCCGGACGCGACACATTCACGATCTTGAATACGAACCTGCAGCCCATCGCGAACATCTCGAAACTGCCGGTCCCTCTTTCCGTTCAGGACTGCAGCGGGGATCTGTTTTTCATCAAGTACGATGGTCAGACCGCGCTGGTTCGGGCGCGGGAGACGAAAACAAACCAGGAATTGATCGTCCCCGACTGTCCGACGATGAAGAACGTCAAGCGTGAGGACGAGTACGACAATTCCTCTCAGGGCATGGGAGGTAGTGCGATGTGCAAGAAAGCTTCGAAGAGCGCACAGTGACAATGCGCATGGTGCGCCAATCCCCACATTTGGGACTCTGGTCACACCAGCAGCCATCAATAATCTGCCTTCGGATCAACGGGAGTTTCGTCTTTCCAGCAATGGGGTGAAAAATGCCGGAGCACGATGAAAGAAACGTAGCGCCCAGGACCAGATCCTGGCGCCGGCGCTTGCTAACAAGTTCCGTGTGTTGCGTCTTGATCGCTTCCGGATTTTCGCTCGCCTTTCTGAACAGCAAGGCCGTTGCGGCAGAGACAGTCGAAACGCCGTCCGCAGCGGCTTCTGAACCGCCCCCTGAAAAGAAGAAGAAGAAATCCAACGTGCCGACGGTACGGCAGATCGACTTCTATGCGGGCGCTTTGAAGCCCCGTGACATCTCGCCCTTCGAGGCGATCGGGGCGAAACTGGGCAAGAAATCCTCGTGTGAATTCTCGCCCCAGGTCGTCAATCTCGACGCCGCCCGAAACGCCAGCCGATCGCATATTCGCATCATCGATGCGCTGGTCTCCCCCTTGGGCTACAGTTCGAAGAACTTCACCTTCGAATGGTACAAAGGCGACATCGCCAATTGCAGGACCGTGTTCGAACGCAAGAACACCTTTCAATGCACGACCAAAGTCATTGATCTGCTGGAAATGAACCCAAACAAGGACAACCAGACGCTCCTGGGTTTCTTGTTCGCGCATGAACTTGCCCACATTCTCCTTGGCCACGACAAAGGCGCCGCGCAAAAAGCCAAACAAGCGGAAGCCCTTCAAAAGCTCGCGAGCGTTGCGGCCATAGGCGGGTTGCTGGCGAACGCGAAATGGTCGAAGGGCGTCAACAATTCCTATACCGCTGAAATCGGCCCTGAATCCATGAAGAGCCTTTTCCTCGCCGCCGGCCTTGGGCAGGCCGCGGTGGACTCCGCCTGTGAACTCGCGGGCGCCGACTACGCCAAGAGTCAGGAGGCCGAAGCGGACTACCTGGCGATGGACATGCTGCTGAAGGCGCGCTGGGACGGCAAAGCGCCAAAGAATGGCGTCAATCCCCTCTCCGTGAAGGACATCCAAGACTTCCTGCGAAAGCTGAATGAAGGCAGCCAGTTGGAGTTGGTGAAAACCAAACAGGCCGCCACACGCGGATTGCAGGAACTGGGCGCGACCGCGCTCATGAATTCCTTCGCGAAAGAGCAGGCGTCGTCGTCTGGCATGTTCGACTTCAACAACCTCGCCTGGACGACCGGATTCAAATTGGCGTTCGGCTTTTACGCGGACTACAAGAACCGGGAGCAATTGGCCTTTCACCCCGACCCGGTCAAACGCGCGGCCAATATCGACGAATATGTGTCGACGTTATGGGGCAAGGAACTCGATGTCGCGTCGCTGCAAAGCAACGCCGACGAAAAGCAGAAAATGGCGAGAAACGCCTCGTTCAATCAAGGCCTCGTCAAGGACCGGCAAGCGCTGGACAACGCGCTCACCGCCCCTACGGAACTCTATGAAACGCTGACGCGGCTGATCGCCCTCGAAGGCGCCCCTCCTGAAGAAAAGAAACAGGGCCTTCTGCCGATGAGCGAAAAGGCGAAGGCCGAAGCCGACGCAAAGGCCGTCGAGGAGAAGCAAAAATACGACGCCGAAATCAGGGACCTGAGGGGCAAGGTTGAATTCCTGAACCGGCAAGTCTTGACCGGCAGTGCGATGGGCGATTTCGCGAAGGCCGGCTATTTCAATTACAAACAGCTTTACAAAAGCGCCGTCCCCCTCGCTTTGGCGTCGACGCGCTACAACAACAGCTCGCCGCAAATGGTTCTCTTCGCCGTCGACCTTCTGTTGCGCGAAAACTCCCCGGTCCAGGCCTCGACCACAGTGAATTCCGGCGTCGATCGCTGGGGCGAGTCCGAATTCTACCTTTCCTTGATCAATGTCGCCCGCGCTATGAAGGACGAAAAGAAGGCGGAGGAAGTGCGCGGCCGGTGCGCCGTCGACATCAGCGTCTCAAAAGAAACGCGGAGCGTCTGCCTGGCCCTCAACAAGCCTGGCGACGCGAAGAAAGATCCGGAGCCTGCGAAACAAAAAACCTGAAGGCGCCGCTGCGCTGACTTTCTTACGCCAGCTCCCGCTCGCGCGAGTTCGAGAACGTGAGGCCCGGATTCTTCTCCTGCACGTAGCCCAGCTCCCACATGTTCTTCGCCAGGAAGACCGGAGATTCATCGATGTCGAGCGCCACAAGGCTCTGGTTCTTGTCGATGAAGGCTTGCAGCGCCGCCGGATCGTCCGCCGAAATCCAGCGCGCGGCGGCGTAGGGCGCCGGTTCGAACGCGACGGCGATGCCGTATTCGTCCTGCACGCGCTCCACCAGCACTTCGAATTGCAGCGCACCGACCGCGCCGACGATCAGATCGGCGCCGATCAGCGGGCGGAACAATTGCGTCACGCCCTCTTCCGACAGGCTCTCCAGCGCGCGGCGCAGATGCTTGGCCTTCAATGGATCGCCCAGACGCGCGCGGCGCAGGATCTCCGGCGCGAAGTTCGGAATGCCGCGGAACCGGATGGCGCCGCTTTCGGAAAGCGAATCTCCCACGCGCAGCACGCCGTGATTGGGCACGCCGATGACGTCGCCGGGAAAGGCTTCGTCGGCGATCTCGCGATCCTGCGCCAGGAACATCATCGGATTGTGCACGTTCATCGCCTTACCCGAGGCGGTCTTCAGACGCATGCCGCGCGTGAAGCGCCCCGAAGACAAACGCAGGAACGCGACGCGGTCGCGGTGCTGCGGGTCCATGTTCGCCTGGATCTTGAAGACAAACCCGGTGACCTCCGGGTCCTCCGGTTTGATCTCGATGGCGACGCCGTTCTTCTCGGCGGCCTGTTCGTGCGGCGCCGGCGAGAGCCTGGCGACGCCTTCGAGCAATTCCCGCACGCCGAAATGGCGCAGCGCGCTGCCCCAGAACACCGGCGTCATGTGGCCCTCGCGAAAGCTCTGCTCGACGAAGGCCGGACAGATGGCCTGCGCCGTCTCGCTCTCCTCACGCGCGGCCTTCAATTCATCCTCGTCCAGCACACTGGCGATGGCATTGCTGGAAAGCTTGACGCGTTCGGCGTCTTCCGGCGGCGCATCGTTTTCGGCGCGCTTATAAACCAACAATTCGTCCGAGCGCAGATCGACTGCGCCGCGAAAACGCTGGCCCGACCCCACCGGCCAGTAGAACGGGCTGGCGTCGAGCTGCAGCTTGTCGGCGATATCGTCGAGCAGCTCGAAGCTGTCTCGCGCCTCGCGGTCCATCTTGTTGATGAAGGTGATGATGGGGATGTCGCGCAGGCGGCAGACCTCGACCAGCTTCAGCGTGCGCGGCTCCACGCCCTTGGCGGCGTCCAGCACCATGATGGCGGAATCGGCCGCCGTCAGAGTCCGATATGTATCTTCGGAGAAGTCTTCGTGACCCGGCGTGTCGAGCAGGTTGAAGACGATGTTTTCGCGCTCGAATGTCATGACCGAGGCGGAAACGGAGATCCCGCGTTCGCGCTCGATCTTCATCCAGTCCGAGCGTGTGCGCCGCGCCTCGCCCCGTGCGCGGACCTGCCCGGCCAGGTGGATCGCGCCGCCCGCCAGCAGCAGGCGCTCGGTCAGGGTGGTCTTGCCGGCGTCCGGGTGCGAGATGATTGCGAAAGTGCGGCGGCGCGCCGCCTGCGCGCTGCGTGTCTGGGCGTCGGACATGGAAATTGGGCTCGTCGCGTGTCGCGTGAAACGTGTTTGGCGCGGATTAACCCAGCTGTGCTGGCCCGCCAAGCCGTTTCGGCCGCTCTCGGCGCTTCATCGGGCAGGATTCTATGGTAAACAACCCATTAACACTAAGGGGTTGTCATGGCTGACATTCTGATCTCCGCGTCTCTGCCGGATCGCGATGCGGCCGAGCGCCTGAGCCACATCTTCGAGGCGCGCGGCCTGTCCGTCGACTGGATGCCCCTGAACCCCGCCGAACCGGGCAACAAGGCCGGGATATTGGGCCGTCGCGCCGGCGCCCGCATCACGGTCGCCCTGTGGTCAAACCACTCGGTGAGCGACGCCCAGGTTCTTGAGGACGCGCGGGAGGCGCTGCGGCGCGGCTCCCTGCTGGCCGCCCGCCTGGAAGACGTCACGCCGCCGCCGGAATTTCGGGCCTGCCCCACCGCCAATCTCGCGGGTTGGGACGGCTCGGACAGTCATATCCAGGCCGGCCGTTTGCTGACGGAGACTGCGAAGCTGCTGGAGCGCCCGTCCACGCGCGCGGCGCTAGCCATGGCGACGGCGCGCCTGACGCGATCAGGCGGGGGTGGAGCTGCGGCGGCGTTGCGCGTCATGCCCCCCGCCGCCCCTGTCAGCGCTGCCTTCGCGAAAGCCGAAGCGCCCGTGCTCGCCGCGCCCGGTGCGCCGGAGATGAAGCCAGAGGTGAAATCGGCCGAAGAGATCGCACCGGCGCCGCAAATCGCGCCCGAGGCCGTCGCGGCGGCGGCTGAGCCACCCCGGCCGCAGGCGGAGACCGCGCCCGAAGGCCAGGGCGAATCCCTTGCTCTGACCCCCGCCCCAGTGAAGACGGCCGATTCCGTTTCAGAGCAGAAGCTGGAGGCGCGGCCTGCGCCCGTTCTGTTCGCCGGCGAACCGGCGAACGACGCGCTGCCCTTGCGCCCAGCCAAGATCACCGTCGCCGAAGGCGCGCCGATCATCGCGCCGCAAATTTTCCCGGTGGCTGAAAAGCCGGGAGGCGCGGCCAGGATCGAAGACGCCGCTCCTGCGGCGGCGCCCGAGCCCACCTATCAGACCATCACGTTCGAACCAGAGCCCAGGCCCGCGCCGAAAGCTGCGCCCGAGCCCGCCCCCGCAGCGGAACCAGCCGCGAAGGCGCTTGCACCCGAGCCTGCGCCTTCAAAGACCGACGCGCCGCGGCGGCCCGCCGCCAAGTCTTCCGGCAAACGTTTCCTGCGCGAGACGCGTGAACGCACCAAGCGCGACGACCGCAATCACATCGTCGCCATCGCGCTTGGCCTGATCGCGGGCGCCGGCCTGCTGGCTTTATGGGCCAATCAACGCCCGCAGGACTTCCAGCTTCGCGCTGTGCAAAAAGCGCCGGCGGAATTGAGCGCGCCGGCGGCGCACCCGCGTCCGGAAGATGCCGCGCCAGCGCCCGCCATCACTGAAACCGAGCACAGCGCCCCTATTGAGCCAGCGCCGCTGCCGCAGATCGCCATCGAGTCGGACCTGCCCTTGCTTGAACCCGCGCCGCAAACCGCCGACGCAGCGCCGCCCGCGGCCCTTGAGCCAAGCGCGCCGCCCGCCGTCGTGCGCGCGCCAGAAACCGGCGCGCCGTTCACAGCGCAAGCGCCCGCTCCAGCCTTCGCGCAGAAACCCGCGCTCGCTGAAAAGCCGGGCTTCACTGAACCCTCGACGATCCGCGAACGCGCCAGCGCGAAGCCGCGCGCGGCGGGGCAGAACAAATCAACCGCTGGCCCCAGCGCGCAGACCCTGAAAGCCAAACGCCTGGCGGCCGTGGGCCGGGCGCTTGACGCGCGAGCCGCGCAGCCCGCCCAGGTCATCGCCGCTCTGGCCGGCGCCGCGCCAGCCGCATCGCAGGCGCCGCAGAGCCTCGATCCGTTCGACGCGCAGCTTTCGCAAACGGCGTTGCAGCTTGGGTCCGACGAACCCGCCTTCCACCTGCCCGGCCTCGCGCCGAGCATGCTGGGCGCCTGGGCGCCGGAGCCGCCCGCTCCGGGCCTGAGCCCGCCGGTCGCCGACGCCCAATGGAACGCGCAATTGGCGCGCGTGCTGGCGCAGAGCGCGCTGGATCATGGATCGTATAAGGATCATCTGGCGAAGGCGCAGGCCGGCGATCGCCGCGCCATGATGACGCTCGGCCTGATGCGTCAGACCGGCATCGGCGAAGCGCGCGACGACGCCAAAGCCTTCGCCTGGCTGCGCCGGTCCGCTCTGGCGGGCGAACCGCGCGCCTTGGCCGAAATCGGCGCCTATTACGCGGCCGGAATCGGCGCAGCGCGCGACGACGCGCGCGCCGCGCGGAATTTCGATCGCAGCGCCACGCTGGGCGCCGCAGCCGGCAAGAACGCTTTTGGCTGGGCTCTGGCGACGGGCCGCGGCGTGCCTGCGAATCCGGCAATGGCGCGCATCGCCTTCCAGGAGGCGGCGGACGCGGGAGATCCGCTTGCCGCGCTCAATCTCGGACGGATGCAGGCAGACGGCATGGGCGGCGTAAGGGACCTAGCAGCCGCGAAGCTTTCATATGGTAAAGCCGCGGATCAGGGCTTCGCCCCGGCGCAATACGCGCTGGCGATCCTGATGCTGGCCGACCGTTCGGCGGCGGGCGACGAAGCTGCCCAGAACGCGCGCGCCAAGTCGGAAAACCTGGCGGCGCTGCGCCTGCAGCAAGCCGCGGCGCAAGGCTATCCGCCCGCGCAATCTCTGCTGGGCGCCCTCTATCGGCATGGGATCGGCGTCGCGCAGGACGACGCGATGGCGCGCGCCTGGTTCGCAAAGGCGTCGCGCACATGACATTTTCGTAGGGACACAACCCTTACGAGAACTTGGCCCGGCGTTTTTCAGCTGCGAGGCGCAGGCGCGCACTTGAGAGGATACATCTTCAGTTGCGTCATATTTTCGGCGTGACACATGGTTAACCGATCGTAAAATTACGGCGGTTTCCTATGGCTGATGTTCTGATCTCCTACGCCCGGCGTGATCGAGGCGTCGCCGCAAGGCTGGCCGCCTGCCTGCAGGAGCGCGGCCTGAAAGCCGTGTGGGACGTATCCGAATTGCCTGAAGGCGCATTGATGGCGAGCGCGCGGCGGCGCGTCGCGCAAGCGCCCGCAATCGTCGTGTTGTGGTCGGAATCCGCGCTGGAATCGGTGTGGGTATGCGACGAGGCGAACGCGGCGTCAGCGCGCGGCGCCCACGTCGCCGCTTTTCTCGACGGCGTGCAAAGCCCGGCGGTTCCGCATGCCGCCGTCGATCTTCGCGAGTGGAAGAATACAGGCGCGCCGGCGGGGCTGGACGCCTTGATCGCCGCCATCGCCGCCGCCGCCAGCCAATCGCAACCCGCCGCGATCGAGCCGGAGCCGCCGATCGCTCAGGTTGCGCCGGGCGCAGCGGCGGATGAACCATCCGTCGGCGGCCTCGGCGCGGCGATCGCCTTTGTTCTGATCTGGCTGCTGCTCATCGGCGTGGCGGTCGGGCGGCATCACGCGCGCCAGCCAGCGCCGCTGCCCGACACGCTTCCCGGAATCGACATGGACTCCACCGAGCCCTTCGACGTGCCTGTGATCACGCCCACGCCCGAAGAAGAAAACGCGCCTAGCGGCCTGCGTCCCAATCCTCCGGTTAATCAAGAATCCGTCGGTTCGGTTAAAAAATGACGGCCCTGACGGTCTTCAATCTCGACCACCCAGAGGTCCGGATCGTTTGCGACGCGCCGCTCGATATAGGCGTCGATGTCGCGTTCGGCGGGGCCGACGCCCTGCCGTTCCAAATTGAGCCAGATGCGTGCGCCGTCCGGACCGAGTGCGGGCGCGTACAGAATTCCGGTGCCGTCCAGGCGCGCGACCTTAACCAAGACGGCCCCCGCGCTGGGGTCGCCTTTGCGCGCAATTACAGCGTTTGCGCCGCCGACTTCCGCCCTGCGGATCAAGGCCGAAGCCCAAAAATCACTACGCACCGCTTCTTGCATAACAAAACGTGACCAACGTTTTTGAGACACATCATGGCTAACGAAATTCCGGCTCAACGCAATCTCGACTTCACCGCCAAAGTCGCCGCAGGCGTCATCGGCGGCGTCATCGGCGCGCTCGCCGGCAAGCCCTTGGCCGACGCGCTGGCCGTATCCGACGCCGGCATGGCGCAATGGGCGTTCGCAGTTCTCGCCGCTTTGGTGACCTCGGCGATCACCGCGGCATGGTTAAGCCATCAGCACGACATGCAGGCCGTTCACCAGACGTCAACACCCCGCCGTTAATTACGGCGGACTATGTTCCGCAAAATCGACCCGCGAAAAATTTCGCCACTCTCCATTTTCGTCGGCGGCGCATTCTGCATTGGCCTCGCAAGCGGCCTTGCCATGAGCGCCGCCGGACCTGCGTCCGCCGAGACCGATGCGCGCACCGCATATCTCGATCGCGCCGGCGCGCTCGCTCTCAATTCCCGCTGCGGCTTTTTGGCGCCTCCCACGCGGGCCGCGCTGGAAGCGGCCACCTATCAGGCCCGCGGCGCGTTGCTGCGCGCGGGCGCAACCGCCGTTTCCTTGAATTCCGACGCGCGCAGCATGGTCAAGCGCGCGGGCAATGTCGACTGCAAGAGTTCCGACGTCGCGACCATCGCGACGCGCATCAATTCCAGCTTCGCCGCATGGACGACGATGCAGGCCATGGACTTCCCCGGCGCATTCCGCACCTGGGAAGCCCGCCGCAACCCTTATGACGACTGGCTCATCTCGCAGCAGCTCGGCGAGGGCGCGCGCTTTGGGGTGAAGCGTTTCTCCGACGACACCGTCACCGGCGCTCTGGAATTGCCGGCCGCCGCCCCAGTCCCCGCCGCAGCGCGCCTGGTGATGCGCGATCCGGCGCTGGCGCACGATTTTGTGGAATCGTCCTTCAACGGCCAGGGTAAACAAGGTCTGAAGTTACGCCTGCCGCCCAGCGGCGCGACGCGCTCGTTTTACGCCAGCGGCCTCATCCCGCCCAAGAAGGCCTCGCGCACCCGGCCAGCGGCGGGCCGAGTGTTTCAATTTCCGAACGCGGCGATGGCGGCGCTGGCCAATCTCGATCCGCGCGAGGCGGCGAGCCTCGTTCTGGAATACGACGATCCGTCGCGCAACAAGACCTATCTGATCGAAGCGGGCGACCTCAGCGCGGCGAACGCGTTTCTAGATTTCAACGCGACGCGCAAACGCTAGAGCGACTTCAGGCGCCGGTCTTCACCAGCACCGGCAGGCTGACCGTCACGATCGCGCCAGACCCCGGCGGGCTTTCGATGCGCACCGATCCGCCATGAAGCTGCGCGAGACCGCGCACCACGGCGAGGCCAAGCCCCGCGCCCGGCTTCGCCGCGACGCCCTGCTCAAACGGCTTCATCACGCGATCCAGCGAGTCCTTGGGAATGCCGACGCCTGTGTCCGCGACGGTGAGCAACAATGCGGAATTGCCGTCGGCGCGCACGGTCACCGAGCCGCCTGGCGGCGTATATTTCAAGCCGTTGACGATCAGGTTCGTCAAGATCTGCTTGAGGGCGGTCTTGTCGGCCCGCACGCGCAAGGGATCGGGCGCCCCCGGCGCGATCAGCGACACGCCAGCCTCGCGCGCGGCCTCGCGCATCATCTGCACCGTTTCTGTGACCACGACGCGCGCGTCCAGCACTTCAGGTTTGATCGTGTAGCCGCCTGCGCGAATGCGCGACATGTCGAGCATGTTGGACACCAGCTCCAGCATGTGCCGCCCGCTCTGGTGGATGGTCTCGACATAATCCGCGTACTTGTCCGGCAGCTTGCCGAACACGCCCTGACGCATGACGTCCGCAAAGCCGATGATCGCGTTCAGCGGCGTCTTCAGTTCGTGAGCAAGTTCGGCGAGATAGCGGGGCCCCACGCCGCCCGGCGCCGTCACGGCATCCGTGGCCTGGACTCCCTCCACCACATTGGCCTGGCGCGCGAGGAACAGGCCGACCACGAAGCTCAGGCTTACGAGGCCGCCCAGACCGGGCGCCACGGCGAAGTCCGGACCGCGCGGATCGATATATCCAAGAATGTTGGCGATCAGACAGGCTGCAAAGGCCAGGCCCGCCATCAGCGCCGCCTCCTTGGCCAGCGAGCGGCGCCCCAGAAGCAGCGCCACGCCGGAGGGCGCCAGCAGCAGAACGGAGAACGGCGAGGATGCGCCGCCGGTCAAGGCGGCCCCCGCCGCGCCCAAAGCGATCCAGGCCGAACACACCAGAGCGGCCGCCCATTCGGTCCGGATCATGGGGGTCAGCGCCAGGCCCAACGCCGCGGGCAACGCGGCGAACGCCGCCCCCGCGCCCGCCAGAAACAGCGAATCCGGGTCGATCAGGGCGGATATCCCGGCCGCTGCGACAATCAGCCCGAGCCAGGCCGCCTGCGACGCCGCAAACCGCGACTCGTAAGGATCTCCCCCGAGGATACCCCTCGCGGCCGAAATATTCGGTTTCTCTTCAATCACCAGTTGAGCCGCCATCCGCTTCTTAAGCCTTTGGATAGATGTATCACCAAATTATCGCCCCTCAGGCGCATGTGAGTCGGCTGCGTACAAACCTGCGCCGCGCTCTGGCGCCCCGCGAAAGTGCGGCTATTGTGCCCCCCGCCGACGAGGGGGCGGCGACGTGGAGAGGATCATGCGTCCAATGCGGACTTCACTCAGTAAAGCAGCGTCTGCGTTTTTCATGCTGATTGCAGCGCCAGCTTTTGCTGAGGAGCCCATCGTCAAAGCTGCCGGTTCTTTCGCGACTTTCCAAGAGGATGTCGCCAACCTGGAGAAAGCTCCGATCAAAACCGGAAAGCAGCTCGACGCGGCGCTGGACCGGATGGCCGGTCACTCGCCCACGACGCTGGCGAAGGGTTACATAGCTTTTGGCGCACTGAACGCCGCCCAGTCGCAGGGCTTCAATCAGGGCCTGGACAAGATCCGCAAGAGCTATGGCGACGATCGCGTCTATGGCGGCTTGAAATCCGATATGAATTACGCCTCCCGCGTGCCGGGCGGCGGCGAGGCCGTGCAGGCGGCGCTCAACACCGCTCTGACCGAGGGCGCCAAGGCGTCCACGGTCGGCGAACAATTCGAACAAAAAGCCTATTCGCTGCAAAAAACGCCCATGAAGTCGGAACAGGCGCCCAAGGGCGCAGTCCGCGTGGCGCAGCTGAAGGCGGCGCAGGAAAAGGGCCGCCCGGTGTCCTCGACCTTCCTGGCCGCGATGGGCGGACCGGCCGCGGGCGAAAGCCAGACGGAGCAGGGCTCGCGTCTGCTCCAGCAGATTTCGGCGGCGATGAAGATCGGCCCGACGCCGGCTTACGCCTCTTCCACGAACCTCACCGGCGGTCTGCGCTACAAGGCCCAGAACCGAGACACAATCGACCGCATGGTCACCCTCGCCGCCTATCAGGAGATGGATCCGTCGGCCCAATACGCCAGCGAACAGGAATCCGTCATGCTCGACCCCAAGACCAAGGATTGTCTGGAATGGTCGAAGCTGCAGTTGAACCAGTGCGTCGCCGCCAGCCGGTTCAAATACGAACATGCCTTCTGCCTGGGACGTCACGCGCTGAAGGACGTCGGCGCCTGCATGAAAAACCCGGTTCAATAAGGTCCGGCCGGCGTACGGCTTGCCTTCGCGGCGCGCGGCGGCCATGTCAAAGCCGTGATGGCGAACAATCTGGGCGCGGCCCTTACCGAGCTTGAAGACGAATTTGCGCTCCTCCCCGATTGGGAGGAGCGTTTTCGCTATATCATCGAACTTGCGCGTGAACTGGCGCCCCTCAGCGAAGCCGAACATTCCGACGCCAACAAGGTGCGCGGCTGCGCCAGCCAAGTCTGGCTGGTGACCGAGCGCGACCCCACCGATCCCACGCATTTGCGTTTTCGCGGGGATTCCGACGCGCTGCTGGTGAAGGGCCTGATCGCGATCCTCCTGCGGCTCTATAACGGCGCCAGACCGGCGGACATTCTCGCCTTCGACATCAAGGACGCGATGACGCGGCTGGAATTGAGCCAGGCCCTGTCGCCGCAGCGTTCGAACGGACTGGCGTCGATGATCGACCGTATCCGCAAGGAAGCCGCCGCCGCTGCCTAGAGCCTTTCCCGATCAAATTGAGTTATTTGATGGGATAAGAAAGGCTCTGCTTCAAAAGTGTGGAGCACAATTCAACGATCCAACCGGACCGGTTTGATCGCATCGTGCTCTAGGCCGCACGGGACGCCGGCTCGGCGCTCAGAGCGCCTAAAATCAGCTTCAGCGCCACCTTGCCCGAACGCGGCGGCCATTGGCGCCGGCGCTCCGCTTCCTCCATCCCCATCTCCGACCAGAAGACGTCCGCCAGAAAGTCCGACGCCTCCGCGCCGATCCGCCCGCGCAGCGCCGCCAGCCGGTTCCGCGCATCCATCGCCGCCTCCGGCCCCATTGTCCCGGCGCCCGGACCGCGCGCCGTGCGCGCCATGGGCGGCGCACCCCAATCGGCCGTCACCCGGCCCTGCAATTGCGCCAGACGATGATCGCGCTCCAGCATTTCAGCCGCGCGCATTTCCGCCGCCGTGAACCAGGCGCCGCGGGGGCCAGAGAGCGCGCGCAGGCGGCGCAGCGCCGCCGATTGCGGCATGTAATCGGGCGAAGGAACGTCCGGAATCTCGGGCGCCGCCAGCGATCGCGCCAGGAACGCGCGCCCGGCGTTGGAAATTTTAAATCGCCCCTCGCCGCACGCTTCGATCAAGCCTTCCGAAGCCATCGCCTTCGCTTCGAGCGCGCTTGCGCGCGCCATCGCGCGGCGCCGGGAATCCTCACTGGCGCACACGCAAAATCCGCCGCGGGGATCGGCGCGAAGAAACATACCGGGCCGGGCCAGCCGCCTTAGCGCCGCCTGCGCGTTTTTCGTAATCAACGGCTCATGCATCAGCGCACCCGCGCCGCTTCACGTGCGGCGGCGCGCAAAGCCAACATGCGCACGCCGGGCGCAGGGGCAAGCCGCAACGCTTCCTCCAAGGCGCCGACGCGCGCGTCGAATTCCGGCTCGTCGCGCTTGTCTTCAATGACGCGGCAGGCATGCGCCACGGTCGAGCGGTCGCGCTCGAAGGCGTAGGCGACGCGCGACAAACTCATCTCGAAAGAGATATGCGCGAGATACATCGCGACCTGCCGCACGAACGCCGCGTGCGCAGCGCCGCGCGTGGCGCACATCATATCCGCCTCGTCTGCGCCGAAAGCATACGCGGCCAGATTCCCGGCCAGTCTGGCGCGGGCCACGTCCTGGCCCCGCCGCTCATTCTTGTTCATAAATCACTCCGAACCCGCCCTGCCGCTGCAGCGCGCGACCGTCAGATTAAGGCCGCCCGACGCGCCGGGGATAATTGTCCGGATTATAGGATTATTGTCCTTAGAGAGCAATGGCGCGCCGTAAAGCGCGCTGCGGATAGACTTACAGCGCCAGCCGTGAATTCCATCCCGGCCGAGCGTCAGATCAGGTCATTACTGTAACCGGGGAGTGCTCAGGCCGCGCCGTCTCTGCGCGGTTGGCCGAGGCCCATATTCTTCGCCAGATTGGAGCGCACCCGGGCGTAATTCGGCGCCACCATGGGATAATCGGGAGGCAAACCCCACTTCGCCCGGTATTCTTCCGGCGTCATGTTGTAACGCGTTCGCAGGTGCCGCTTCAGCGATTTGAATTTTCGCCCGTCCTCCAGGCAGACTAAGTATTCTGGAGTAATGGATTTTTTTATCGACACCGCGGGCATGACGCGGTCCGCGCCATCCGCGACATCTTTCGATAGATGCGACAGCGCCTGATGAACGGTTTGAATGAGCCCCGGCAGATCACCGAGCTTCACCTGGTGATTTTCCAGATAGGCCGAAACGATTTCCGCGGTCATCGCAGTCAGATCGTCTTGTTCGGCCATTCGGCTGCTCCGCGCTACTCACATGGTCGAAGTCAATTCCTGGCAGGAAGAAATCAAGTCCGACGTGGAGACTATTGCAATTAATCTGACGACGGACAAGACGACTTTGATCGTACTCAAAGTACTTCAAACTAATGATAGAGTTGTATTTCTATCACCAGTTGGTTCGACCCATCGATTTGCATCGCTCTCCGCATGCCGCATAAACGCCAGAGTTGCACTTCTACGAATTCATACGTCTGATGGAGCTTTCCGGATTACTTCTCGCCGCGCCATTTTTTTCGGGCGTCGGATACGGATGTTTGATCCGCTCCACTAGCGGAAGGTCGATAGGCCAACCAGCATCGCGGCCGCCAGAATAGCCGCAATCCAGGCCGCTGAAGCATTTCCCGCCGCACCGCGCCATATGCGCGAACGCGCGATCGGTCCATCCGCGCCGACGAAACTGGAGAGCGATCGGCCTACCCCGCCCAGAGCTGCTTCGAACGCGGACAATGCCTTCACGGCCCATGCGCCCAGCAGCTTTGCGGGACGGCTGCGGGCGAACCAATCCACATCCAGGAGGATCACGTCGCGCGGCGTCGGGTGCAGGCCGCTGCGGCGCAGCGCCACGAAAGCAAGCGCCGCGAAGGACAGCAATTGCACTTGCGCCAGAACGTGGCTGACCGTGAAGGGTTCGTGCTGCACGGCGGCCGGCAGCAGGGAATAGAGCCATTGCGGGTCAACGCCGATAAAAATGCAGATCGCGCCGCTCGCCGCCATGGCCAGCAACATATTGAGCGGCGCTTCCTTCGGCCGTTTGCCGCAGTCCTTGGCGAAAAAGGTCAGGAACGGGATCTTGACGCCCGCATGTTCGAGCACGCCCGCCGCGCCGATCACGAGCACGATCCAGACCCACCACAACGCACGCCCCGAGGCGGCGTCGAGCAACAGCGACTTGGCGATGAAGCCGGAGAACAAAGGCGCGGCGCTGATGGCGGCGGCGCCGATCATCGTGAAAATCGCGGTCGCGGGCATGGTGCGCCACAGGCCGCCGAGTTCGGACGCCTTGGCGGTGCCGGTGCGCTCCAGAACCGCGCCGACGCCCATGAACAACAATCCCTTGTAGAAGACGTGGCAGAAAGCGAGCGCGACCGCGCCGCCCACGCCGGCCGGACCGCCGATGCCGATGCCGATCACCATGAAGCCGAGCTGGTTCACCAGCGAATAGGACAGCGTCCGGCGCAGATCGTTTTCGACCGATGCGTAGAAGATCGGGAAAATCACCATCGCCGCGCCGATGGGAATAAGAATATCCGCGCCGGCGAACGCGCGCGCCAGACCGTAAACCGCCAGCTTCGTCGTGAACGGCGCCAGGAACACGGCGCCCACCGCGCTGGCGCGCGGATAGGAATCCTTCAGCCAGAAATGCACGCCGGGAAACGCGCATTTGATGCCGAGCGCCAGGAGGATCACGCCGCCGCCCCAGGAATCCGGACGCAGCGCGTTGAAATCCAGCGAGCGTTCGGCTCCCGCCGTCAGCGCCACGCCGGCGGCCAGCAAGCCGCCCGCCAGCAATTGCACGGTCAGATAGCGGCCCGCCGCGCGCGCGGAATCCCTGGTGCGCGGCCCCAGAACGATGCCGGCGCCGAACAGCGCCATGACTTCGACGCCGAGAAAGAAGCTGACGAGATCGCCGGCGAACACCGCCGCCATCGCCCCGCCCGCATGGATGAGCGCGCTGGCGCTTTCCAGGCGGTCGGCCTTGTGCAGCGAGTAAACCCCGCCCAGCAGCGCCGCCAAAGCGAAGGCCAATCCGAACAGATAAGAGAGCTCGTCGAGCCGGTAGAGAATGAGATGAAAGCGCAACGCGTCGGTCGCGCCGTGCTCGCCGTACGACGCGCCGACGATCAGCGCCAGCGCCGCGGCGGGCGCCGCGATCAACACCATGCGCCGCAGCATGATCCACGGGCTGAGCGCGCAGATCAGCCCGCCCAGGATCAGCACAAAGCCGGGATTGAGATCATCAAGACCGATCATCGTCGGCCTCGTAATAATCAGGATCGCGCGCCAGCAGGAGTTCGAGCAGCCGCCCTAAAAAAACAAACGCCGTCAGTCCGAAGGCGCCGGCAAGCGCATAAAACCCCCAAAGCGCGTCAATGCCGCCAGGCGTCGGCGACCGCATCGTGTCCAGCGCCAGCGAAATGATAGCCACCGCGCCGAGCGCGACGATCGCATAGAAGACGGCGCCGGGGCGCTCGAGCCAGCCGAACAGCTTGCGGCCGGTTTCCTCGTCGTCCTCGATCTGCGGCTTTGGGGGCTTGGCTTTTTTGCTCATAGCAAGCTCGGCGCGAGAAAGGCCGCAAGCGCGGCGGAGAAAAAGAACAAAGCGATGGTGGCGATGGCCGTCGCCACCGGCGCGATGACGCTGAAAGCGGCGGCCGCCGTGCGCGTCTGGATGGGCGCCGCGCCCGGACGCAGTCCCTTGACCATGGGCTCAAAGAGATAAATCGCCGTCAGGACGCTGGAGCCGCCAAGCAAGGCGGCCAGGACAGGACGCCCCGCCTCCGCCGCGCCGTTGAGCAGCATGAGCTTCGGCCAGGCGCCAGCAAAGGGCGGAAGACCGACGAGGCTCGCCGCGCCGATAAAGAAGCACCAGAACGCGATCGGCGCTTCGGTGCTGACGCCGGCATATTCGCTGACGCGCGTACGCCCCGTGGACGTCGCGATAAGCCCCGCCGCGAAGAACAGAGTGATCTTGGCGAGGCCATGCGCGAAAATCTGCAAGCTCGCCCCCAGCACGCCCGTCGGCGTCATGAGAAGCGCGCCGAGGATCACCAGCGACAATTGGCTGATCGTGGAATAGGCCAGCCGCGCCTTGATGTCATCGCGCGTCAGCGCGAGCAGACTGGCGATGGTGACGCTCGCCGCCGCGATCCAGGTCAAGGCTTCGCGTGCGGCGGAGGTCGCGACCGCTTCGGGTCCCAGGATGAACAACGCGATCTTCAGGATCGCGAACACGCCCGCGGTGACGACGCACACCGCATGCAGCAAGGCGGAAACCGGCGTCGGCGCGACCATCGCCCGCGGCAGCCACAGGTGCAGCGGCATGATCGCGGACTTCGCACAGCCGAAGACGAACAGCACCAGCAGCACGCCGCTCACCTTCGCATCGACCAGGCCGGTGAGCAGGCCGCCCGCCTCGAACTCCGTGCGGCCCGCGATGGAATAGGTCCAGACCGAAGCGGTGAACAGACCGGCGAACGAGGCCGTCAGCAGAATGCCCATGTAAACCGCGCCCGCGCGGCGCGACTGCGGATCGCCGTAATGCACGACCAGCGGATAGGTGGCGAAGGTCAGGCATTCATAGAAAATGAACATCGTGAAGAGGTTGGCGCTGAGCGCGACGCCCATCGTCGCCGCCACCGCCAGGCTCATGAAGGCGAAGAAGCGCGTCTGCTGCAGATCCTCCGTCTCGCGCATATAGCCGATGGAATAGATGTGCGTGATCAGCCACAGCCCCGTCGCCGCCACCGCGAAGGCCGCGCCGAGCGGTTCCGCCCGCAAGGCGATCGGCAGACCCGGACCGATCGAGGCCACCGTCAAGGCCGGCTGCACGCCTTGCATAACGCCGATGGCGGTCATGATGGACAACCCGAAGGCGCTCGCCGCGAACAGGCCGACGGCCGCGTCGCGCGCGTCGGGCGCGCCGTCGAAGGCCGCCGCGACGAACGCCGCCGCCAAAGGCAACGCCACCAGAAGAATAAGCGCGAGTTCGGCGGTCATCGGCCGGCCTCCGCGGTGAGTTCATTGGCGCCGGCGCGCGCGGCGTCGACCAGCGGCGCCGAGGCGACGCCCGCCGCCACCAAGGCGGCAGCGAAGATCAGCGCCGGAATGAGCGAGAACGGCGACGCCTTCACCCCTTGCCGCGCCGGCGTCCCCGGCTGGAACAGAAGCTTTTCGAGAGAACGGCCGGCATAGATCACAGGCAGGATCGCGCCTATAGCCATGACGAATGCGGCCCATACCCAGCCCTTTCCGATCGCGGCGTCGAGCAGAAGCCACTTGCCGACGAAGCCCAGGGTCAACGGCGCGCCCAGAGTGTTGAGCAGCGCCACGGACAGGGCCACCGCGGAGGCAGGATGACGCGAGAGGCCGCCTCGCCACGCCTCGACTGTGAACGCGGCGCTGAAGCGGCGCAGAATCGCCGCAGCGATGAACAGGGTGGATTTGCTGAGACCGTCCGCGACGATCTTCACCAGAACCGCGGCGAGCGCCGCTTCGGTGCCGAGGCTGAGTCCCAGGAACAGAAAGCCCATCTCCGCGACGGCGGAGAACGCCAGCATCACGCGGGCGTCCTTGGCGTAGGTGGCGCGCAGCCCGCCCCAGATGATGGCGACGGCGCCCAGCGGCGCGGCGATCATCTGCAGCACGGCCGACGTCATCGGATGATGCGTGCCGAACACGCCGTATGAAATGCGGCCCAGGGCCAAGATCGCGATGGCGCCGCCGACGCCCGCGAGCAGCGCCGTCACGAACGACGGAGCATGCGCGTACGCGCGCGGCAGCCAGGCGTGCAGCGGAAACAGCGCCGCCTTCAGCGCCAGGCCGGTGAAGATGAAGCCGTAAGCGGCCGCCTCCAATTGCGGCGTGGGCCGAGCCCGCAAATGCGCGGCGATGTCGGCGAAGTTCAGCGTGCCCGTCGCCATATACAGAAAGCCGACGCCGATCACATAGAAGCTGGCGCCCAGCGCACCGAAGATCAGATAGTCGAACGCCGCCTTGAAGCCGCGCCGGTCGCGTTCACCGCCCAAGGCAATCAAGCCGTAAGCCGCCACGGAAGCGACTTCGAGAAACACAAACAGGTTGAAGGCGTCACCGGTCGCGGCCACGCCCAACAGCGCCCCCGCCTCCAGCAGCAGCAATCCGCACGCGGCGGGCAAGCGTCTTGGCATAATCTCGCCGCCGCCGTCGCCCAGCGCATGCAGCGCGGCCGCCGCCGCGACGCACGCCGCGAGAATGATCGCGATGATGTTGAAATTGTCGATGCGGAAGGTGATGCCGGCCGGCGGCGCGAAACCGCCGAATGCGTAGATCAAGGGCCGCGCGCCCTCGGTGGACGATTCATAACCGAACGCCAGCGCCGCCAGCGCGACCGCAACGACGGCCGTCAGCCACGCCGCCGCACGCGGCGGACACAAAAACGCGACCGCCGCCGCGACGAAGGGCAGCGCGACGAAAATCGCCGGCGAATGATTGAGAATGGCGATCAAGCGGAGAGATCCGATTCATTAAGCGCGTCAGCGGCGGCGATGTCGTCGGACTCCACGGAGCCGTAGCTCTCCTTCACCCGCACAGTGATCGCCAGCCCCACAGCGAGCGTCGCCAGACTCACCACAATGGCGGTCAGGATCAGTACGCTGGGCAAGGGATTGGCGTAGCGCGCCGGCTCGTCATTGGGTTCGAATATCGGCGCGGTGCCGCCCGTGACCTTCCCCATCGTGATGAAGAAGATGAAAATCGCCGTCTGAAACAGACTGAGCCCGACCAGACGCTTCACCAGATGGCCAGACGCGAAAGTAACGAACAGCCCCGCCATCATCAATCCGACGACGGCGATCATATTGGCGCGCGCGGTGAGTTCCGTGGGATCGAAGGTCATCCGGCGGACTCTTCGTCGGCGTCGGCCTCGAATTCTTCCTCCGGAATGCCCGCCGGCTGCACCAGGAAAGCGTAGAAAATTCCGATCAGGGAGCCGGCCACGGTGAAGAACACGCCCCATTCGACCAGCACGATGCCGATATGCTGACCTGTGGAGGGCTGCAGCTGCAGGAGCGCCGCAATGCCGTTGTGGTCGAGGAAGGAATCCGCGCCGGCGAGGCCGACTACGCCCGTCAGGGCATAGAGCGTGACGCCGATGGCGGCGAGCGCCGCCGCCGCAATCGGCGGGGCCAGACGCACCGCCGCGGCCGGGCCGAACACCAGACCGTAAACGATCACCGCCGCCGCCAGAAGAACGCCGGCCTGAAAGCCGCCGCCGGGTCCGTATTCGCCGTGCGTCTGCACATAGAAGGCGAACACAACGATCAGCGGCGTCAGCATTTTCACGCTCACGCGCAGGATGAGATGGCGAACGTCGTTTTCCATCACTCCTCCTCCCCGGTGGAAACCTTGCGCCTGTGACGCGGCAGAATCGCGACCACGGCGATGCCCGCGGCGAAAATAACGACCGCCTCCCCGAACGTGTCGAGCGCGCGATAGCTCGCCAGCACCGCGGTCACGACATTGGGCACGCCGATCTCAACCGGCGTCTGGCGGACATATTCCATGCCGGGGCCGAGCGCGGGCGGCGAATTCGGATCGCCGAAGATCGGCGTGAACGGCACGATCAGAACCAGCACGGCGCCAAAGACCAGGGCCGCCAGCGCGCCGCCGAGCAGGCGCGAGGCTTTCTGCCGGCGCGCGCGATCACCGGTATGCGCCAGGGCCGCCAGAAACAGCGCCGCCGAAACGCCCGCGCCGACGCAGGCCTCCGTGAACGCAACGTCAACGGCGTCCATGGCGACGAACCACACAGCGCTGAGCAGCGAATAGACGGAGGACAGGATCGCCACGGCGAAGAGGTTCACCGTGCGCACGACCGCCAGCCCCGTCATGACCATCAGGATCAGCAGCGCAGTGCTGATCGCCAGCGCGGGGTCGAACACCCAATTCATGCGGCGTCCCCTGCTTTGGCTTTGGGCTTGATTTTGACGCCGTTCGCGCGGCCGCCCTGGCCGAGCAAGGGCTCCCGGCCGCCCGCGTGCGCCGATTGCGCGAGGAGATGCGAAATCACCGGCGTCGTGAGCAGCAGGAACACCGCGATCAACAACAGCTTCAGGGACGCGAAGGACCACCCCGACAGCACGGCGAGGCCAAACAAAATCAGCAACGCGCCGCCCGTATCGGTGATGCCGGCCGCGTGCAGGCGCGTGTAGAAGTCCGGCAGCTTGATCACGCCCAACGCGCCGATGAGCGTCAGCGCCAGACCGAGGATCAACAAAATTCCGGCGACGACGTCCCGCGCGCCGATCAGGATGGAGGCGTCATTCATCAGCTCTCTCCCAGATCGACGACTGGCGCCGCGTCGTGCGGATGCTGGCTCATGGGGGTGTGCAGCGCGCGATATTGCAAGAACTTCACCAGCGCGACCACGCCCGCAAAACCCACCAGCGCATAGACCAGAGCGATGTCGAGCCATTGCGTGCGGTTCTGAAAATAGCTCACTGCGGCGATCAGCAGGATCGTTTTGGTCGACAGCGAGGTCGCCGCCAGCGCACGGTCGTAAACGGTCGGCCCGCGCGCCAGCCGGTAGAACAGCAACGCCATGCTGAAAATCAGCCCAAGGGCCAGCGCGAGCAGCATCGCCTAGCCCTTCTTCACGAGGCCGAGCGCGCGCATGACGCGGCGCTCCATCCTGGCGAGGCCTTCGGCGGTGACCGCGCGCTCGTCCAGCGCGTGGACCAGCAGCGCGTCCTCTTCGACCTCAACGGTCACGGTGCCGGGCGTCAGCGTGATCGAATTGGCGAACACCATGCGCGCAAAACCCGGCGGCGTTTGCGTGCGAAAGCGCACGAGCGTCGGCGAAATGGCGCTGCGTCCACCCAGGATGCGCCGCGCCGCGTTCACGTTGGCGATGGCGATCTGCCCCACAAGCCACACCGTGTACGCGATCAAACCGAGAATTTTACCGTAAGGCGCGCCTTCCTGGTCCAGCGCGTGAATGCGCCACGCCGTGAGAACGGCGGCCATGACCGCCAGAACGCCGAACGCCGTTGCGAAAGGATCATCGAGACGCCCCGACAAGCACGCCCACAAAAGGCTGGCCGCCACCGCCAGCCCTGCCGCGTACCCCATCGGACTCCCCTCTTGCGCTATCGTCTTCGCGCAGCAGGCTTACAAAGGGCAAGGCCGGTTGGCTAGATCGCTTCGGCGTTTCTCGTCAAAGACTTGGGGGCGAAGTCCAACGCAATCCCGCAACAAGCTGATTTTATGAGAATCTAGTTTTTCCGCAGACTGCGGCCGCGCGCGCAGATTTGAAATCCTTAGAGCACGGAGTGATCAAACTGGCTGGGTTTGGCCGTTGAATCGAGCTCTGCACTTTTGAGTGAGAGCCTTTTTATCAGGCCGCTCGATCCAATCGATCGGGAAAGGCGTCAGGCGACAAGCGCCGGATCGAGGCTCGATCCGCCGCCATAGATGTCCGCGACGATCGACGCCGTATCGAAAGACGCAAGCGTGGAATTGCCGCCGATCGCCCAGTCCCAATAGCGCAGAACGGTCTGCGCCTTGGGCGGCGACAGAATGTCGAAGGCGAAAGCGCCCGCTTCGTACTCCGCCATGCGCGCCGGCGCATCAGCGCCGCGCAAACCACGCCACAGCATTTCGAAATAGATGCGCTTCAGCCCCGTCGCCTTGCAGAAGACCGCGAGCGCCTCAGCGCCATGATCCTTGAAGATCAACGCGCCCGTAGCCGGCCGCACGCCGGACAAGATCGAGATTTCCTCGATCCGCTCCGGCGTCAGATCGCTTGCGGCGTCCTCGACCGCGCGTTCGAGCGATTCATAGGGGCTCTCGGCGAGCGCCCCGCGATCGCGCTGGCGCCGCTCGATCAGCATCAAGGTGCGCAAAACCAGAGGGTCGGACCATTTTTCCCCTACGGCGGCGCGGAACAGATCCGCCGCCGTCTCCAGAAGCACGGTGCGCTCGACGGCGTAACGCCGCAAAATCTGGATGCGCTCCTCATGCGTCACCCACCAGAACATCAGGAATGCGTTGGCGGGCCGCAATTCCGGGCGCTTCAGCAGGAGGCCGGCTAATTTGGGCGCGCCGCGCGACAGATCGACCATGCGCTCGATCGCGGTTTCCGGCAGAGCCGCGTGGGCGTTGCGCAACAGCGCGTCGATGACCGGCAGCTCGCCATGCGCGGCCAGCGCCTCGGCGACGACGGAATCCACAGGATCGCGACGCGCGATGAGCACCCGGTGCTCCTGGCTGACGACCGGGATGATTTGCAGAAGATCCACGCTGTCGAAGGACTTGCAGTCCTCCAGAAGCGGGCGGGCGATGTCGATTTCGTCGCGCGCCAGCATGCGCAGGACGTTCTTGGGACCCTGGTTGAGATGGGCGAACCGGCTGGCGGCCTTGCGCCGCAGATCGGCGTCGCCTTCGCGTAGAATATCGAACAGAAGATCGGAGGCGACCCGCCGCTCCTGGCTCGACACCAGGCTTTCAGGCATGCCGACCACGTCGATCAAACGGCGCGTCAGCGCTCGCCGCCCGCGTGCGGCGGCTTCATACTGGGCATTAATGGCGGACGCGTCGTTGATGGCGGCAACCGTGCGTGAATGGTCCTCTTGCCCAATCTGAAGCACAAAGCGCGTTAATCAGCTGATAACAAACGTCTCCGCGCGGGGAGCGCTCATTACACCGCACCGGCGGGCGTCGTGTGGCCGGGCTGGATTTTCCCGGCGGCCGGGACCAAGTTTAGCGGGAATGGAGAGCCCAATGACCGACGAATCCAAAAAAGCCGCGTTGTCCGACGACGAGATGAAGAGAAAACTTACGCAAGAACAATACAATATTGCGTTCTGCGCCGCGACCGAGCGCCCCTTCACGTCGATCTTCAACGATGAAAAACGCGCCGGCGTCTATAAATGCGTAGCCTGCGACACAGTGCTCTGGAGCTCCGAGGATAAATTCAATTCCGGCACCGGCTGGCCATCTTTCACCCGCCCCGCCGACGAAGCGGCCGTCGGGACGCATGTGGATAAATCGCACGGCATGATCCGGACCGAGGTGCATTGCGAAAATTGCGGCGCGCATATGGGCCACGTTTTCCCCGACGGGCCGGCCCCGACCGGCTTGCGTTATTGCATCAACGGCGCTGTGTTGAAGTTCGAACCGAAATAATGGCAATGCGCCTTTCGCTTTTCCCATCCATCGCGGGCGCCCTGCTGGGCGCCCTCTTTCTGTCCGCGTGCGCCATGACCAATTCCAACACCTCTCCGCTCGTTCCGCCCGCCGCCGAGGCGCGCCCGCACGAAATCGCCCAGCTTGGCTTCACGCGGCAGGACGAGTTCGCATGGCTGAAAGACCCGAACTGGCAGAATGTCTTTCGCGAGCCTGAAACGCTCGACCCGAAAATCCGCCAGCATCTGAACGCGGAGAACGCATACGGCGCCGCCCTGATGGCCGACACCAAGGCGCTGCAGGACAAATTGTTCGCGGAGATGAAAGGCCGCATCAAGGAAGACGATTCCTCCGTTCCGGCGCCGGACGGCCCTTACGCCTATGCGGGCCGCTTCCGCGCCGGCGGCCAATACGCCATTCAGACCCGCATCCCGATTGATCCCGTCAGCAAGAAGCCCACAGGACCGGAACAGATCCTGTTCGACGGCGACAAGGAAGCGGCGGGCAAGGAATTCTGGGACCTCGGGGCCTTTGAATGGAGCCCCGATCACCGCATCGCCGCCTACGCCGTCGACGACAAAGGCTCGGAATATTACGAGATCCGTTTCCGCGACCTGGCCACCGGCAAGGACCTGCCGGACGTGATCGAAAACGCGCAAGGCGATCTGGTTTGGGCCGAAGATTCCAAAACGATCTTCTGGACCTATCGTGACGAGAACGGCCGCGGTTCGAAAATCTATCGTCACGTTCTGGGAACCGATCATAAAGCCGATCCCGTGGTGTACGAAGAAAAAGATCCGGCCTTCTTCCTCGGTCTGTCTGAAACGTCGAGCAAACGCTTCATCATCATCGCCGCCGGCAACGGCACGCAAAGCGAAGCGTGGCTGATCCCCGCCGGCGCGCCGGATTCCGCGCCGCGTCTCGTCGAAAAGCGTACGCCCGATCTGGAATATGACGTGGAGGATTTCGACGGCCATCTGGTGATCCGCACCAACGCCGACAAGGCCGTGGACTTCAAGCTGGTCACCGCGCCCTACGACCATCCGGAGCGCGCGCACTGGAAGGATTATCTGCCGCACCGGCCGGGAATCTATCTGGTTGGGATTGCGGCGTTTAAGGATTATCTGGTGCGCCTGGAGCGCGAGAACGCGCTGCCGCGCATCGTGATCCAGGAGCGCGTCTCGCATAAGGAACACGCCATCGCATTCGATGAAGCGGCGTATTCCTTAGGGCTCGGCGAAGGCTATGAATTCGACACGAACATGCTGCGCTTTGAATATTCCTCGCCCACCACGCCCGATCAGGAATTCGATTACGACATGGCTTCGCGCACGCGCACGCTGCTCAAGACGCAGGAAGTGCCGTCGGGCCACAACCCGCAAGACTATGTCGCCGAACGCGTCGAAGCGACGGCCCGCGACGGCGCGAAAATCCCGCTCACCATCCTGCGCCGCAAGACGACGCCGGTGGACGGCACCGCGCCCGTGCTGCTCTATGGCTATGGCTCATACGGTTACGCGCTGCCCGCGACGTTTTCGACGGTGCGCCTGTCGCTGGTGGATCGCGGCTTCATCTATGTGGTCGCGCATATCCGCGGCGGCGCCGACAAGGGCTATCAATGGTATCTCGACGGCAAGCGCGCCAAGAAGCAGAACACCTTTAACGACTTCATCGACAGCGCTCAGTACCTCATCGCCAACAATTACACCGCCAAAGGCCGCATCGTGGCGCAGGGCGGTTCGGCGGGCGGCATGCTGATGGGCGCCGTGGCGAACCAGGCGCCGGAGCTGTTCGCGGGCTTCGTCGCCGAAGTGCCCTTCGTCGATGTGATGAACACGATGTCGGACGCCAGCCTGCCGCTGACCCCGCCGGAATGGGTGGAATGGGGCAACCCGATCACCAGCGCCGAAGACTACAAAATCATGTCGGCCTATTCGCCCTACGACAATGTCGGCGACAAACCCTATCCGCCCATGCTGATCACCGGCGGCCTGACCGACCCACGCGTCACCTATTGGGAGCCCACCAAATGGGCCGCCCGCCTGCGCGAACGCGCGCCCAAGGCCGGCCCTTATGTGGTGAAGATCAATATGGGCGCCGGCCATGCCGGGGCGTCGGGCCGTTTCGACAATCTGAAGGACGACGCCCTGAATTACGCCTTCGCCCTCAA
>CAYNCS010000001.1:0-13841 GCA_964395875.1 uncultured Caulobacteraceae bacterium | reverse complement strand
CGGGCCGTTTCGACAATCTGAAGGACGACGCCCTGAATTACGCCTTCGCCCTCAAAGCCGTGGGTTCGCCGGAGGCGGGAAAACCCTTTGAGAAACAGGCCCAATAGGCCGGGACAAAAAGACGCCGGTCTTTGGTTGCGCATAGGGGCGGTCTTGGCTATAGGACCGCCCTTCGTCGGAGCATAGCTCAGCCTGGTAGAGCACTACGTTCGGGACGTAGGGGTCGGGTGTTCGAATCACCCTGCTCCGACCACGAAAATCAATCACTTACGCCATTTCCCGTCAGCCATCGCTGGGGCGTTTGTGACTCTCGTTTGTGACTATTCACGCTGAAATTTTCACTTAGCGCGATTTCCACAGACGCAACGCACGCGGCTTTCCGCCCTTCGAATTCGGCCCTTGTGCGTTCACCGACCAAACAAATTCGGCCGTTACTTATCCGTTCAAGGCGACCCGCCAGCCACTGGCGCGTCCGATAACGGAGCTGAACATGCACTTTGAAAGCCTAATGTCCTTCGGGGCGATCGCCACCGCGTTTGTCGCTCTGATCGTCGCGCTTAGGGCATTGGGCATCGTCGACCGCAAAATCCCCAATTCCAGGGCCCGCAGGTGATCTCAAGCAGTCGACATCGACCGGCAGGCCGCTACAGAATGGAGCGGGCTCTGCGGCATCAGGAGCCGCCATATGGGCACGTCGCGAATCCCGCTCACCCTCACGATCGGCGCCGCCGCCACGCGCGGCGTGCATGCGCTGCAGATCCATTGCTGGTGCGGACGCAAGCGCCGCCTGCCTATCCCGCTAGCTTACTGGTTGTTCGGCCCGGATCAGGCGCTGGAGCGCCTGGAAAGACGCCTGCGCTGCACGCAATGTGGCAAGCGCCCCTTCTCGATCGAGCGGGACTGGCGCCGACGTGGCCGCTCCCGCTGGTGGGAGGCCCGGCCGCGGCTGGGTCCGTGCGATTAACCGCGAAGGCCAGACCGCTTTCGACGAAGGATCCCTAGCTCTCACGCGCGCATCAGATCGCTGGTTGGAGCAGGTCCGACTTATTCCAAGCGTCCGGGGCCCAAGCTTCCCGCCTGTCGGCCATGACCTTCGCGACCCGGAGTGCTCGATCAGGTGTGACATCTGGCTTATCGCAGGGGTCAAGGAGAGACAAATAAACCCCGCGCCTCAGCACTGGCGCAAAGAATGGATCCGACAACGCTGAGCTCATGATCGCAAGCGCAAGGCAGGCGCCGAGCTGTTTGATATCGTCGATTTCCATACCGTCGATCTTGGCCGCCAGCGCCAATGACGCTGGCGCAGATCGTTTGTGAGTCCGCTTTCCGTTCGCCATGGCGTTCGCAAACATAAATCGCGCAAGGCTAGGCTTGCCCACCTGGGTCGACATCGCCTGCACGAAGAGTTTTATTTCAACTGGAATGTTCGGATTTTGGATGATGGCAGACGCCGCGTCATAGAAGCGATCTATGACGTCAGCGGCGTGATTTAAATTATCCGCGCGACTCTTGCACCAACGCACCGCGATGAGCGCCAAAAAAAGCGCGATCAGCGGCGCAACTACCACTGTCATGCCGTCCGCTCCCGTTGCACCGAACTAACCTCGAATAAATTAAGGCTCTGTCAACAACTAATCTAGTCCTGAGGCCGTTCCGGCCCGATTTTGCGACCAGATTTCGGCCTCGGCTTAACGTTAGCAGGAGTCGCCAGGGAGGCCTTCTTATCTTTAACGCGCCGGGTGGCGTTTATCGGTTCCATCTGGTTGCGAATTTTGGCGAGAGCCTTTTCGCGCGCCAGCGACTGCTTCCTGTGGGCCAATATGCAATCAGATATCGTCTTGAAATTGATCACGAGCACGAGGCCGAAAACCAATAAAGAAAGCCCCCACCAGGTAACGCCGGTGTCCACCAGCGCCCTTAACGCCTCCCGTCCAAGTTCTACCCACTCTGCTTGCGTGCCCATAGAATTCTGATCCCGAATCAGAGCGCCTAATTCAGTGATCATTCCATTCTTGGGGCGTGTCCAGCCTCAACGCCCGGAACAGAAGGCGAACTTATTCGGTATCGGCCGAAAGTTTAACAGTCCGTAACCTTCAGCTTAGGATTTCGATCTCCGCGCCTGCAGCCCCTCATACACGCGGGTCACCTCGGCCATCATGTCATCCGGAAAGCTGCTGAGCTCGCGCTGGATGATGCCCTCAGCATCTAGAAGGTCCGGCGACTTCACCTGCCGGCGAATGATGAACAAGCCCAGAAAACGATCCTTACCCTTCGGCGTCTTCACCCATACACCCAGCATCGGCCCTTTGCGCGTGTTGAAGACGCTCAGCGGCCCATATTGCTGAACAACCTTGTCGTATATCGCGACGCGCGGCACGCCGATCGGCAGCTTTATCTTGGTTGCCGGTCCGATCGGGATCAGACCCCCTCCGCCCTTGAAGGTGATGACGGGCCCCTTCTCCAGTGACTCAAAGATCCACGGCGCCTTGTTGCTGACGACGTACGCCGGCGACAATGTGCCCGCTTTCGCCGGGTAGATGCTTCCGCGCCAGGTCTTCGAAACGCGCCCCGCATTCTTGATGCCCGACTTCGCAACGTCGGCGCGAAGCGCATTCTTCAGACGATCCCCCTTGGCTTTCATGCCCCGATGAAATGCTTTGCCGAGATCTTCGCGCGCGCCATCCATGAGCTTTTGAATGTTGCCGACGTGTGTGATTTTCAGTTCCATCGACGTCGTCTCCGTGTTGCTTTCAGCCTGGCGCTCAATCGCTCTCGAATGAAAACCTGCGCGGCGCCGATGGGTCATGGAAGCGCGGCGCAGGCGGCGCTGGGTTGATCCTGAGCCCGCCAGCGACCAGGACGCCGATCAATCCACCGACCTCCTTTGCGGTGACGCCCGGCCAAAAACTTGCCACTGCGCCAGCGATTTCTTCAGCCGACACATGGGCGGCCGCGAGGCGGCTTACTTCGCTATAGATCGTCGCCTTGTGCTTCGTCGGAACCGGATTCTTCGTCTTCGCCATCGACGTCATACCCTTCGCCTTCGATATCGGCGCTAGCCTCGACATCGTATTCTGAAAGCACCCGCTCAATCAGGCGCTCTGTCCACTGACGGCTAACGCGCCGGCCTCCGACCATTCTGGAATTATCCAGCTCGTAGTAAATTCGATCATGTGAAGAGCCGTCACGCAGCCGCTCTAAAACAAAAAGGAAAAGCTCAAGGCTGTCGGGCGGGTCCTGAAGCTCTTCCTCGCTCAGGGTGTAAGATTGCAGTGCAGACATCAGGCGATCTTCATGCGGGCGCGGCCGTCACGCACCGCGCTCCAGACCATCGGCGTGAAATTTTGCATCATCGCCGCAAACTGTTTTTGCTGGCTGTTCAGCACCGCCTCCAGGCGCGCAACTGCCGCCGTATCCGCTCCGCGCGCATCGATGACCGGCGCGTAATTGAAGCGCATCGAGGCGCCTGCGCCACCGCCGGAAGTCATGCGATCCATCTGCGCCGCTGTGACGATCGTTCCGGGCACAGAGGGCTTGAACCATTCGGAGCGTGGGGTGTTTTCGTTCACGCGATAGAAAATTCCGGGCTCTACCGGACCGCCGCCGGCGCGGCCCCCGCCAAATAGCCAGCTCAAGCCCGTCTTTAGGAGCCCGCCCAGACCATTTCCTCCGTCACCCTTGCCGCCCAATCCGCCAGCGCCAAGAATATTGTTCGAATGACTGCCAACTCCAACCGAGCCACTGCCCAGCCCGCCCCTCTCGAACAGACTGCCCAGAGAGGCATACAGCCGTTTCAATGCGCTTTCCTGCGCCAGGGCAAGCAGTGCCTTGCCGAGATCGCCGACGCTCTTAATCTGTCCACGCAGCACGCCGTCAAGGAGCTTTCCTGCATTCGATGCTTCGAATTGCGACCGAGCAAGTTCGTCATATTGCTCCGTCGCCCTGGCCATCGCGCGCCGATATGTTTCAGGATCAATGCTGCCGAAATCCATTGCGCGCTTCAGGTCCTCCGCTTCGCGCCGGTAACGCTCCAGCGGCGTCTCGACCGACCGGGAAATGGTCGCGCCCTCCTGCATTCGCTTATCGAACGCCGCAAATGCCGCGGCCGCAGCCTTCGAGTCGCCATCAATCTCCTTGTAGGCTTTTAGCTGCCTGCCCTTCGAGGATTGAGCGCCGGCCGACAGCCCGCCCAGCCCCGGCACGCCACCGAGGCCGATGCCTGCGCCGCTAAAGCTATTACGATCTTTGATTATCGCGAGCAGCTCCGCTTCTTCCTTGTTAAGGGCATCAATCCGCGAGTTCTGAAACCGTCCCACGACGGCCGCGCCCAGGCCTCCGAGACTCTGCGCAGGGACATCAGTCCCGCCAAACCGGACATCAGGGGACTTACGCGGCATCGTCGGACCTTGCTCGGCAAGGTTGGCGCGCTTTGCCTGCGCAACGATGGATTCTCTTTCTTCCCGCACCATCTTCAGGCGCTGGAGCAATCCAGGCAGCGATTTGTCTTGCGCACTCCGGAAATTGTCGAGCACGACGCTCGACCAGCGAGCGACTTCCGCCAGCCCCTTCGCCAGTTCGACGAACGCCGGCGCGGCGTCGAGCATGGCCCTCTTAAACTGGATATCCAGCGCGTAGGATGCCGCAGCCCACGAGGCTGAAAGTTCATGCCCCCTTCCCACCAGGCTTTCATCCATAACGATGCCCAGCCGGCGGGCTTCCTCTCGCATCCGAGCAATGGATTCCGAGCCCTGGGTCAACAGCGGCAAGAGCGGCCCAATCTGCAGCGCTTCGGCAAGCTTCGCCTTTTCCGCGGCGCTTCCGACATCGCGCAATTTGTCTGCGATGATCGGCAACGCATTCTGTAGCGTCGTCATGTTCTTGATCTCGGCCGCCGAGAAGCCGAACTTCGTCAGGAGCTGGCCGGATTCCGACGCGGCGCCCTTCAATCGCAGTTCGCCAAGCCGGACATTCAGGCCGGCAAGCGCCTGATCGGCGGATTTGGCGTCGATACCCACTTGCACCGCCGCGCCGCGCCACTCCTGCAGGAATTCCGCCGAGACATTCAGCTGACGCGATGCGTTGTACACCTCGTTCAAGAAGTCAGTCGCCGACTTCGCGCCGCCATGTAGCGCCACAAGAGCCGCCGCCGCCGCACCCACGCCAACGGCCGCAGCGGCGCCGACAGGCCCCATCGACGATAACGCCCGGCCGAGAGTGCCCGCACGGCCCGCCAGCCCTTCCATGCTGTTCTTCACATCACCGGCGACGGTATCGATCGCACGCAGCGCCGGCGGGATTCCTTTGGCGCCCTTAGTGATATCCGCGCCCATCTTCTCGCCAGCGCGACCGACCAGCGCGAAATCATTGCGGACCTTGTCCGCCCCCTCTGTGCTCAGCCTTAGGCTCGCTGCTTTCATCGTCGCCATTATTCGGCCCGCCTCGCTTGCCGGCGCATAGCGCCCGTTACCGCCCCCACCTCAACGGCCTGGGCAAGTTCCATCCATTCCGCCAGCTGGTCGGGACTAGGATTCAGAGCGAGGACGCGCGCACGCGCCTCGAACGCCGCCCAATCCAGCCCGAGCAGCGCGCCCGTCATACCGTCACGCCGCCAGACGCCGGCGCTGTCGCAGACGCGCCAGACGAAGTCCCCTCCGGCTGAATGAGGGGCGTATTCTCTTTCAGGGCATCGGCGCCAGGCGCGCTGCTCGTCGTCGAAGACGCGTCCGCCGCTGGCGCAGGGATCGCCGAGGGCGCGGCATCCGGAACAGTGGTCGAGGCCGTCGCCCCAGACCCATTCAGCCCGCGCCCGAAGACGTTTTTTTCCGATACGAACAGCTGCTCGGTAACCAGCGCCGCGACCCGGAACACCGACTCGAAGACGGGATCGCTCAGCAGCCAGGCGAAAGCCTCGAAGCCTGCGCCAACCGGCGCGCCATCTTCATCGGACACGCCTTCAAGCGTGACCACCGCGGTTTCCGCCAGGAGCACGGATCGCATCCAGTTCGTGACCACTGACAGCGTCGCTTCGTCTTCGGTCATGGCCTGGATCTCGGTCGCCGAAAGGGGCCATTCGCGCTGGGTGTCACGCCCATCGACCAGCGCTCGCGCCTCGCGCTCAGCATGCGCGAAGACAATCCCGTGTTCGATCGCCGTAAGGGGTCTGACGTGAACAAACACGCCGCGCCCCAGATCAATGCGCTCTGGCGCCGGGGGCTTCTGATTGAGGACAAGCATTAACGTCTCCACCTTTTGTTGAAAATGTAGCGGCTGCCCCGCTGGCGTTGCGTCACCTGCTTGAGAATCCTCTGCGCGCGCGCCTCGAGTTCAAGCGACGGCCGAAGGATGCGCTCGGCTTCGATCTCGCCGCTGAGCGGGGGCCATGTACGATGAAAGATCGTGCGGGCTTTCATTTCGCTCCCGCCTTTTTCTGGGCCGCCGCGCGACTCTCGCGCAAACCATCGTTGTATTTTTTGGACGCGGCCTCGCACCCCAATACGCACCAGCCGGCATCGGGCTTAATCTCGATAATGGCGATCTGGTCGCGCTTGGAACCAATCGTCCGCTTCAACGCCGCCAGCAGCGCCGATGCTGATAGATCCGACTCAATAGTCCAGGACGACGAACCCGCACCCGACACCCATTGCACACCGCGCATCGCATTCAGCGCGTCGACCAGCGCCGGATTCCAGTTACTCGGCGAATACGTTTTGTAGGAGATCCAGAACGTTTGCATCGATCCAATCCGCTTGCGCCAGCGTTGAAGAAAGCGCCCAACCCGCGGCAAAGCGAGCTGGGCGCCTCGGCTATGCGTGGCGCGCGACCATTGCCGCTTTATGGTCCGCGATCTCGAGCTGCGACTTGAACCACGCGACGGATTCCTGACGCCTGATCGCCTCGATCGCGAGTCTCGGAAACGCCGATGCGCGCGGGTGCTCGACGATCGCCTTGATCCGCTCCACGTGCGCTTCGGACTGCATCGGCCGAAGCTTCGCGAGGGCGTCGTATGTTTGTCTAACCATTGGTTCTTTCCTTCCAATGCGACGGCAAGAGCGCCGGCGCCTACTTGCGCGCGCGCATGGCGCGCAGCATGTCGACCTGACGGACGAACGCCGTGAACGTACGTTTCTCCACGATCGCGATCAGCGCCAGGTCTGGATGCGCTTTCGCAGCATCGCTTTGAGCGATGCGCTTAACCTCTTCGACGCGTCGAATTGCGGCGTTTGAACGATTGCTTTTCATGCTGCTTCCGGCCCTCCGCTTTGATCCGGCGAACTTGCCTGCCGCCGTGACTTGAACGGTAAAATCTGCGCGGCGCCGTCATCAGGCGCGCGCACAGCCAAAGACCTGAGAAATGCTTCGAAGGACATACCGGCCGCGATGGCCGCCAACGCGGCTTCCGGCTCTTCCTGCGCGACGAGGCTGCGTGCAATACGCTGCTGATCAGCGCTGATCAGTTTCGCCCGGTCTGCCGTTAGCTGGATTCCCCCAATGGAAGTGGAATCGTCGACACACCGCAAAACCGCGCGTCCCGCCGCCGACATTTCGCAGACAGCGTGAACCACACCGAGATTTAACGCAGCCTCGGCATCAAGCGCCTCAGTGAGAAGGGGGCGTTCGTGGCTCGCGTTGAAGTCACGCCGCACTCCCAGCCTTGACGTAACCAAGTTGGCCGCGCGCCAAACCTCCGCATACGAAGCCCTGAAACACTCTGGCACCCGCGCGTCTGGCAGACGGTTTAGAGAATCGGGAATGAAGGTTGCTGTCGCCGGAATCACTCCGACGTCAGACGTGCCGTCAATGAAATCCAGAACAGTCGGTCGGACCGCCCCGACCATCGCGCCAAAGTTTGCAGCGATGCACCGGGCGGCGCCAGCGATGAGAAATGCTGAGCCAAGAGCATACCGATCGACAAACGAGAACACAGGCTTCTCTTCGTCAATGTCTCGGATCACATTGTAGATAGTCTCAACGCCCTCGAAAACACCGCCTGGAGAATCGACGTTTAGCAATACTGCCCGTACTTCATCACTGAAGTGAACGTCCCTGAGAGTGGCGAGAAGATCGTCAAGCCGACAAGACGCAGCCATGCGGCCTGGACCAATGAAACCCAGGACGGATACGACCGCCAAACCGTCCTTCGTCACGGCAAAGCTTTGGGATGAACCACACGCGCGACGCATTTCGATATGCGTCGTCCGCAAATGTTGGGCAGCCTTTGCTAACGTGAGTTCTGAAGTATCGAACGCCTTTACAGACCGCAGGCTGGCTTCATGTGGCGCATAGACATAGCCGAATTCTGGCGCGCGAAGAAAATCAAGGCAAAGGATCTGCCCCCCAATCTTCGTTGATCTTGCAGGTTGACCCGCCATCTCACCGCCGCTGCAGAATTTTCATCTGCGTTGGAGAATGGCCTTGTCCACCTAGATTGCGCTACTTCCGCGGAATTCGTGGAAGACGAAAAAAGAGGCCTTATGCGGTGCTTGCCGCCCCGTGACTAAGTTCATTCCTTCGGAGCTCTTCGCGAATGCGCGACAGCGTGTATCCACCGACTTCCTCTAAGGCGGCCACCAGCACCGCCCTTTCCCCCTCCGGTAAATCCGCGTCAGCAAGAGTCCGCCGCATTTTCTCTGCCAAGGATATCGCCCTTTTGTCCTTGGCCAAAACTCCGACGACTTTTCTCAACGCGGCGTTGAAACGCTTTTGGAGTTGCACGCGGATAAAATCCTCAGCGGCCCGCCCCTTGTCTCCGGCCGGCTTGATCATCTCCAGCATTTGATAGAGCTGCGTATCCTCGCTCTTGGCGAAGGTCCTGAGCGCCGCCATACGTCGACGATAGGGACGGAGTTCAAAGCCGCAAGAAAAAGCCCGATGCCTCATCAATAAACTAACAGTCTCTTCGTCATCACCAGACCTGAGATCCACGCTCGGGCGGCGGCTTCTGTGATTAGTCTTGTCTCCCGCGACTCCTTTGGAAATTTGCGCCAGCTTATGTTCCAGGCGCACAGATGCATCGGCCCGCTCATCCGTGCGCGCCGCGAGCCAGAAAGCCAACGAAGCCACCTCCTTGACGTCACCCGCACGATCGGGCCCACGATTGATCAACAATTGATTGCTGATCTTGCTCACACCATCTCTGATGGCGCTATGCGTGTAACACAGCACCTCGACGTCTCTCCAAATTTCGAAGAAAGTCTGGAGCTCACCGCCAAGATAGTTCGAAGGGGCCAACGCTTGGTTCAATCCCTCGGAATAGCTGGCGTCGTAAGCAAGGAGGCGAGCAAGCGAAATATGGTATTGATCAATTATCCCTTGTTTCCCCGATGCCGACTCAAACTCCATTGACGAGATCGCGACCCCCTTGTTAGCGATGACGCGCGGCAAAACACGGTCGGCAAAATGACCGAAAATCTCCACCTGACACTCTGCGAACACAGCGCCAAAGGAAGCGACACGCCCCCCGTTCGTCGAGCCCTGGGCTACGCTTTCGTCATTAATTTCGCGGATCGTCGGCCATCTCTCTAAGGCGAAGCCCGACTTGGGAATGCCGCAATACAGCTGTCCCGCACCGTCATGAGGAGAAAGCTCAATTTTCTCCCCCCGCTTCTTAAACTTTACAATAACCGGCGCCGGCCCGTCCGAGCAATCTGTGCCAAAAATCAGCCGACCAACTTCTATGAGTCCATCAGCAAATGCCGCTAATTCATGGGCTGAATAAGTGCGCGCCGCGAGCGGGCTAAAGTGTTGAATCGGATTTCCAACGTCAGGCAGAAAAAAGGTGCCGTTCGGCGCCCTGATGAAGCTGGTCACCCGCTTCTTGCCTTTATCCTCAACGCCTGGTTCGCCAACAACAGAAAGCTCGTCGACGCTAGGTCCATGATCGGAGCGAGGATTCCGCGCCTTGAGGCGCAGTTCTTCCATCCGTAGGGCAATCTCTCGGATGCGTTCCGACGAATGCTGCAACAGCAATTGCCCCACGCTAATGAATGGAGCGAGCATTCCAGGCTGAGCAAAATCGGCCGTCAGCGCGACTCGATGAAATTCCCAACCTTCCGCGCCGGGGAGCGACAAGCCTCGAGCACCGGGTTCGGGGATAATCGGGGGAAAGACGGCGCTACCAGGTTTTTTAGGTGGCTTGTACTCACGCCGCGCTTTGATGCTATTGCAAAGGTCATCATAATCTTTCTTCACGGCCTCCCATTCAGCCCGCTTTTCTTCGGAACACCGCACAGGCCCATAAATTGCGCCTTCAGCGCCAATTTCGGGACGGGGCATACCGTGTGCTCCGCAAAGATATTCGACCCAGTCGGGCCCCTCACCCCAGAAGTCGCCGACCCTCCAGCGCCGCGATCGCACGCCGGGCGCCCCACAATACGGACAGCGACATTCACCGCGCCAGTGCGCCAAAATGCTGTTCATACGCGAAGCATGTCGCCCAGACTTGCGCTCGCCGTCCATTAGCACCTCCATGCCCAGCTTAGCGTTCAGTCGCCTTTCTTCACCAACTTCACGCCGATCACGTCACCGCGATTGATGAATTCAACTCCTTGATTGCGAAGCGCCTGAGCGATCTTCTCAAACGTCTCGCCGCGAACACTTTTTCCCGTCTCCCATCGCCGCACTGATAGCTCCGATAGGCCTGCCAGCTCAGCGAGCTGAGCGGCGTTTATACCCAACAGCTCACGCGCCGCCTTGACTTGCTCGCGAGTGATCTTCGAATCCGAACTGTTATTTTTCCTAACCGTCTTGCGCACGAATCGCAACCCATTTATTGAAGCCATCCATGCGCTGTCGCATGAACCTCTCGGAAAGCATGGTGCGTCATGAATACCACTGAACGTTCAATCGAAAAGGCTTCTTTCGAATCCTATCGTCTTGTGACGGAAGCTGATCGCCTTCGCGCTTGGGACCTAAATCAGCGCCTTTACACCTTGCGCTCGCGCTTTCGTGTTTTGGATATGGCTCTCGACAATCTGAACGATATGGCGAACTCGGGAGCCGAAATTTACAGCACGACAGACATCGCGCCGGTGATGGAAATGGTCTCCGATCTGGGTGAAGAACTGCAACGTCTCCATGAGCTAGCGTGTGGCCAGACAGAACTGGCAACAATTAAATTCTGACGGAGTGGCCCGCGCCGTGCGGTGGCTGAGGGCGCCGATGCGTCCCTAGTTGTCCACCCTATGCACGGCGCGGGGCCTACAGACGACAATGGAGAAAGCCGTCTGCGGAAGTGTGCACGCCGAGAGAGGAAAGCGAGCGCGACCTCATCCACAACCGGCAGCGCGTCTCCTGGCGAACCCATCTGAGCCCTAACCCTAAAGCTTGTAGGCTTCCTCGGGAGAGAGCTTGGACAGCCAGGCAGGGTCAACCTGTAATTCCGCTCCCTCGTCTTTGAACTTCGCACGGATAAGCTCATCCTGCTCGGCGTCGTTCAACCCCCGCGTCACGCTCTTACCGACATTTTGCATCAGCGGATTGTCCGGGTATTGAGGAATGAACTCGGTTTTGCGATGCATGCCGAGTTCACCGCGCGCGCTCGAAGTCGCCCTCCACAGTTCCCTCAGCCGATTGACTGGGGCGGGAGGGTTAAAGAGAACGCCGAGATTGACGTAGTCCGCTGAACCGTCCTTCCTCGAGAACGGCGGCAACTTGATTTTCTCGCGCATGCGGCCAACGCGGAACTCTGCATTGAGGCCGCGCACCTCAATTTCAGGTTCCACAATAGCGGCAGCGCCCGCCGGCAAATCGGCGTTCGCCGCGTCGATATCCTTCTGCGCCTGGCACGCCTCGACAAGGATCTGCACCATTTCGCCATGCAGTTCACCGAAACGCCGCCAACGCTTTTTGATTGATTCCGCCTTCGAGTGCGCTGCGGAATATCGCTTCTGCCGAACAGCTTCTGCCTCAGCCTCGGCCATGTTGGCGGCGCGCTCTCTCAATATGACCTCGCGCTCACCGGTGCGCTCGATCTCGAGGTTCAGCGCGGCTTTGCGCTTTTCGAGCGCGTCCAGGTCGGCGTCAGTGCCGTCGACCAGTACGTCACGACGCGAAGCTGAAACAGCGTCGCGCTGGGCGATAAGCAATTCCTGATGCTTTGCGGCGGATTCAGCCGCGGCCAGCAATTCAGCTGCGCTGGCGGCCGGCCGTTTAAAAACGTCCATAAAATTTTCGAGCAAACCCATCGCGGGGCCTTTCATGCAAGAGTGAGATTGATGCCAGCGGGCTGCAGGAATACCAACGCGCCCCTAGCCCGCCGCCGTTCAGAATTGCGCTTTAGACGCGCGCGACGACGCCCCTTGAGATCAAGGCATCCAGTTCATCGAGGCCGATGTCGATCTCATCGCCAGGCTCGACATTGTTGATCATGCCATGCAAAACGCGGCACCGCACCATGGGCACCGGCGGCGTGATGATGCGAGGGGTTTGAACGTCCCTCTTTTTGACGATCTCTTCGACGAAAGGCTCGATCGATCGAGGACTCGCTGTCTCCATGTCCAGCAAGACCACGTCCCGGAACAGGCTGCCTGCGTATTTGGGGGCATTAATTCCCAGGGCGAGACGCTCCACGTTCGGCAGCCGGCCCTCACCTGCGCTCGCAGGGCGATATTCCTGCGCCATGTGCGCCAGATCGTTCACCATCCGCACGTCAGCGGCCAGCTCGCAGATCATCTTGAACGCGACCGGGTATGTTTCGGCGACTTTCTTGGCTGTCTCGGTAATTCGCGCCTCCACTTCGCGCCAAAGCTGTTCTTTTTGCGTCTCGACTTCGCGGGTTTCGGCCAGTCGGGCGGCGTGAACGATGAGGACGCGGCGAGCTTCGCTGCGCTCGGCCTCGCGCCGGAGTTCGCCGACGGTTTCATCGTGCAGTTTTAGCGCTTCGTCGTCGCCCTTAAGCAGAAGGCGCTCGCGATGCGGCGCCAGTTCGTTCATCTTGGCATGGGCGGCGTCTCGCGACTTTTCCAGACGTACAACGTCAACCCATAATTCGGCCGACTGTCGAAGGGCGATGTTTTCAACCGTGTCTGAATAGTCGATTGGCGGGTTGGCCTGATCGGCTTGCCCATCGCTCGCATCGATCGGCAGTGACGGCTGCGAATTGGGCGCGCCGGCGGCGTCAAGTTCTGTAAGGTCCACGTGTTTCTCCATTGTAGGCCCATCCCGACGGGCGGGCCGGCGCGCCGGTGGGAGGCCGGCGTCTAGGAGAAGACGATGCGCGAAGCTATTGGGCTCCTCTACTTCTACGGAATTCGCGGAAGAGTAGTCGGGCAATGGGACTATTAGAATATCTGGAGATCAAAGGCGCCCTACGCGCAGAGTTTTAAAAGCGCGCCTCGCCTCGCGCCGGACCATGTTCGGCGTCGTACTCAGCATCGTGCAGCTCCGCCATCGCCTGCATATCCTCGGCGAAAGCTGTCAGGGCGGCGGCCTCGAACTTCTTCAGCCTTAGGTTCAACGCCGGCCTTTTCTCCAGAGTAATGCCGAAATACTTGCCGAGATCCTCGATGAGCTCGGCCCGCCCCTTGGACAGA
The DNA here is from genome assembly GCA_964395875.1 of uncultured Caulobacteraceae bacterium. GTDB lineage: Bacteria > Pseudomonadota > Alphaproteobacteria > Caulobacterales > Aquidulcibacteraceae > JBEVJO01. The sequence continues at coordinate 312 of CAYNCS010000001.1, read as the reverse complement.
GCCTCTCTTAGCGCCGAAACGGCCTGCACGTTGGCGGCTTCGACTTTCTCGACTTCAATCAGCTGCCCGGCTTTGAGGGCGAGATCGATTCGTGCGTTCTCGAGCTTGATTTCATCAAGCAGCGTGCGAGCTGAGCGCCGCGGCGGTGCTTCTGCATCGCTCTCGCGCGCATCTCCACCTGCAAAAAAGTCGAGTTCGCCGCCTTCCGTGAAATAACGCAAAGCTGCAAGCCGCTTGTCTTCGTCCAGGTGCCCGTCTAGCAGGCGCAGACTCTCGAACGCATCGACTTCGCCGCTGCCGTCGTTCACGACC